>JACPEF010000008.1 GCA_016183675.1 Betaproteobacteria bacterium
CACGGACATGCGCTTGCTGCTGGTGACGGCAAGCGCTCGCAGACGCGACGCTCTGACGTGAGAAAGAACGGGCGGAACGGTGGTGATGACCAACTGCACCCGACCACTTACCGTGTCTATCACCGCCGGCGGCCCGCCTTTATAGGGAACATGCACCATGGTGATGCCGGCAGCGCGGCTGAACATCTCCATGGTGAGATGATGGACCGAGCCCGCGCTGGGGGACGCAAAAAGAAGTTGATCGGGCCTGGCCTTGGCAAGGCCGATCAGTTCCTTGACCGATTTGACGGGCAGCGAGGGATGCATCGTCACGATGGGCGGCGCAATCGCGACGAGCGTCACGGGAGTGAAATCCTGAACGGAATCGTAAGGCCGCTTCTTGGCGAGAAATGGAGCAATGGAGACACTGCTGGCACTGGCGAGGAGCACCGTGTAGCCATCGGCAGGTGAAGCAACCGCGATCTGTGCCGCAACGATGCCGCCCCCGCCCGCGTGGTTGTCTACGATCATTTTCTGCCGCAATGATTCGGAGAGCCTCGGTGCGATGAGGCGTGCTATCAAGGCGGGTGCTGTCCCCGGCAGCCCCTGCACAATGAGCCTGACGGGCTTACTCGTGCCTCATTCTTCCCGGTGATGCGCCTGTCAAACGCCACAATTGTGCGGCTCGTTTTAGCGGGTGCGCTGCGATGCCCGGTTGGCTGTGATCAGTAAAGACGCTCACGGGTATTTTTCGCGACGAGGGTTTCCATCTCTTCGACGCTCACTTCGAGCCTGCCCCGTTCGACCTTCATCTGGGCGAATGACGCAAGCCCCGTGAGATCGGGCCACTGCGCGGAATCCCAAAGCTTCGAACGGACTACGCACTTGGGGCAGTGGAAAAATACTTCCTGGATATTCACGACCAGGGCGAGATCCGGCGCCTTGCCGCCGACCGCCATCTGGTCGCGAAGCCACTGGTCTCTGACGATGAACGCGGATCCGTTTACCCGAAGCGTGTCCGGCCGACCGGGGATGAGAAACAAGAGCCCGACGTGAGGCCGCTGACGCAGATTACTGAAGGTGTCGGCGCGGCGATTGCCGGGACGATCAGGGATGGCGAGGGTTGATTCGTCGAGAACGCGCACAAAACCAGGTGGGTCCCCCTTCGGGGAGACATCCATGTTCCCGTCGGCGTCACACGAGGCAATGAACAGGAAGGGGCTCTTGGCGATAAACGCCCGGCAGTGATCGTCGAGCACCGCGACTGCCTTCGTGCGCACACGATGGCCGGAATGTCCGATCGCCGCGTGGATTTCGGCTTCCGTTGTGACAACTTCGGAGAATCTGGCACCCATCTATTTCATCCCCAGAATACAGTTCAACATATAACGATAAGGTCAACGAGCGTGCTTCAATGTTGACACCGCGCCTTGGCCTCCGCAATCATCTGGTTTTACCTGCCCGTTGAATTGCGGTTAACGAGAATGGAACTGCGCGACATCGAATATTTCGCTGTGGTAGCCGAACACGGGCACCTCGGGCGGGCGGCGGAAGCGCTGGGGTTGAGCACGCCCGCACTCAGCAGGCGAAAGTGGTCAAGCGGACGCCCAAAGGGGTCGAGCTGACTGTGGAAGGCTCCGCGCTGCTGTTGCACGTGCGCGAGCTTCGATTGTCGCTGCAGGATATCGCGCGTGAAATCGCAGACCTGAGTCAGGGCCGCGTAGGGTACCTCCGCATCGGCGCTGGCCCGATCATCGCCGAACACCTGTTGCCGGCCGCCTTCATCGCCATGCTGAAGGACAGTCCGAAAGTGACGCTGAAGGGCAGCGTTTCGGACAACGATTTGATGATACCGGCTCTACGCAATGGAGAACTGGACCTGATCGTCAACTACCTCCCCGCATCTATTCCCGAAGGCATTGTCCAGGAGCACTTGTATGACGACGAGTTTGTCGTCTTTGCGTCCGCCGGTCATCAGCTGACCAGGCTAAAACGGGTGACGCTCGCCGATCTTACGCAGGAGCGGTGGGCGTTGTCCGAGCCCAATCTCCTGTACCGGCAATGGCTGAATCGGAAGTTTCAAGACAACGGATTGCCTCCGCCACGGGTCGCAGTCGAGACACGCTCGGTACGTCTCAGGCTTCAGACCCTGGCTTCCTCCGATTTACTGGACTTCACCTCAAGACACGTCTTCCACGAAGCCGCCCAGCGGTATGGCCTGAAAGAGCTTCCAGTCAAGGAATTGCAGTGGACACGCCCGATCGGCGTGATCTATCGAAAAGACGCCTACCTCTCCCCCGCCGCCAGGCGCTTCATCGAGATACTGAAGGCGACGGCGAAGGAAATCACCAAAGAAGCGTGAGTCGTGGGATCGGGAAGTCGTGAGAGGAAGGGTTAGAGGGTTATCGGTCTCTCGCGCTCCCGCTCTCACGCCCTAACGGATTCTGTCGCTCTCCCGCCTTCACACCCTCCCGCTCTCACGGCATTTAGAAGATATCCCCCCGCTCGTACTGCTTCGGCCAGGGGATCTTCGCGCGAAGGGCTTTCGCCGCGTGGAGCGGCCAGTACGGATCGTTCAGCATCGCGCGCGCCATGACAACGAGGTCGGCCTGGCCGCTGGCGATGATCTGCTCGGCCATGTCGGGACTGTAGATCAGGCCGATCGCGCCGGTGCCGATGCCGGCGCGGCCGCGCACCGCCGCGGCGAACGGCACCTGGTAGCCGGGGTGAATGTTGACCTTCTGGCGCGGGTCTACTCCGCCGCTCGAGCAGTCCATGAGATCCACCTTGCCGCCGGCCTTGAGCACCTGCGCGAGCTTCACGCTCGATTCGAGGTCCCAGCCGCCCTCCATCCAGTCGGTGCAGGAAATCCTGACAAAGAGCGGCTTTTCGTCCGGCCATTCCGAGCGCACGGCATCCACCACTTCGAGCAGAAAGCGGGCGCGGTTCTCGAAGCCGCCACCATAACGGTCGGTTCGGCTGTTCGAGATCGGCGACAGGAAGGAGGATATGAGGTATCCGTGAGCGCCGTGGAGTTCGATGACATCAAAGCCCGCCTCCCGCGCACGCCGCGCGGACGCAGCGAACTTCGCCACGGTTGCGGCTATGGCTTTCTCGTCCATTTCCTGCGGCACCTGATAGCCCTCGCTGAACGGGATCGGTGAAGGCGCGACGATCTGCCAGCCGCCGTTCTCGGGCAGAATCGGCTTGCCGCCCTCCCACGGGCGCGCGGTCGAGGCCTTGCGCCCGGCGTGGGCGAGCTGAATTCCCGCCACCGCGCCCTGCGCCTTGACGAAACGCGCGATACGGGCAAAGGCGTCGCGCTGGTCGTCGTTCCACAAGCCGAGGCAGCCTGCGGAGATGCGCCCGCGCGGCTCCACGTTCGTCATTTCCGCGAACACGATGCCCGCTCCGCCCACGGCGCGCGCGGCGAGATGCTGGAAATGCCAGTCGTTCGGCGCTCCGTCGGTCGCCGAGTACTGGCACATGGGCGAGCACACGATGCGGTTGCGCGCAGTGACCGAGCGGAAGCTGATCGGCCGGAAGATGTGCGGGTTGGGATCGCGCTGGAAGACCTTGCGCTCGCTCTCCCCCTGTACGACGTTCGGGCTGGCTGGTGTTTTGGTATCCATGATCTGCGGCTTATCGAGACTTTCGATCTTTTGTCGGCGTGTGCAGTCTCGCAACAATCGCCTGCGGCGTCAACGCGCGAACCGGGCGCGAGGGAGTGGCATCGCATCGCGGCGCGCGCGGTAGAATGGCGCCTTCTCCAATTGCCGCTGTGTTCCGGCGTCATTCATGGCCAAATCGAACCAGGAAGTCTCGCCTCTCATGGCGCACCTGAGCGGCTACATCGCCACGGCAGTCAACAACCCCCTGCCGGCGGAAGTCGCCGATCGCGTCAAGATCCATTTAGTGGACACGTTCGCGGCGATGATTTCAGGATCGCGCCTGCTCCCCGGAAAAACGGCGATCGCCCACGTCAAGTCGCTCGGTGGGGCGCGCGAAGCAGGCGTGGTCGGAACGCGCATCGTGACCTCCGCTGCGAACGCCGCGCTCGCGAACGGCATGTGCGGGCACGCCGACGAGACCGATGATACGCATCCGCCCTCGCTCACGCACCCGGGGACGAGCGTGGTGCCCGCGGCGCTCGCAATCGGCGAACGTGGGCACCTGTCCGGTGAGCGCGTGCTGCGCGCGATCGTGCTGGGCTACGACATCTGCGCCCGCCTGCTGATCGCGTTGAAGCCCATGCCCTTCCTGCGCTCCGGGCATCACGCCGGCGCGTTCGGGCAGCTCTTCGGGGCGGCCGCGGCGGCGGGCGCGCTGCTGAAGCTGGACGCGCGGCGCGTGCGCTACCTGATCTCGTACACGGCACAGCAGGCTTCCGGCCTCTACACCATGTTCCGCGATCCCGAGCACATCGAGAAGGCCTACGCGATGGGCGGCATGCCGGCGCATAACGGCACCGCCGCGGCGCTGATGGTCGCGGATGGCTTCACCGGGGTGGAAGACGTATTTTCGGGTGAACGCGATTTCTTCTACACCTTCGCTCCCGAAGAGGTGGACCGCAACGAAATGATCCGCGGGCTCGGCCGCGATTACGAGATCCTGCGCGGCGGCATCAAGCGCTGGCCGGTCGGCGGGCCGATCCAGGGGCCGCTCCACGTGCTGCGCGAGCTGATCCAGCAGCACGGCTTCAAGGCGGAGGACGTGGCGAAGCTGGTTGCGCGCATGCCGGACAAGGAGCTCGAGATCGTCAACAAACGCGACATGCCGGACATCTCGGTGCAGCACTTGCTCGCGGTGATGCTGCTCGACGGCAACGTCACTTTCGCCTCGGCGCATGATTTTGCGCGCATGAAAGATGCGAGGGTCCTGGACCTCAGGAAGCGGATCGAGGCCGTGGGCGATCCCGAACTAACGGACGCTCAGCGCCGCTGGCGCTGCGTGATGGAAGTGCGGCTCAAGGACGGGCGCGTGCTCCGCCACCAGACGATGGCGGCGAAAGGCAGCTTCGAGAACCCGCTCACCCCGGCCGAAGAAAACGCGAAAGCGCTCGACCTGATCGTCCCCGTGCTCGGCAAGAAGCGCGCCGCTGCTCTGCTCTCCGCGCTGTGGACGTTCGAGCAGCTGAACGACGTGCGCGCGCTGCGCCAGCACTACGCCAGGTAAGCAATGCGAGCCATAAGCTGCGAGCCGTTAACAGCCTGGGCAACGCCAACGAATCCACCGCTCGCCGCTTACCGCTCACCGCCTACGGATTTATTCGGCGCGGATGCCCGCGTCCTTGATGACCGCCGCCCAGACCGCGGTCTCGGTCTTGATGCGCGCGGCGAGCCCCTGCGGCGTGCTGGTCCCGACCTCCAGCCCCTGACGCGACATCGCCTGTTGCACGTCGGGCAGTCCCACTGCTTTGACTGCCACATCACGGATCCGGTTGACGACGGCAGCCGGCGTTTTCGCCGGAACGAGCAGCGCATACCACGAGGTCACCTCGAAGCCGGGAAAGCCCGATTCGTCCATGGTCGGCAGCTCGGGCGCGACCTTGGAGCGCTTGAGGCCGGTGGTCGCGAGCGCCTTGAGCCTGCCCGATCTGACGTGCGGCATCGAAGAAGCGACGCTGCCGAACAGCACCTGCGCCTCTCCGGACAGGACCGCCGCCGCGGCCGGCCCGCCTCCCTTGTACGGCAGGTGCACCATCTTTACCCCGGCTCGCTTCTGGAACAGCTCCGCGGACAGATGTAGCGGAGTTCCCACCCCGCCCGACGAGTAGTTGAAGCCGCCCGGCTTCTGTTTGGCAAGCGCGATGAAATCCTTCAGGTTGCCGGCCGGCACGCTCGGATGGAGCACCAGTATGTACTGCGCGGTGGCGAGGAGCGTGACCGGCTGCAAGTCCTTCTCCACGCTGTACGGCAGCTTGTAGAGGCCGGGATTCACCGTCAGCACCGTATTGAATCCCAGGAACACGGTATAGCCGTCCGGCGCCGCCTTGGCGACGATCTCCGCGGCGATATTGCCCCCGGCTCCGCCCCGGTTGTCCACCACCCATTGCTGTCCCAGCCCTTCAGTCAATTTCGGCGAAATGATGCGCGCAAGGGTGTCCGCGCCGCCGCCGGGAGCGAACGGGATGAGCAGCCGTATCGGACGCGCCGGCCAGGCCGGCTCCGCTGCGGATGACGCCGCTACCGTCAAGAACGGGATGCACGCCGCAAACAGATGACGCCAGCGAAAGCGTGAAATCATGTTGGCCTCCTCCTTTTAGAGCCTCTAACATAATGAAACGCGCGATGCGCTGGCACGATTTTGGCTCAGGGCGCGAAGCAAGGCCCGCCGCTTAGTACTCCTAAGCCAGGGACTTGCGACAAAGCCATGGGGCAAAACTCGCGCCAGCCCGCAAGGGGTTGCAGCCAGAATCGGCGCTGGCTTTGTCGCTCGGCTTGCCAATATCGACATATTGGCTGCAC
>JACPEF010000177.1 GCA_016183675.1 Betaproteobacteria bacterium
GGGCGCAGACCCGTTAATGTTAAGGCTGACGATGAGTCAGCCGGCCGGAGCCAAAATCCTTGTGTCAGGCGGTTCAACAGTTTCGGTAGTAGGTAGTATCGGGGGCCAGGTAGCTCAGTTGGTAGAGCAGAGGACTGAAAATCCTTGTGTCGGCGGTTCAATTCCGTCCCTGGCCACCACTCCCTTTTTCTCCTCTGCGACCAACTGAGCTTCCTGGCCACCCGGCGTAGCCTGCGTCCGTCCCTGGCCACCATCCCATTCCCTTGTCTTGACCAACCAAGCGCTGGCCACTTGCAAAACGCCAGGTAGCTCACTTGGTAGAGCACAGGACTGACAACAAGCCGCGCGAGACTTCGCTTCAGCGAAGTCTGACCGCAGGTCAAATGGGGGCTTCATCCCATTGTGCGGCTTGTTGCGGCGGAGGCTAACATTCACGGGCACAGAGCCGTGAATGTTAAGGCTGGCGATGAGTCAGCCGGGCCGGTGTCGGCGGTTCAATTCCGTCCCTGGCCACCATTCCCCTCGGTTCTGGCAACTGAGCTACCTGCCCACCATTTCTTTCTCCCGCGCGATGAGCGGCGCCCCGTGCGTCCGCTCCAACGGGCGCGTCCTCTGAATTGTGGTCGGCAAGTAATTCACGTAATCGCATCGGCCGCCTGCGCGCCTCCGCGGTCGCACCCGCAAGCGGGCACCTGCTCCGCGCTCCGGCGCGCTAGTTAAACCGGCGCCTTGCGTCCGGTTTAACAGGACCTAGCCGGATCTGACGATCACCCTTGCCTCGGTCACGCACTGGTTCCAGCGCTGCAGGGCGGTGGCGGCCTTGTCGATCAGGATCGAGTTGCCGCCCCGGTCCACGAGCTCCGCGAGTCTGGCGATGACCGCGACAGACTCGTAATGGAGCGCGAGCAGCGTAGCAGCGCGGTTCGACATGCCCGGGCCTACCGCCTTGACCCTGTCGGTGAACGATTCGATCGACTGAATCTGCTCGGCGAGCTTCAGCCGGTCCGGGTTTGGAATTCTGCTCATAGCCGGCCTCCCGGTGCGACATCAATCCTGTTTCGCGGCGTCGGATCTCAGGATTTCCATCCCGGCCTGCAGGCAGCGCTCGATGCGCGCCTTCTCTTTCGCCACCTTCTCGTCGGTCCACTCCCACAGGCCGCGCTTCGCCTTCATGCCGACATGGCCCTTGGTGACCATTTCCTTCAGGAACGGGGGCGGGGCCTTCTCGTTGTAGAGATGCGGATAGACCGAGGTGCCGGCGAGGAGATTGGTGTCCCACCCCGACAGCTCCTTCTGCATCATCGGGCCGCACGCGATGTAGCGGAAGCCGAAGCCGTAGCGCACCGCGGTGTCTATGCCTTCCGGAGTCGTGACGCCGTTCGCCACCAGGTACAGCGCTTCGCGCATCAGCGCGTGCTGCAGGCGGTTGCCGACGAAGCCGGGGACGTCCTTGCTGACGTGGATCGGCGCCTTGCCGAGCTCTCGCATGAGCTTCATCAACTGCCCGGCGGCCTGCGCGTCGGTGAACTCCGCGCTGATCACTTCCACGAGCGGCACGAGGTGCGCCGGCATGAAAAAGTGCAGGCCGGCCACCCGCGCGCGCGTTTTCAGCGCCTTGCCGATGTCGCCGATGGGGAAGGTGGAAGTGTTGCTCGCGAGGATCGCATCGGGCCGCGCCAGGCGCTCGAGCTCGGCGAAGAGCCGGTGCTTGAGCGGCAAGTCCTCCGTCGCCGCCTCGACCACCACGGTGATGTCCTTCCAGGGCAGGTCATCGAGTTTGGGGTAGGTCTTGACGCCGGCGGTGTTGGCTTCGGGCGCGCCGAGTTTCCTGAGTCCCGCCGCGAGCCGCGCCGGCAGCGCATCGCGCGTCGTCTGCGACGGGCTCATCACGTGCACGTTCCAGCCGCCGGCGGCGAAAATGATGGCGATGTCCCCGCCCATGGTGCCGCCACCGATGATGGCCGCGTGCGATTTCTGTGCTGGCCTGGCTCAGGCTCCGTGTTCGCGCAATAGTCAGTTAGCGGCGGCTGCGCGCGTCGCCGTCCACTTCGCCTCGCCGCCGGGATGCTTCACCGTTCCCTCGATGGTGTCGCCGGACACGCGGCCCGTGAAGTCGCGGCGGATCGGGTTCGAGCTGGTGGGCTCGAAGACCGTGAAGCTGATCGCATCGCCGCGCAGCGTGACGTTGCGCAGCTGACCGGTCTTGCCGTTGAGCCTCACCAGGCCTTCGACCTGCTGGTGGTGCTGGCGCAGCACCATCTCGTAATCGCGCGGTCCGCTGCCGGAAATGTTCCAGCGCCACGCGCCTTCCACGGGAGCCGGCACGATCCACAGGTAGGCGGTACGGCCTTCCACGCTTTCGGTCTGGTCGGCCTGCCAGTCGTCCATGCTGAACGCGTGGGAAACCACGCGCGTGCCGGGCTTCATCTTGAGGATGGTCGGGCGCAGCTTCAGGTTGAGGCTCGGCAGGAGATAGAGCGTGAGCACGGTCGCCTGGCTGAAGTCGGTCTCGAAGATGTCGCCCTGGACGAACTGGGCGCGCCCCGAGATGCCCGCTTTTTCGGCGTTGCGCTTGGAGAGCTCGACCATGTCGGGGTTGTATTCGATGCCGAGCGCGCGCACGCCGCGCTTGGCGGCGGTGATCACGGTGCGGCCGTCGCCCGAGCCGAGGTCGATCACGTAGTCCTGGGGCGTGACTTTGGCCATGTCGAGCATGCGCTCGACCAGCGCCTGCGGCGTGGGCACCCAGATGACGTCCTTGCCTTCCTGGCCGACGGTCGGGGTGTATTCCTGCTGGGCCGCGCTCTGCGCGTGGAGCGCGCCGGGCGTGAAGACAGAGGCCGCGGCGAAAAAGACAATGCCGGCAATGACTGGCGCACTGCGCCGGGTGAGCTGCATGGTGTGCTCCTTACGGGTGAAACGGGGATTGAAAAGACAGGGCGGTAATTATGACTTAACGCCCCGTTTTTCGCAGCGTTTATAGCTTTGCGCGTGAACCAACGCGCTTGCCGCCAGCAGCGCGGCAGCGCTGACCACTGCCGATTCGAGCTGGAAGCGCATGTTTCTGTCGCTCCTGAAAGACGCGCTCTCGTTCATCGTTCATCGCTGCTTTTCGATCCGTCCGTCGAGCGTCGCGCCGCTCGCGACCATGGCGGCGATCGCGGCCTCCTCGTAGCCCGCCTCGCGCAGGATCTCGACGCTGTGCTGCCCGATCTTGGGCGCCGGCCGGAAGTCCGGGCGCGCGCCGCCGGTGAGTCGGTTGGGCAGCGCCATGTTGATCACCCCCCCTTCGGTCGGGTGCTCGACCACCCGGAAGAGGCCCACGTCCTTGAGGTGCGGGTCCTCCATCAGCGAGTCGAGCGTGTGATACGGCATCGCGGGCACGTCGCAGCGGTCGAAGATCCGGAGCCATTCCGCGGTGGTCTTCTGTTTCAGCGCTTCCGTGCGGATGCGGTAGTACTCGCGCACGTTCTTGAAGCGCGCGTTGACGGAGTTGAAGCGCCGATCGGTCTTGAGCTCGGACCGGCCGATGGCGTCGAAAAACGCGAACGCCTGGTCGTTGGTGTTGGCCGCGACGCAGACGTATCCGTCACGGGTGGGCAGTGGCCGCCCATCGGGGTCGAGCAGCCGCGGATCGCCGGTGCCGCCGAGCGGCGGCTCGAAGGTCCTCAGGTACATGTGCTCGGAGAGCACCTGGACCGCCATGTTCTCGAACATCGGGATCTCGATCGCCTGCCCCTTGCCGGTGCGGGCGCGGTGGATGAGCGCGATCAGGATCATCTGCGCCGCGATCAGTCCCACCATGCGGTCGGCCATGACCATCGGCAGATAGCGCGGCTCCCCCGCGGCGCGATGATAGAGCGCGGCGACTCCGGCCGCGCCCTGGATGATGGAGTCGTAGGCGGGCTTGTCCCGGTAGCGGCCGTCCTGGCCGAAGCCGAACATGCCGCAATAGATGATCTTCGGGTTGGCCGCGCGGACCTCCTCGTACGACAGCTTCATGCGAGCCATCGAAGGGGGCCGGTTGTTCCACACGAGCACGTCGGCGTTCTTCACGAGCCGCATCAGCGCCGCGTAGCCCGCGGCCTGCTTGAGATCGAGCACGATGCTGCGCTTGTTGCGGTTCAAGTGCAGGAATTTGGGCGACATGCCGGAAGTGCGGCCGCCGCCGCCGATCGCGCGGCCGAGGTCGCCGGCCGGGCTCTCGACCTTGATCACGTCGGCGCCGTGGTCGGCAAGGACCTGGGTGGCGAGCGGTCCCACCACCACCGAGGTGAGGTCGATGATGCGGATGCCCTCGAGCGGCCCGCCGGCCATGGTCAAAGATCAACGAGCGAATGAACCGCAGATAAACGCAGATGAACGCGGATGAAAACCGGAAAATCCAGCCACAGAGGACACAGAGTTCCCGGAGAAATCCAAACAGACGGACAGCACACGTTTCGGCATTTTGACTCTCTGTGTGCTCTGTGATCTCTGTGGCTAATGCTTCTCGCGGTTGGTCTCATCGGCGTTCATCCGCGGTTTCAAGCCGATCACCTGAATTCGGCTTCGGCGGAGAGCGCGAGCGCCCCCTCCTGGTCCGCCGCCCAGAGCTTCGCGGTCCGGTTGTCGGGCGAAGGCTCGCCGGCGAGCGTGATCGGTTGATTGACGAACAGCGCGCGCACGTTGCGCGACGAGAGGTAGTGGATGGGGGTGGAGGCGTGGGTGCGCGCGAGCTCGAACACGAGCAACGTGGTGAGCCCGCCGTTCATCACGAGGTTGGGATAGCCCTCGACCTGCGTCACGTACGGGTGGTCGTAGTGGATGCGGTGCCCGTTGAAGGTGAGAGCGGAGTAGCGGAAGAGCATCACCGGGTCGGGCGTGACCGTGCGGCTCCACACGGCTCTCCCCGGCGCCGGCTGCGGCGGCGGGGGCGGGGCGCCGGAACCCGGCGCCTCGCGGTAGACGATGTCCTGCTCCTCGGTGATGGCGAGCCCGCGCGCGCTCGAGATGTCGGTCTTGACCGTCACGAACACCATCTGCCCGGTTCGGCCCTGCTTGATGTTCACTTCCTTGATCACGGATTCGCGCCGCACCTCGTCGCCTACCCTCAAGTCCGCCACAAAGCTGATGCGCTTGCCGGCGAACATGCGGCGCGGCAGCGGCACCGGCGGCAGGAAATCGCCGCGCCTGGGATGACCGTCGGCCCCGATCTGAGAGTGGCGCACCACGCGCGGGAACAGGATCTGGTGCCAGCCGACCGGCAGCGGATCGCCGATCCTGGGCGCGGGGTCGTCGCGGTCGAGCGTGGCCGAGAGCCGGTGCACGGCGGGCACGGTGACGTAGTCCCTATCGGACTCGCGGCGCCCGATCCAGTCCTTGAGGTTCTCCAGTTCCTGTGTCATACGCTTCGCTTTCCAATCATCAGCCACAGAGTTCACGGAGGACACAGAGAGTGGCGACAATCAACCAGTGCATGAAACTTTGCCATTTTGGTTTTCCTCGGTGCTCTCTGTGTTCTCTGTGGCTCGCTTCATTAGCCGTCAGCGCGCGGCCGCGAGCGTCTTCGCTTCGCGCCGCCTGATCGCTTCGTGACGCCGGATCAGCCGCTCGGCGCGCACCACCACCGGGATGTCGATCATCTTGCCGTCGATCTGGAACGAGCCCCGGCCGGAGGCTGCGGCTTCCCGGTCCATCTCGATGACCTTGCGCGCGTACGCGACCTCCGCCTCGCTCGGCGTGTACTCCTCGTTCACGATCTTGACCTGGCCGGGATGGATGCATCCCGCCCCGTCGAAGCCGAAGCGGCGCGAGCGCCGCACCATGAGCCGGAAGCGCTCCCAGTCGCTGAAGTCCGCCACCGTGCCGATGAACCCCAGCGGCATCACGCCTGCGGCGCGCGCCGCGATGATCATGCGCTGCTTGGGGTGCAGCAGCACGTCCTCGTCGGGCTGCATGTCGCAGTCGAGCGCGAAGTCCTCGCCGCCGATGTTCATCGCCACCACGCGGGGGCTCGCGCGCGGGATCTCGTCGATGCGCGTGAAAGCATCGGCGGTCTCGATCATGGTGATGAAGCTCGTGTGCCCCGCCTTCATGCCGCGCTTTTCCTCGAGCCCGGTCACGAGCTGGTCGAGCAGCTTCACGTGCGAGGCGCTGTCGACCTTGGTGATCGCGATGCCGTCCACGTCGGGCAGAATCGAGTGCTCGAGGTCGCGCGCCGCGAGTGAGAGCGGCTGGTTGATGCGCACCACCACGTCGGCCCCGCCCCGGCGCACCCGCGCCGCGTTCTTTTCAACGAGCGCGCGCGCCCGTTCCTTCTCCGCGGGCGGAACGGCGTCCTCGAGGTCGAGCTGGATCACGTCCGCGCCTCGGGTGTGCGCCTTCTCGATGAACTTCTCGACGTTGACCGGCACGTAGAGCAGGGAACGCCATACCGGCAGTTCGCGTGTCACGGGTGTCCTCCGTTAACCGTAAGCGGTAAGCAGTAGGCGGTGAGCGGAAAACGCGTCGTTCTAGGCTCTGCTGCTTGCTGCTCACCGCTCACTGGCGTCTGTCAGGCTTCGGCCGCGGCCGCCCTTCTGCGCGGCTTGCCCTGGTGGATCACGCCCGCGCCGGCGAGCCGCGCGAGGTCTTCGCGGCTCAAGCCCAACGCGCCCAGCACCTCGGCATTATGCTCCCCGAGCCTGGGAGCAGCGCGGCGGATCGCGCCGGGGGTTGCGGAGAGCCGCGGCACCACGCAGTGCATCGGGACCGCGCCCATCTCGTCGTCGGGGAAATCCACCACCATCTCGCGCGCGTTCACATGGGGGTCTTCCACGATCTGCGAGATGTCGTAGATCGGGCCCACCGTCACTTCGGCGTTGTCGAAGAACGCCAGGTTTTCCCCGAGCGTCATGCGGCCGATGAACTCGCCGATGATGGCGTCGAGCCCCGCGGCGTTCCTGACGCGCTCGGCATTGGTCCGGTAGCGCGGATCGTCGATCAGGTCGGGGCGGCCGATGACGCGGAACAGGCGCTCGGTCATGGCCTGGGTCGAGGCCGAGAGACACACCCATTTGCCGTCGGCTGCGCGGTAGGCGTTGCGCGGAGCGGCGGTGGTGGAGCGGCTGCCGGTGCGGGAGCGCACCGTCCCGCTCGCCCGGTAGCCGGCCGCCTGCGGCCCCATGAAGGAGAACAGCGGCTCGAGCAGCGAGAGATCGATGACCTGTCCCCGGCCGCCGCTCACCTCGATCTCGCGCAGCGCCACGAGCGCGGCGAACGCGCCGTAAACGCCCGCGGTGCAGTCGGCGAGCTGCATCGGCGGCAGCGCCGGCTCGCGGTCGGGAAAACCGTTGAGCGCAGCGAATCCCGACGCACCTTCGGCGAGCGTGCCGAAGCCCGGCTTGTGCCGGTACGGCCCGGTCTGGCCCCAGCCGGTGACGCGCACGATGACAAGCTTCGGATTGCGCGCGTGCAGCACTTCGGGCGCCAGGCCCATCTTCTCGAGCGTGCCGGGCCGGAAGTTCTCGATGAAGACGTGCGCGGTCTCGACGAGTCGGAGCAGCAGCGCCTTCGCCTCATCGCTGCGCAGGTTCAAGCACACGCTTTTCTTGTTGCGGGCATAAACCTTCCAGTTGGTGGCGACCCCCGCCACCAGCCAGTCGCGCAGGGGATCGCCCTCCGGGGGCTCGATCTTGATCACCTCCGCGCCGAAGTCCGCGAGCAGCAGGCTCACCATGTTGCCGGCGACCACGCGCGAGAGGTCCAGCACGCGCACGCGGTCCAGTGGACAGCGGGCATCGGCTTGAAACAGCCTCATGGCTTAGCGCGACTCGGCGCCGGTGAGGAGCTGGCGTTCGAGCTGGCGCGTCTCGTTCTTGAGGAGCTGGGCGACCTCGGCCAGGCGCTTCTCGCTCATGCGGCTCGAAATGGTGGATACCGAGAGCGCGGCAAACGCCACCCCGCTCTGGTTGCGCAACGCCTGCCCGACGGAGCGCACGCCGGCGAGCCCCGGCGCGTCGCGCATCGCGTAGCCGATCTTCTGCGCGCGCTTCACCTGGGCGAGGAGGGTGCTCGCGTTGAGCGCGTACTCGGGCAGCCGCCCGGCGTTGGCCCCCACGACCTTCTGGATCTCGTCCTCGGGCAACGCGGACAGGATGGCGAGGCTGCCGGTGCCGACGCCGAGCGGGCGGCGCATGCCGACCTCGAGCGTGAAAGTCTTGATCGGGAACGCGCCTTCGCGCCGGTCCAGGCACACCACGTCGAGACCGCTCCTCTGCGTGAGGAACACCGTGTCGCCCGTCGCTTCCGCGATGCGCGTGAGCGCCGGGTGGCAGATCTCGCGCAGGTTGAAGCGCGGCGCCGCGGTCAGCCCCAGCTCGAACACCATCGAACCGAGGTAGTAGCGGTGGGTGTCGGGGTCCTGCTGCACCATGTTTTCCACGGCGAGGCACTTGAGCATCCGGTGCACCGTCGGGCGCTGCAGCCCGGTGCGGGTGGCGAGGTCGAGCAGGCGCGAGCCGCCGCGGTTGTGCGCGGCGATCTCGCGCAGCAGCGTCAGCGCGCGCTCGATGCTCTGGGTGCCGGTCAGGCGGGCGCCGGCCGCGGCTTCGGCTTTGCGTGGCATGGTGGAGTCCGGATCGTGAACCGAACGTGATTATGCCACCAGCGGGCGGCCGGTAAAATATCCGCTTCTGTGCTAAGGTGGTGGGCACTTGGACCACACCGCGCGCCCATTTCATATAATGGACTTCCAGCAGCCCGCATCCGGCGCGCCCGACCCGCAGGCGCTCCTAACATGATGAAGTGTATGGCCGTTGCGAGCTAGAATTGGCGATGGCGCGCGACAGCCTTGCGGCACGTTCGGCCAAGACCGTGACAGCGCAGCGTATGCCTCATCGTGTTAGGAGCGCTTAGAAGCCCGTTGCCATGACCGACCTCTCGTCCGCCGCCAAGTCCCGACCGGCTTCCGCGGGCGCGCGCTTCCGCGCCGCGCTCGGCGAGGAGCGCCCGCTGCAGATCATCGGCGCCATCAATGCCTATCACGCGCGCCTAGCCGAGCGGGTCGGCTACCGCGCCATTTACCTCTCCGGCGGGGGCGTGGCCGCCGGCTCGCTGGGCGTGCCCGATCTGGGGATCAGCGGGCTGGACGACGTGTTGACCGATGTGCGCCGCATCACCGATGTCTGCTCGGCTCCGCTGCTGGTGGACGTGGACACGGGCTTCGGGGCGAGCGCGTTCAACATCGCGCGCACCGTGCGCTCGCTCATCCGCTACGGCGCCGCCGCCATGCACATCGAGGACCAGGTGGGCGCCAAGCGCTGCGGTCACCGGCCCGGGAAGGAACTGGTGTCGCCGCAGGAGATGGCGGATCGCATCAAAGCCGCGGTCGACGCCAAGACCGACCCCGCGTTCGTCGTGATGGCGCGCACCGACGCGCTCGCAGTGGAGGGCCTGCAGGCGGCGATCGACCGGGCGTGCGCCTGCGTCGAGGCCGGCGCCGACATGATCTTCCCCGAGGCGATCACCGAGCTCGCGATGTACCGGAAGTTCGCCGACGCGGTGAAAGTGCCGATCCTCGCCAACATCACCGAGTTCGGCAGGACGCCGCTCTACACGGTCGCGGAACTGCGCGGCGCCAACGTCGCCATGGTGCTCTATCCGCTCTCGGCGTTCCGCGCGATGAACGCCGCGGCGCTCCGGGTCTACCAGGCGGTGCGCAAGGATGGCACGCAAAAGGGCGTGGTGGAGCTGATGCAGACGCGCGAGGAGCTCTACGAGTTCCTCGGCTACCACGCCTACGAGCGGAAGCTCGACCGGCTGTTCGCGCGCGACAAGCGCAAGAAGCACTGAAACGATTCGATCCGCGCTCAGTGACGGGTTTTCTGCTGTCCCGGGAGTTCGTCGCCAGCTTCGGCGAGGGGTTCGCCGCCGCCGCGCGCGAGGCGGGCCTCGAGCTGCGGATAACGCACCTGCCCGACGACCCGAAATCGCGGCTCACGCCGGAAGACTGCGCCGGGATCGAGGTCGCGTACCTCTCGCGCGACCTGCGTTTCTCGGAACACTACCGGACTTTCGGCGACACGGTGCGCGCGGCGCCCAACCTGAAGTGGGTACATTTCTCCAGCACCGGCATCGACCAGCACCCGTTCCTGCCGCCGCTGATCGAGCGGGGGGTGAGCCTCACCTCGTCGATCGGTTCCAATGGCGAGCCCGTCGGCCACACCGCGATCTGCGGGCTCATGATGCTGGCGCGAGGTTTCCCGCGCTGGCTCGATGCGCAGCGGCGGCACGCATGGGAGCCGGTACGGGGCGAGGCGGTCCCGCGGGACCTGCGCGGGCAGACGGTGGTGATCGTGGGGCTCGGGATCATCGGGGGCACCGTCGCGCGTTTCTGCCGGACCCTCGGCATGCACGTCGTCGCCGTGCGGCGCAGCCCGAAGCAGCCCGGCGATCCGGCGGACGAGATGCACACGCCGGCCGCGCTGCCGGAGCTCTGGCCGCGCGCGCCATGGGTGGTGCTCGCCTGCACGCACACGCCGGAGACCCATCACCTGGTGAACGCGCAAACGCTGGCGCAGATGCCCCGCGGCGCCTGCGTCATCAACGTCTCGCGCGGCGGCGTGGTGGACGAGCCGGCGCTGATCGAGGCGCTCCGCAGTGGCCATCTCGCCGGCGCCTATCTCGACGTGTTCGCGAAGGAACCGTTGCCCGCGGAATCCCCGTTGTGGAGCATGCCCAACGTCATCGTCACCCCGCACAACGCCCAGGTCTCCAGCGGCAACGACCGCCGTTCCGCCGAAATCTTTCTGGCCAACCTGAGGAAATGGGCGCGGGGCGAGCCGCTGCGCAACGGGCAGGGCGCCTGACACGGCTGCGCGGCCCTGCGGCAGGGCGCGCGGCGCATTGTCGCGCGCGCGGCTGGCGTATTAATATCTAGCTCCTTCCATGGAGCCCGCGACGGCGATGCAGCTCTTTGCGTTCGGCATCAACCACCACACCGCTCCGCTTTCGGTGCGCGAGCAGGTGGTGTTTCACGCCGAAAATCTGATCGAGGCGCTGCGCGACCTCGTGGACCACCGGCCGGTCAA
>JACPEF010000172.1 GCA_016183675.1 Betaproteobacteria bacterium
GCGGCATGTCTGGCGCGTCGACCCGCAGGTGCTGCGCGGTTTCGAGGCATACCCCTGGCCGGGAAACGTGCGCGAACTGGAAAATGCCCTGATGAAGGCGGTCGCTCTCTCGCCTGCGGACATCGTCACCCCCGATGCGTTACCCGCGCACATCGCCGATCGATCCGCCGACGCGGCGGACCCCGCCAAGCCGGCGGCGCAGCGCAGCCTGCGAGAGATCGAAAAGGCGCACGTGCTGCGCGTTCTGGAGGCGACCAGCTGGCACCGCGGCCGGACCTGCGCGATTCTGGGAGTGTCCCGGCCGCGCCTGCGGCGCATGATCAGACAGTTCGGTCTGGTCCCGCCGCCGGGGGCGCCTGCGGACGAAGACGAAGGGTATGAGGAGGAACGCGCCCCGGACCACTGAGCCTCCATCGAGGCGGCGGCACGGGTTCTTCAGTCGAGGCTGGCGGAAGAGGCGAGCGGGCGGCTGGACGTCCCCGGGCGCGCTCCAGGATCCGCCGTGAGCGTGAGCGGGTTGTGCGGCCTTGACGAGGCCAATAGCGCCGACGCCTGCGATCAGCGCCGCCATCACCGCCCGCGCCACGCGCGTCCGCGAGAGCATCGCGAGGTTGCCGAACCACGCGCTGACGGCGAGCAGGTTGGGCAGCGTGCCCAGCCCGAACGCGGCCCTAAGAAGCGCGCCATGAAGGGGATCGGCCGCGGCAGCCGCGGCAATCAGCACGGCGTAGACCATGCCGCACGGGAGCCACCCCCACACGAGTCCCAGCCCGAAATAACGGGAGGTCGTGAAATCGGGAGATCGGGAGCCGGAAAAGCCGGGAGATCGGGAGGTCGGGAAATCGTGAGATGAAAAGACCGTGAGGTCGGGAGATCGAAAAGCCGTGAGATCGTGAGATGGGGAAGTCGTGAGATCGAAGGGTATTTTCCCTCTCACGCTCTGACGCCCTCACGCCCTCACGGAAGTAATTGCTCTCCCGCCCTTACGCTCTCATGGGTTCTGTCGCTCTCCGCTCTCCCGCTCTCACGCCCTCACGCTCTCACGTCTGCTTTCGAAGTCGGTCTCGCGGGTCATATGACCCGCGAGTAGCGGCGCACTTCGCGGTCGTGCCGCAGGTAGCGGTCGAAGATGCTGCGGATGACAAAGCGTACCTTGGGGGTGACCGTGAGCCAGCCCTCCTCGGCCGCGATCAGGCCAAGCTTCTCGAACTCGCGCAGATCCTCGATCTCGGCCGCGAAGTAGCGGTCGAAATGGATGAGGTAGGCGATCTCGACCGACTCCTTCGACAGCGCGAAGTGGCACATCAGCGCCTGGATCACCGCGCGGCGCGCGAGGTCGTCGGCGGTCAGCTCGATGCCGCGCATGATGGGCAGCCGTCCGCGGTCGAGGCAGTCGTAGTACTCCTCCACCGCGCGGTGGTTCTGGCTGTAGGTCGGGCCGATGGCGCCGATTGCGGAGACACCGAGCCCGACGAGATCGGCTTCGGCGCAGGTCGAATAGCCCTGGAAGTTGCGGTGGAGCCGCCCCTGGCGCTGCGCCACCGCGAGCGCGTCCTCGGGCAGCGCGAAATGGTCCATGCCGATGTAGACGTAACCCGCCGAGCCGAGTCGCCTGATCGCGAGCCCGAGCAGCTTCAGCTTCGTCTCCGCCGAGGGCAGATCGGATTCGTTGATGCGGCGCTGCGCCTTGAACAGCGTGGGCAGATGCGCGTAGTTGTAGAGCGCGATGCGGTCGGGCCGGGCCGCGAGCACGCGCGCGAGCGTCACGTTGAAGCTCATCAGCGTCTGTTTCGGCAGCCCGTACATGAGGTCCACGTTGATCGAGTCGAACCCGGCCCGGCGCGCGGCCTCGATCACGCCGAGCGTGCGCTCCTCGCTCTGCACCCGGTGGATCGCGGCCTGGACCCCGGGATCGAAGTCCTGCACCCCGAAGCTCACGCGGTTGAATCCCGTCTCGCGCAGCGCAGGGATCGTCTCGGTATCCACGCTGCGCGGATCGACCTCGATCGAATACTCACCGTGCGGCGTGAACTCGAAGTGGTCGGCCAGCCGCGCGAACAGCGCCCGCAGCTGACGCGCATCATAGTAGGTCGGCGTGCCGCCGCCCCAGTGCATCTGCGATACGTGCGGGTCGTCGCGGAACAGCGCCGCTTGCAGCTCGATTTCCCGGCCCAGGTAGTCGAGGTAGCGCGCCGCCTTGCCCGAATCCCGCGTCACGATCTTGTTGCAGGCGCAGTAGAAGCAGACGTCGCGGCAGAACGGCAGGTGCACGTAGAGTCCCAGCGGCCGCTGGATGCCGCCGACGTTGCGGCGCCCCGCCCAGGTCCGGTAGGTCTCCTCCCCGAACGCCTCGACGAAGCGGTCGGCGGTCGGATACGAGGTGTAACGCGGCCCGTTGCGGTCGAAGCGCCGCACCAGCTCGGCGTCAAACTCGATCGGTGCGAAATTCATGAGCGGGAACAACCCCTCGCGTGCGATGCCTGGTTCGAGCGTGTAGTATTGCACTGCGTGTCCTGAATGCTTTGATGTAGGTCAAAAGGGGTGCCGGACGCCGCCGCATACTTTTTAGCGTGAAAACCACCCCTGTCCCCCGCCCCGTGGACCTGCGCCAGTTGCGCATAGCCTGCTCCTCCTGCAGCCTGCGCGAGCTGTGCCTTCCGGCGGGGCTGGAGGCCCGCGAGATGGCACGGGTGGACCGCCTCGTCAACCACCGCCGCAAGCTCAGGCGCGGCGAGCACCTCTACCGCGCCGGCAACCCGCTCGCCGTGCTCTACGCCATCCGCTCCGGCTTCATGAAAACCTGCGCGCTGCACGACGACGGGCGCGAGCAGGTGGCCGGTTTCCACATGATGGGAGACCTGCTGGGGTTGGACGCGATCAGCAGCGGGCGCCACATGTGCGATGCGGTCGCGCTGGAGGACAGCGAAGTCTGCGAGATCCCGTTTGCCTACCTCGAGCAGCTCTCGCGCGAGCTGCCCTCCCTGCAACACCAGCTGCACCGCATCATGAGCCGCGAGATCGTGCGCGATTACGGGGTGATGCTGCTGCTCGGCACCATGAAAGCGGAGGAGCGCCTGGCGGCGTTCCTGCTCAACCTCTCGCAGCGCTTCGCCGCGCGCGGCTACTCGGCGACCGAGTTCAACCTGCGCATGACGCGCGAGGAGATCGGCAGTTACCTCGGGCTCAAGCTCGAGACGATCAGCCGCGCCTTCTCGCGCTTCCAGCAGGACAATCTCATCGAGGTCCGCCACAAGCACGTCAGGATCAGGGACCCGGAGCGGCTCCGCCTGCTGATCGGCCAGCAGTGCCCGTAGAATCGGTGAATGGTGAACAGTGAACGGTAAAGGCGCGGTGTGCACGCCCCCAATTCCTATTCCCTATTTCCTATTCCCAACCTCAGTAACGCGAGTCGCGTTCACCTGCACTTGTGCTTGCTCAGCGCGTCGTCAACGTCGTCATCCCCGCCCACTACCACGGCTCCATCGTCGGCGGGCTGCTGTTCGTGGTGGTGGTGATCTTGTCGGTGTGGCCGACGCGCGCGGCCGTTAGAGGACAAAGGCGCGCAGGAATAGCCGCGCGTAGTGGTCCGCTAGCAGGAACGCGAACAGCAGGCTGAGGTACAGGATGGAGTAGTCGAAGGTCCTCATCGCCTGCGCGTCGGAATCGGTGCGGTACAGCGCCAACGCGGAACGCAGGAACCCGATGCCCAGCGCGATCGCGCCCGCCAGGTAGATCAGCCCGCTCATGTGCGTGATGAACGGCAGCAGGGTGACCGCCACCAGCAGCGCCGTGTACAGCAGGATCTGGAGCTTGGTCACGCGCACCCCGTGGGTCACCGGCAGCATGGGGATGCCGGCACGGGCATAGTCCTCGCGCCGGCGGATGGCGAGGGACCAGAAATGGGGCGGAGTCCACACAAAAATGATGAGGAACAGCAGCAGCGCCTCGGGATGGATCTGACCGGTCATCGCCGTCCAGCCCAGCACCGGGGGCGCCGCGCCCGCCGCCCCACCCAGCACGATGTTCTGGGGCGTCCGGCGCTTGAGGAAGAGGGTGTAGATGACGGCATAGCCGATGAGCGAGATGAAGGTGAGCAGCGCGGTGAGAGGGTTGACGAGCCCGAACAGGACGACCATCGCCAGCGCGCCGAGCGCGAGTGCGAACAGCACCGCCGTGCGGGTGCCGACCTCGCCCGTCGGCAGGGGCCGCCGGCTGGTACGCGCCATGACCGCGTCGATGTGCCGGTCGGCCACGTGGTTGAACGCGGCGCCGGAGGCCGCCGCCAGCGCGATGCCCAGGGCGCCGAACACGAAGGCGCCCGGCGGCGGCGCGCCCGCGGTGGCGAGGAGCATGCCGACCACCGCGGTGAAGGTGACGAGCAGCACCACATTGGGCTTGCACAACCGCCAGTAGGCGCGCCAGGGGACGGCAACGGCGCGCGCCGCGCCACGGGCGATGGAGTAGCTTCGCATAAATTTTCTATCGTGCTCCGTGCCTTGTGGACGCCCTCAACCGCTCATGGTCGCGTTGCGCGTGCGGGTGGATCGGCCGAAGACGATGGCATCCTGTGTTGCTTCGCCTGATACTTTTGCTTCACCTGCTCCAGCTTCTGCGCGCGGTGCTCGGCGGGCAGAAACATGACCACGCCAAAGGCGAAGGAGAGCAGGATCAGACCCGCCAGCAGCCAGGCGACCCGTCTAGTGCCGTTCCAACTTGATTTTCCTAGCATAGATAGCTTGCCCCGTTCCAACTTTCCGTTCCTCGAGGCGCAGTTGGATCGGCCTCGATAGTTGGAACGGGGCTTGCCTGCCCGCGATAATCGGTTCCAGTAGAACCGACCGGATTAGTCACAAATAGTTGGAACGGCACTAGAAGACTTGCCGGATCGGATCATTCCGCTCGCCTCTGCCCGTGCGTTTACCGTGACCCGTAACGGTACGGGCTCCAGTCAGCCGGCACCTCGACCGGGAACTTGTCGAAGTTCTGCGGCGGCGGCGGCGAGGCCGTCGTCCACTCGAGCGACGGCGAGCCCCACGGATCGCGCTCGGCCTGCGGGCCC
>JACPEF010000173.1 GCA_016183675.1 Betaproteobacteria bacterium
CCAGAAGCTGGTCCGGTGCGCGGGTCAGACTCAACTTGTGCGAGCCCGCCAGCGTCTTGCCATGCTGTTCCATCTGGTCGGCACTGAGCAGCTCCGATCGCAGCGGCGGCTCGTCGCCGGCGTACTTTTTTGCCAAGCCGTTTCCGCGGAGGCGCGCCCTCAAATGGAGCAAGGTCCCGCGAATAGTCTTGCCGCTCACCTTCAATTTTTAGGTTTCCTTCTCTGAAGCGAAGTCTCAACGATCCAGAAGGCCGAGCTTAACACTTGCACGCCAGGAGTTTGTCGGACCAAAGCCCGACAAACTCCTAGCCCGAGGGTCCCGTTTCTGAACGGGGGTGGTGGCAGCAGCTAGCAGCCTGTCGGACTTAACGCGCGGACAGGCTGCTAAAGCAAAACCGCCTGGAAACTTAGCATGAGACCTAAGGAAAGATGCCCCGTTTGGCCCGCGATGGGCGACGAGAGCGGGTTGAGTTCGTGTTTCGATGGCCCTTTTCGCCGTTTTCCAGCAGGCGGTTTTGCCCAAGGAGTTGGTCGGCCCAAAGGCCGACAAACTCCTAGGTAGTGAAGCCGCTGACTGGCAGCATCAGCATGCGGTTTTGTCGGGCAGCAGGCGATCCATTTCTCTTTTGACCACCGCGTAGCACTCGCACACCTGCGCTTCCAGCTTCGGGCGATCCAGTACGGTGATGTGGCCGCGGCTGTAACGGATCAGTCCGGCCTCTTGCAGGTTTCCGGCGGCCTCCGTGACGCCTTCGCGACGCACCCCCAGCATATTGGCGATCAACTCCTGCGTCATGGTCAGCTTGTTTGAGGGTAAGCGGTCCAGGCTCAACAAGAGCCGGCGGCACAGTTGTTGGTCCACTGCATGGTGCCGGTTGCAGACCGCGGTCTGCGTCATCTGCGCAATTAGCGCCGGGGTGTAGCGCAGCAGCAGATGCTGCAGCGGGCCGCCGAGCTCGAATTCCGTTTTCAGCACAGCTGCTTTAAGCCGGTAGCCGTGGCCGGCGCTTTGCACCACTGCCCGGCTTGGCGTGCTTTCACCACCCATGAACAACGCGATCCCGACCACGCCTTCGTTGCCTATGACCGCGATCTCCGTCGAGGCCCCGTCTTCCATGGCGTAGAGCAAAGACACGATACCGCTGGCGGGGAAATACAGGTGCCGCAATTTGCTGCCGGATTCGAAGACAACCAAGCCCAGCGGCAATGTTACGGGTTCCAGATGGGGCAGCAGGCGCTCGTAGTCCGCTGCAGGCAGGGCGGCAAGCAGCTGGTTTTGCTTGGGATTATGTGATGCGGGCATTGCGGGCCGGTGCTTTCCACCTACAGGGCGCCGCTGCCGATGCGGTCGAACACCACACCGGACGGCGCGGGGGTTCGAGTGGGCAGCATACTCCAACCGTACGTTGACGCACAGAGCGTCCTGGCCAGTCAGCCAGTCAGTAAGTCAGGGACGCGGTTTCCTGCAGCCGGCGCCGGGAGCGGAAACGCTCCCGCCGGCGGGTGCGCTACCAGTTGGCGATCTCGGCGACGAACTTCATCAATTCCTTTTCCACGATCTCCTTGTTGACCTGCGACGGCCTATATTCGCCACGCGGACCGGAAGCACTTTCTGAATTGCGCCTCGCATTGCGGCCGTGCAACCCGATGGTTCTCGTGAATGGAGCCCCAATAAAGGAAAGAGTGGGGAACCAGTCGTACGGGTGGATGGACTTCTTGGCCCCCGCGGGCACGATGTGAATCGAGATCTTCCCGCCCGCATCCTCGGAGATGTTGATCTCGTGTCCGCGCTCTTTCAGCATGTTTCCGACGGTCTCGAACGCCGGCCTGATGACCGATAGCTTCAGCTTCGCGAAGTCGCCGGGGAAGTCGTCTACGGCGGCTTTACTCTGCAGTTTCCCGCCCGTGCCGGCGTCGCGCTTTCCGGTGAACGGGTCCAACGCGTTTCCCAGCTTCGAGTTCAGATGCTCAGCCATGGTGGATACTCCGTAGGGGTATTTTGGTTGAACTTCGTCATCGCTGTCTCAAGCCACCGCAGCGATCGGCAAATTCTTGCGATTTGAACGCTCATCTTGTGCACGGTCGTGCACGTTCTTGACGATCTGGTAACACCGGCAAGAGGCCGCTTCGAGACCTTTCCGATCAAGAATGCTGATATCGCCGCGGCTGTAGCTGATCAGTTTCCGTTGCTGCAGGGCACCGGCAGCCTTGGTGACGCCGACGCGTCGTACGCCCAGCATGTGCGCAAGAAATTCGTGCGTAAGGCGGAAATCGTTTGACTGCCTGCGGTCGCGAGCCATCAGCAGTGAACGGGCGAGGCGTGCTTCCAGCACGTGAAAGCGGCTACACACGGCGATTTGTGTGGCCTGGGACATCAATGTGTGGGCATATCGGAACAGCTCCCGCCGCAACGACGGATTTCGACTGAATTCGTGGCCAAAGCGCGCTGATTTCATCCGCATGGCCGTGCCGGTTCTCTGGACCATGGCACGAATGGGCGAAACGCCGATCCCCAGCGCCAGGGGAATACCGACCATCCCTTCACTGCCGACCAACCCGACTTCCAATACCGTGCGGCCCTCCACTACAGCCAGCAAGGAAACAAGGCAGTCATTGGGAAAGTAGGTATGCCGGATCGGCTGCCCGGGCTCGTAGATCACTTCCCCGAAAGTCAGCTTGACCGGCTCGAGGCCGGCAAGCAGACGCTGATACTCAGTGCGGGGCCAGGCGGCAAGCAGGCTGTTTGCAACAGGGACTCGGTTCGCACCCGGCATGACGCGCAGGCTACAGCAGGGATATTCCGCCGTATGTGCGCTGGCGTACAGAGCGTCCCGGCCGCGCAGGGGAGAATCGCCGCGATGATGGATGGCCCTCGGAACCCGTTATTCCGAAATGTAATGTCCGGAGCGCACCCTTTGGGAACCATACCCGCAACCGATGAGGTGATCGACATGATTGCCGACATCGAAATGCAGCGGCAGGAAATGGAGAAGGAGGCCGGCCTTGCGGCGTCATGCAGCTCGGCGCTCCGCAGGTTGCACGAGCTCCTTGACCACGAGAAGGAAGCATTGCAGCTGCGCGGCCCGGACGCCGGGCATCCGGAGAACGTCGAAGCCGTGACGGTCGAGATAGAGAGGGTGAAGGAACTGGCCGTTATCCCGAGCCAGGGCCCTCTCCGCAAGAGCGCGTACCCCGGGCAGCGGAAAGTGTCGTGGCGGAACGCGCCGCGGAGTCCCGCCAGGAACAAGGGGCGCAGGACGATGGGCCGGGCCGGTGGTCGTTAGCGTCCTGACCTCGGAAGCGGCTCGCAGTGTGCGCTAGCGCACAGAGCCGGCGGATTGCTTAGCATACGCTGTCCGGCCTGGCTTCACTTTAATCGTGAGGAAAAAATGAACATCGCAATGGCGAGCGCGGCGGGATGCCTGGCCATCGGCAATCTGCTTGCCAACCGCTACGGCGTGTGACCCTCGGTCAGCGAGCAGGCGGGTCGGGACCCGCGGCCGGGGCGGCCGAACTGCTGTCGGCAGCCCGGTTTCAGGAGGAACTGCGGCTCGTCGCGCGCTTTCGTCCACGTCTTCCGATCGGGGATCCGCTGGACGCGGCGGTGAAAAAGATCGAGCGGAACCCGGCGTTTACGCAATTCCGCTTGCTCACCCGCATACTGGCCGCGCTCACCTACCAAGAGGGCGAATTTCGGCGCGCGGAGATCGCCGCCCTCGACTCGGAAACGCTCGCCATGGTCATCACCCTGATGGATGTGCACGCTGCCGGGACGTCGACGCGCGAGGAGTGGATATGCGCCGTCGACTTGGCAAGGGCCGCTCAGCTCGGTGCTGGCGGCTAAGCGGACTGGTGCCTTCGTTTTTCCCGTCACTTCGTCACTGCGGCACGCTTCATGGAACCAGCACCGCGGCGCCGGTGATTCGGCCCTCGCGCAGCCGCGCGAGCGCTTCGTTCGCCTGCGAGAGTGGGTAAGGCTCCACCGTCGTTCGTACCGGCACCTTGGGCGCGAGCGCGAGAAACTCCTCGCCGTCGCGGCGCGTGAGGTTCGCGACAGACCTCACCGCGCGCTCGCCCCACAGGATTTCGTAGGGAAACGCGGGGATTTCGCTCATGTGGATGCCGGCGCACACCACCGTGCCGCCCTTGGCGGTGGCGCGCAGGGCGTGCACGACGAGGGACCCCACCGGAGCGAAGATGATCGCGGCGCCGAGCGGTTCCGGCGGCATCGCCGTCGAATCGCCGGTCCACGCCGCGCCCAGGGTCTTCGCAAAGCGCTGCCCTTCAGCGTCTCCCGGCTTGGTGAAAGCGAAGATCTTCCGTCCCTGGTGGCGCGCCACCTGCGCCACGATGTGCGCTGCCGCGCCGAAGCCGTAGATGCCGAGCCGCGCGGCGTCTCCCGCCATCACGAGCGAACGGTAGCCGATAAGGCCTGCGCAAAGGAGCGGCGCGGCAGCCACGTCATCGTATGCGGCGGGTACCGGGAAACAGTAACGCTGGTCGGCGACAGTGTATTCGGCGTAACCGCCGTCGACGTGGTAGCCGGTGAAGCGCGCGCCGTCGCAGAGGTTTTCACGGCCGCTCGCGCAGTAGCCACATGTTCCGCAGGTGTAGCCGAGCCAGGGGACGCCGACGCGCTCGCCGATCGCGAAGCGCTCGACGCCCGGGCCCTTCTCAACGACCGTACCGACGATCTCGTGCCCGGGAATGATCGGCATCTTGCCCTGCGCGAGGTCGCCGTCAATCACGTGGAGATCGGTGCGGCAAACGCCGCAGGCGTGAACCTTGATAAGGAGGTGGCCGGACCCGGGACGCGGGGTTGGAAGATCAAAGGGCTTGAGCGCCGTTCGCGGCGCCGCAAGCTGCATCGCTTTCATTCGAAAATGCCTAAAAACCGGAACGACGACGATTAACCGCAGATAAACGCAGATAAACGCCGATCAAAAAGCAGAAAACTTTTCATCTCCAAAACCCAAGACCGCCAAGAAAAAACAAACCCGAAAAAAATCCCTGCTTTCATTTCCTTTGCGCCCTTCGCGTGGCCTTTGCGTCACGGCTTTTGGTATTGATCATATCTGTGTTTATCTGCGTTTATCTGCGGCTCATTTAGACTTGGGCTCCGCGCGCGCGTAGCGCTGCAGGAAACGCACGATCTCGTTGGTGTCGAGCACGGGCATGGTCTCGAGGCTATCCGCGCCCACCACGACGTTGGCCCAGGCCATGTGGCGCTTCATGCGCTCGACCACCTCCGGCCACTCGCGCACGGTGTGGCCCTTCGGGTCGGGTAGCGCGTGGCATTGCGAGCAGGCGATGCTGAACATGCGCCCGGCGGAAGACTTGAGCGCGGGATGCCGGGGATCGATTTCCTTCTGCGCGTGCTTCTGGAGATAGCGGGTGAGCGTGACAATTTCCTGATCGCTCGGCGCCTCGACGTGATCCATCATCTCCTTCATGAGCTCGCCCAGGTTGCCCTTGCCCTGCATGCGCCAGACCATGCGCACGACGATGGTGGTCCACTTGTCCGCGGCGTGCATCGGCGGGCTGGGGAGGTAGTGGCACTGCACGCAGTAGCGCACGGTGAGGCGCGCGCCGTCGGAGCGCGGCTCGGGCAGGTCGCGCGGCTCGACCGCCGGCGGCAGGATCCGCTCCAGCAGCTTGCCGTGCGGGCTCTGCCCCCAAAGGTATTTCGCGCGCGCCACTTCCGGCGCGTCGCGGGATGTGGCGGACTGGCCGTTTGCCGCGGCCGCGACGAGCAAAGCAAGTGCGCCTGACAGAACCAACAGCAGTCGGCAATCGGACATGCGACAGATTTTACGTCTGGCCAGTCACCAGTCACCAGTCACGAGTCACCCGTTCTCACAACGTGTGGCGCCGGTCGCCCTGGGCGAAGCCGGCGAGCGGCTCGCGAACGCCCTTGCCCAGCGCGATCACCTTGAAAAGTTCCCCCATCTCGGCGGGGCTAAGCAGCTTCTGCGCCTGCGCCGCAAGCGCCGCGTAGGCGGCGACATCCCCCGGCGGGGTCTCGGCCAGGACCTCGGTGATCCCGCAGTTCACCAGGAACTGCGCCTGGTTGGTGTAGCCGAGGGGCTCCAGGCCCGCCTCCCGTCCGGCCTGCGCGATCGCCGAGAAATCGATGTGCGAGGTGATGTCCTGCAGGCCCGGGAGAAAGAAGGGATCCTCGTGCGCGCGGTGCCGGTAGTGGCACATCAGCGTGCCGCGGGCGCGCTGCGAGTGGTAGTACTCGTGATGCGGAAAGCCGTAGTCGAGGAACAGCGCTGCGCCGCGCTCGAGCACGCCGCCCAGCGTGCGGACGAAAGCGCGGGCCACGAACTGGATCTCGGTGCGGTAACTGCTCTCCGGAAAGCACGACGGGTCGATCGCGCCGGGCGGGGACGCGGGCCCCCGCGCCTCCCACTCGAGCTTTCCGCCCTTGAGCGCGACGCCCATTTCGGCGATCGCCGCGTCCCCGCGCTCGAATACGTGCACCGGCATGGCGTCGAGCACTTCGTTGCCGATCACCGTGCCGGTGAATGAAGGCGGCAGCCGGTTGAGCCACGCCACGCGCTCGACCAAGTGCGGCGCGCGCGCGGCGAGCGTGTCGCGGCTGCGGTCGCGAAGATCGGGGCTCAACTCCAGGATCAGATAGCGCTCGGGCACGCATCCCTGCCGCTCGAGCTCGAGCAGCAGGTCCGCGGCGAGCGCTCCGCTGCCCGCGCCGATTTCCAGGATCTCACTGAGGCCGAGGCCGGCGAGCTCATGCAACTGCCGCGCGAGCGTGCGTCCGAACAGGCGCGAGATTTCGGGGGCGGTGACGAAGTCGCCGTCGCGTCCGAGCTTGCGCGCGCCCGCCATGTAGTAACCCAGGCCCGGTGCGTAGAGCGTGAGCTCCATGTAGCGCGCGAAACTGATCCACCCGCCGGCGCGCCCGATCTCATCGGCGATGAACCGGCGGAGCTTGTCGCTCAAGGCGAGCGCCTCGGCCGGCGGTGCGGGGAGCTCAGCGGCTGGCGCGGGAATAGCCAAGGGGGAAACGCGGGAGATTGGAATACAATTCTACACGCTCATACCGGGGGCATAGCCCGTACATGGCCGAGGCTCTGGAAGGAAAAGCGGTCCTGGTGACCGGAGGCGCAAGGCGCGTCGGCGCCGCTATCTGCCGGCGGCTGCATGCGGCCGGCGCAAGCCTGCTCGTGCATTACCGCTCGTCCGCGCTGGAGGCGCGCGCGCTGCAGGTGGAGCTCAACGCGCGGCGCGCCGATTCGGTGGCGCTGGCGCAGGCCGACCTGATCAAGGTTTCCGCTGCCACGCAGCTCGTCAAGGCCGCCTTGAAGCAGTTCGGCCGGCTCGACGCCGTCGTCAACAACGCCTCGAGCTTTTACGCCACGGCGGTCGGCGAGATCACCGAGGAAGCGTGGGACGACCTCATTGGCACCAATCTCAAGGCGCCACTGTTCCTCGCGCAGGCCGCCGCGCCGGAGCTCAGGAAAAACCACGGCTGCATCGTCAACCTCATCGACATCCACGCGGAGCTCCCGATGAGGAACCACGCGCTTTATACCGCCGCGAAGGGCGGACTGCTCGCGCTCACGCGTGCGCTCGCACGCGACCTCGGCCCTGAAGTGCGCGTGAACGGGATCGCGCCCGGCACCATCCTGTGGCCGGACGACGACACGTGGCGCGACGAAGTGTCGCGCCAGCGCATCATCAGCCAGACCGCGCTGAAGCGCATCGGCGAGCCCGACGACATCGCCAGGGCGGTACAATTCCTGCTGGTGGATGCGCCGTACATCACCGGGCAGGTGCTCGCGGTGGACGGGGGCAGAAGCGTCAGTCTTTGAAACCAGTGACGTAGTGACGAAGTGACGCAGTGACGGGTCATGCATTATTGGATGGACGATATGGAACAGACCGCAATCCGCATACAGCCCCGCAGCACGCGGGAGCGCAAGGAATCGTACGAGGCGAACAAGCTCGTGAAACGCCTGCGCAGGCTCGTCGGGCAGGCGATCGCCGACTACGACATGATCGCCGACGGCGACAAGGTGATGGTGTGCCTGTCGGGCGGAAAGGACAGCTACGCCTTGCTCGACATCCTGATGTATCTGCGGCAGCACGCGCCGATCCGCTTCGACATCGTCGCGGTCAACCTCGACCAGAAGCAGCCCGGCTTCCCGGCGCACGTGCTGCCCGAGTACCTGACGCGGCTCGGCGTGCCGTTCCGCATCGAGACGCAGGACACCTACAGTGTGGTGAAGCGGGTGATCCCCGAGGGGAAGACGATGTGCTCGCTCTGCTCCCGGCTGCGGCGCGGCGTGCTTTACCGCCTGGCTCGGGAGCTGGGTGCCACGAAGATCGCGCTGGGACATCACCGCGACGACACCCTCGAGACCTTTCTGCTTAATCTCTTCTACGGCGGGCAGCTGAAGGCGATGCCTCCCAAGCTCAGGTCCGACGACGGCCGGCACGTGGTGATCCGCCCGCTCGCCTACTGCGAGGAGCGCGACCTCGCGGCTTACGCGGAGCTCCAGCCGTTCCCGATCATTCCGTGCAACCTGTGTGGCTCGCAGGATAACCTGAAGCGTAACGAGATGAAGCAGCTCTTGCGCGAGTGGGAAAAGCGCTACCCCGGGCGGGTCGAAACCATGCTGAACAGCCTCAAACACGTGCGGCCTTCGCATCTGCTGGACCGCGAGGTGTTCGACTTCCGGCGGCTTCCCCCCAGCCGTAGTGAAACCCGTCTGAGCGTACAACGACCTGAATTACAACGGGATTGTGCTTGAGTAACGAAAGCAGATTCTGACTTTGGGTTCTGGCCCGGCCCTCATCAACCCCGTTTTGTCAAAATAATTTTGTCATGGTAATCTCCTGGGCACGGGATTGCCATGAACTGCGCTGAACGCCTCGTCGCCCTCTTCGGCAGCCAAGCGGAGGTCGCCCGCCGGCTGCGGCTCGACCGCGCGGTGGTCAGCAACTGGGTCAAGTCGGGCTACGTGCCGGCGCGCTGGGCGATGGAGGTGGAGGCGCTCACTTCCGGCCAGATCGCCGCAGTCGAGCTCTTGAACGAAGCCAATGCCAGAAAGCCGATCCGGCTGAAATCACGGCCGGACGGGGAAAGCCTGTTTGGTTCACCGCTATCGGGGAAAGACGTCATGAACGATTTCGCGCCTCTCAGACGCATCAGCTCCTTCCACCCGCCGCAGCGGACGCTCATGGGGCCGGGCCCGACCGAGATCCATCCGCGCGTGCTCACCACCATGAGCCAGCCGGCGATCGGCTATCTCGACCCGGTCTTCATCGAGATGATGGAGGAACTGAAGGCGCTGCTGCGCTACGTCTACCAGACGAGGAATCCCCTGACGTTCCCGATCTCGGGGCCGGGCTCGGTCGGCATGGAATACAGCTTCGTCAACCTGGTTGCGCCCGGCGACAAGGTGGTCGTGTGCCGCAACGGCGTGTTTGGCGGGCGCATGATCGAGAACGTCCAACGCATGGGCGGCGTCCCGGTAGTGGTGGACGAGACGTGGGGCGAGCCGGTGGACCCGAACAAGCTCGAGGACGCATTGAAGAAGAACCGCGACGCGCGCGTGGTGGCGTTCGTGCACGCTGAGACTTCCACCGGAGTGCAGTCGGACGCAAGAACGCTGGTCGAGATCGCGCACCGCTACGACGCGCTCACCATCGTGGACGCGGTGACCTCGCTCGCCGGCACGCCGGTGCTGGTGGACGAGTGGGGGGTGGACGCCATTTACTCGGCGAGCCAGAAGTGCCTCTCCTGCACGCCGGGGCTCTCGCCGGTTTCGTTCAGCGACCGGGTGGTCGAATACGTGAAGTCGCGCAAGGACAAGATCCATTCCTGGTTCATGGACATGAACCTGCTGCTCGGCTACTGGGGCGCGACCACGCGCACCTACCACCACACGGCGCCCACCAACGCGCTCTTCGCTCTGCACGAAGCGCTGCTGCTGACCCACGAAGAAGGGCTCGAGAACTGCTGGGCGCGGCATCAGCGGCATCATACCGCGCTCAAGGCGGGGCTCGAATCCATAGGGCTCACGTTCCTGGTGAAGCCCGAGTACCAGTTGCCGCAGATGAACGCGGTGCTCTGCCCCGAAGGGGTGGAAGAGGCCGCCGTGCGCAGGACGCTGCTCGCCGAGTTCAACCTCGAGATCGGCGCGGGACTCGGGCCGCTCGCCGGCAAGGTCTGGCGCTTCGGCATCATGGGCTACTCGTGCCGGCCCGATAACGTCATGCTGTGCCTTGCGGCGCTCGGCTCGGTGCTCTCCGACATGGGCCTGCCGGTGCACGTGGGCGACGCGGAAGCGGCCGCCCACGCGGCTTACGCCGCCATGCATGCGAAGGCCGCGCAGGCCAAGGCCAAGCGCGCGGCGGCGAGGGCCGCCTAGCGTGGGTGAATGGGCAACAGGGAATAGCGAATGGTCAGAGCGGCGCCTTGCGCGCCGCTTGTTTTTTTGCATTTCCGATTTCCCATTTCCTCTTCCCTGAGAGCCCGCCGTGACTATCGTGAAAGTGAGCGGCGCGGATCTCGATGTCGTGCAGACGGGGTCGGGCCGCGATCTCGTGCTGCTGCACTCGTTGCTGACCGACCGCTCGGCGTACGACCTGGTCGTTCCAGCGCTTGCGAAGACCCGCCGCCTCACGCTCGTCAACCTGCCAGGCTACGGCGCATCGAGCCCCGCTGGCCCGGACGTCGAGGACTACGCCGATCGCATCGCGGCGCTGATCGCCGCGATGCGATTACCGCCGCGGACGGACATCCTCGGCAATGGTTTCGGGGGGTTCATTGCGATCGCGCTCGCGGCAAGACACGGGGCGAGGTTCGACCGGCTGATCGTGGCAGATGCGCTCGCAGGCTTCCCGGAACCCGCCAAGCAGCCGCTGCGGGCTCTGGCGGACAAGGTGGCGCAGGACGGGATGGCCGGCGCGCTCGATGTCGCAATCCGCCGGATGTTCCCCGAAGCGTTCATCGCGGCCCATTCGCAGATCGTCGCCGAGCGCAGGCGGGCGCTGGAGAGGGCGGACGCCGCAGGCTTCCGCACCGCCTGCCTCGCGCTCGCCAAGCTCGATTTCGCGCCGGTCCTGAAAGCGATCCGCAATCCGACGCTGGTCATGGTGGGCGCGCTCGATCAGACCACGCCGCCCGCGGGTGCGCGTGAACTCGCCGCCGGCATCGCCGGCGCGCGGTTTCTCGAGATCGAAGGCTGCGGCCACTGCCCGCAGATCGAGCAGCCGCAGGCCTTCGTGGACGCCGTGAACGCGTTCCTGCCACCGGCGTAATTGGGGCCCCTGTTCGCCGCCGAGCAGTCGCAGCCAAGGCGGGGGGTCGTCGGCGAGCACTGTCAGAGCGTTTTGTGCAAGTTGCGCAGCCGCTCCGCCTTGGCGAGCAGCGCAGGGATACCGCGCGAGGTCACGAGCAAGCGGCGGCGGAACTGGCGGATTTCGGCGCTTTCATCCGGTCGAAGCGCTTCAACCTCGCCTAGCGCTGGTAAATCGCCTGGGGTGGCTGCCCCAGAGGCCCGAGAGCTGTGGCTTCGAACGCCCGTCCGTGCTGGTTCTGCGTGCCGTAGCCGGAGGCCGCGATGCCCTGACCGACGCGGAACAGGTGTCCGAACCGGTATGACACCTCACGCGGAAAGCGCACGATC
>JACPEF010000174.1 GCA_016183675.1 Betaproteobacteria bacterium
AAGGCGGCGAGCATGCGCGCGCCGAGCTCGCCTTTCGCCTGCGGCGCCAGGACGGCGCCGTAGTGGCCGCCGCAGAAGCGGAGGAAAGGATCGTCGGTATCCGGCGAGCAGTGCAGCTCGATCCTGCCGAACGCGGCGGCGCGCGCGGTCGCGAGCGTGCGCTTGACCAGCCGCACGTGCAGCGCGGCCGCGCCCTCCGCGCCGAGCAGGGGGATCAGGCGCGATTTCACTGCCCCCGGCCGCGGCGCCTTCGCGAAAACCATTACGACGGTGGAACTCATTAAAAAAGGAATTTAGCCGCAAATGGACGCCGATAAACGCCGATAAAACCAATAAAACCGCTCTAACCACAGAGGCACAGAGGTCACAGAGAAAGAGCAATTACCATGGAGAGTGCCGGGCTGCAGTCCTCTGTGTTCTCTGTGTCTCTGTGGTTAAAAGTGTTTCTTAGATTGGTTTTTCCGTATTCTTTTTAGCGATTTCCGTCATAGCGCAGCGCGAGCTCATTTGGGTCGGCGCCGAGCCAGTAGGCGAGCCGCAGGCGCCACATCAACAGTATGGTGCGCACCACCCCGCGCTTTTCCCAATGCCGGGCCGAGGTCGTGAGGCGGTGCCTCAAGCACAACGGTGGTCCGTAGCGCTTGAGGCGCTTGGAAAGCGCGACGTCTTCCATCAGGGCGATATCGGGGAAGCCGCCCACCGTGGTGAAGAGCGAGCGGCTGACGAAGATGCCCTGGTCGCCGGTGGCGATGCCGGTCAGGCGCGAGCGCAGGTTCATGAGGGTCTCCACCGCGCGCAGCAGCGGGTGCCGGCCGTTGATGGTGACGTCGAAGCGGCCCCACCCGCGGCGCGAGCGCTCGAGCCCTTCGGCGATGAGCGCGTCCGCGTCGGGCGGCAGCACGCTGTCGGCGTGCAGGAACAGCAGTATCTCGCCGCGCGCGCGCGCCGCGCCGGTGTTCATCTGGGAGGCGCGCCCGCGAGGAGCGGTAAGCGCGAGGTCGGCGAAGCGCGCGGCACGCGCCACGGTGTCATCCTGGCTGCCGCCGTCCGCCACGATCACTTCCGCGCCGCGCGCCCTCAGCGGCGCAAGCGCGGCGAGCGTGGCGGCGATGCCTTCCGCCTCGTTGAGGCAGGGGACGATTATCGAAAGCATTTGATGTTCCGAGTTCCAAGTTCCGAGTTCAAAGGTCCAGGTTCAAAGTTCAATACCGGAACCCTCGAATCAGAGCCCGCTCCAACCTTGAACCTTGAACCTTGAACCTTGAACCTTGAACCTTGAACCTTGAACCTTGAACCTTGAACCTTGAACCTTGAACCTTGAACCTTGAACTTTGAACTTGGAACCTTGAACTTTGAACTGGGAACCTTGAACCTGAACGGCGTCAGCCGCGCATCCATGTGTGGAATTTCTCGGTCCACCTCAGCAATTCTTTGGGCGCGTGGGCTTTTTTCCACACGCCTGCGGCGTACTTGTTGGCCTCCGCCAGCGTCGGGTAGATATGGATCGTGCCGAGGATCTTGTTGAGCCCGATGCCGTGGCGCATCGCCGCAATGTATTCGATTATCAAATCCCCCGCGTGTTCCCCGGCGATGGTCACCCCGAGGATCCGGTCCTTGCCCGGCACGGTCAGGACCTTTACCACGCCGTGCGCCTCCTCGTCGGCGATCGCCCGGTCGAGGTCGTCCATGCCGTAGGTGGTGACCTCGTAGAGGACGTTCTTTTCCTTCGCCTCGGTCTCGTTCAATCCCACGCGCGCGACTTCGGGATCGGTGAAGGTTGCCCACGGGATCACCGAGTAGTCGGCCTTGAACTTACGGAAGCGGCCGAACAGCGCGTTCACCGCCGCGTACCACGCCTGGTGCGACGCGGTGTGGGTGAACTGGTACGGGCCGGCGACGTCGCCGCAGGCGTAGATGTTGGGGTAGACGGTCTGCAGGTACTCGTTGGTCTCGACGGTCCTCATCTTCGTCGTCGGGATGCCAAGATCTTCCAGACCATAGCCCTTGGTGTTGGGCAGTCGGCCCACGGCGCACAGCAGCTCGTCGAAGGGGACGCGCACATCGCGTCCGTTGTGCTCGGCGATCAGGACCTTCCCGCCGTTCTCGATCCTGAACTCCTTGGCCTTGTGGTTCACGAGCACGTTGATCCCTTCCTCGCGGAAGCGGCTCGCCACCCTGTCGGAAATCTCGGGGTCCTCGCGGATCAGGATGCGCGGCAGCATCTCGACCTGGGTCACCTGCGAGCCGAAGCGCGCGAAGCACTGGGTCAGCTCGCAGCCGATGGGACCGCCGCCCAGCACCACCAGCCGCTTCGGCAACCGGCGCAGCTCCCATACGGTGTCGGAAGTGACGTAGCCCACCTGCTCGATGCCCGGGATCGGCGGGACGAACGGGCGGGCGCCGGCGGCGATCACGATGGCGCGCGTGGCGAGCGTGCGCGTGCCGCTGGCGGTCTTTACTTCGACCGTCCAGGGCGAAGTAATCTTCGCCTCCCCCTCAATGCACTCCACGCCGAGCCCCGTGTAGCGCTCGACTGAATCGTGCGGCTCCACGGTTTTGATGACGCGCTGCACGCGCTCCATCACGTCGGCGAAATCGAACTCGGCGCTCGCCACCTTCAGCCCGTACTCCTTCGCGCGCCGGATGTGTGAAAGCAGGCGCGCCGACTTGATGAGCGCCTTGGACGGCACGCAGCCGGTGTTGAGACAATCTCCGCCCATGCGGTCCTTCTCGATGAGCGTCACCCTGGCCTTGACCGCCGCCGCGATGTAGGCGGAGACGAGTCCCGCGGCACCGGCCCCGATCACCACGAGGTTGCGGTCGAACTTCGCCGGGCGTGGCCACCGGGCGTACACCTTGCGCGCCTTGATCGCGTTGACGATCCACTTCGCGATCAGCGGGAAGATGCCGAGCAGGGTGAATGAGATGATGAGCTCCGGCGAGAAGATGCCCTTGAGCGACTCGATCTTCGCGATCTGGGTGCCGGCATTCACGTAAACGAGGGTGCCGGCGAGCATCCCCACCTGGCTTACCCAGTAGAAAGTCCAGGTCCTGATCCGGGTCAACCCCATCACCAGGTTGATCACGAAGAACGGAAACGCGGGCACGAGCCGCAGCGTGAAGAGATAGAACGCGCCGTCGCGCTCGACCCCGGCATTGACCGCCTTCAGGTTCTCGCCGAAGCGCTGCTGGATCGCATCGCGGAACAGGAAGCGGCTCGCGAGGAAGGCGAGCGTCGCCCCGATCGAGGAAGCGAACGAGACGATGACCGTGCCCCACGCGAGGCCGAAGATCGCGCCCGCAACGAGCGTCATGATCGCCGCGCCGGGGAGCGAGAGCCCGGTCACGGCGACGTAGATCGCGAAGAAGATCGCGGCAGCCTGGAAGGGATTCGCTCTAAAGTAAGCGTCGATCGCCGCCTGCTGCGACTTGAAGAACTCCAGGGTGAAGAATCGTCCGAGGTCGAAGGCGAAGAACGCCGCGACCAGTGCCGCGATCACGACGATCAGTGCGAGCCTGTTCCGCTTCATGGCTGTTTTTCTCCCTCCTAGGAGTTCGTCGGTCTTTGTCCTGAGGCGGTTTTTTTTCCAGCAGCCTGTCAGGACGCCAAGTCCATCAGGCTGCTACTGGCCGTGCCCGCCCCCCGAGGCCCCGGAGCGGTTCACGCGGCGCGCGCCGCGCGGGTCGGATTCAGCAGCACCCGCCGCCGTCGTAAAAGTAAGTGGACCCGGAAAGGTAAAGATCGTCCCGCCCCAGCGCCGCGAGCGCGCGGGCAGTCTTGTCGCACACGGAGAGGGGCTGATTCCGCGTGAGGAAGTGCCCCTTCTGGTCGTCGAAGTAGTCGCCCTCGCCGAAATAGATCGCCGCCTTTCCCGTAAAAACGCATGGCCCGTCGGCCGGCATCGGGTCCTTGATGGCGCAGATCTCCACGCTCTCGACCACGATGACCTGCTCGATCGGATAATGGCGTGGCGAGAGCACGCGGTAGGGCCGCCTGGCGCGGACCTCGACGGTTCCGAAGCCCGTGTCCGCCAGCCGTTTGATGTAATCATTCAGCGGGATCGCCCCGGTCAGGCACAAGGCGCGCAACCGCTCATTGTTTCTCAGGTGTTCCGGCATCGGCGCTTCGCAAACGGGGTCGGACAGGATCAGCCGGCCGTGCGGCTTCAATACCCGGTGCATCTCCGCGAGAGCGCGTTCCAGATCGCGGCCGTGAAAGATGTTGAACAAGCAGTTCTGCGCCGCCACGTCCACGGATTCCCCGGAGATCGGAAGATCGAGCGCATCGCCCTTGCGCAGGTCCACGAACGATGACCGGAACCACGGGTTCTGCAATTCCGCTTCCTGGAGGTTGCGGCGGCAGGCCGCGAGCATCTCGTCCACCACATCCAGGCCGATCACACCGCCCGGTTTCCGGCTGAAGTAGGCAAACTGCAATACCTCCATCCCGCCGCCGACGCCGACATAGAGGATCGTCGGGCTATGGGCGAGATCGCGCGGGTGGACCGTGCTGCCGCAGCCGTAGTTCATGGTGAGCATCGTCTTGGGAATGGCGAGATCGGGCAGCTGCCACACCGGCGTCGTGGTGCAGCACAGGCCCGGTTGCGGATTGAGGGCGGCTTCCTTGTAGACGTCTCGCGCGGTGGTCAGGTAGGACGTATCCATGTCGGCTCCAGGTCAAACTAATGGGAAAAGACGCAACAGCGTGTAAACGAACGCGCCGGTCGCCGCCGCGACCGGCAAAGTCAGCAGCCAGGAGGCGAGAATGCCACCGAGCAAGCTCCGGTTGGCAGTCCCGTTCAGCAGACCTATGCCGCTGATCGCGCCGACCGACACATGCGTTGTCGAAACGGGGAGGCCGAAGCGGCTCGCGAGTATCACCAGCAACCCGGTAACGAGGTTGGCCGTGAGCGCCTGCCCCCAATCTTCTTGCTCATGGTGATCGCCACCCTCCGGGCGTTGAGCAGCCCCCCGACTGCCATGGCCGCCGCGATCGCCAACATGCCCAGCTGGACGTCCAATGCCTGCACGACCAGCAGGAGACCGACGATTTTCGGCGTGTCGTTGAGGCCCCTGGCGAAACTGACGGTTGCGGCACTGAGATAGTGAAGGCCGTCGACCAGCGATTGCGCGGAAACGCCGAGGAGCCGGCCGTGAAACTTCTCGACGCAATCCTGCCGCGTGCCGACGGCCACCTCGACGCCGCCCAGGGACAGGGCGGGCGCCGTGTACTGCTGCAACGCCGCGCTGTAACGCAGCTGCCGCACGGGGATGAACTCCTGTGCGCCGACGCAGAGGCAGCTCTCCCGCCTGATCCCGAGCCTGGCGGAGAGGGCGAGGAGCCCACGGTAGAGGGGGACAGTGAACAGCAGAGCGAGAACCGGGCCCAGCACCAGTGGCGCGAAAAAACCCGATCCCAGGTGGGAGAGGTTCAACTGCGGCCCGACCGCCATCAGGCCCGCTCCAGCGAGGGCGCCGGTCAGGGCATGCGTCGTGGAGACGGGCAGCCCGAGCAGCGTCGCGAAGATGACCGTCGCGCCGGCGCCGGCTGCGGCCGCGAGCAGGAAGTCGGGGGAAGCCGCCACCGCGTCCGGCACCAGTCCCTTGCCCGAGAACGCGTGCACCAGCGCCTCGGCGAAGTACACCGAGCAGAGCGCGCCTGCCAGCGTCGTGATGGTGGCCAGCGCGATTGCGCTCCGGTAGCTGGTCGTGTTGCTGCCGAAGAGGGTGGCGACGCCCTTGAAGTTGTCGTTCGCCCCGTTGGCGTAGGCGACGAGGAGCGTCGTCAGGAAGAGGAGAGCCGTCAGCAGCACGGTTTCGTCCAAGCCTCAAAGCGCAGGATTAACCACAGGGACACAGAGGCACAGAGAAAACCAGCCAAGCGGGTTTCGAGCTTGGAGCCGAACGAGCCGAGCGGGCTTCGCTGAAGCGAGGGGATCGCGTTTGCTTCGCAATAACCCGCCGGGTGAATTCATTCGGCACGGCATTTCCGTGGAACCCCATGATGGAAAACCTCTGTGTCTCTGTGCCTCTGTGGTGATCCGGATTTCTTAGGACCGGGCACCGGTCAGGCCGCCAGCGCGCCGGCGCAGCTCGAGCCCTGGCCCGCGGCGCAGCCGTAGCAGTGGTCCATGACCACAATGGGGTTGCCCTCCAGGTCGGCGCTGCCGAGGTCACGCAGGCGCACGCGCGGCCGCCCCTTGTAGCGCAGCGGCAGCCCCAGCATCTGGTTGAAGTCGCAGTCGTAGACGTAGCCGCGCCAGTCCACGCTGATGAGATTGCGGCACATCACCGATTCGAGGTTCTCCGGCTGATAGGCGTTCTTCAGCAGGTCCATGTAATGCTCGAACTGGCCCTTGGAGATCAGCATGCTGCCGAAGCGCTGGATCGGCATGTTGGTGAGCACGTAGAGATGGTTGAATACGACGCCGAACTGCTCTCCCAGGTGCCTGTGGTAGTCCTGCTCGAGCTTGCCCTGCGCGGGCGGGAGCGAGGCCCCCTGCGGGTTGTAGACCAGGTTCAGAACGAGCCCCGAGCCCGGCTGGCCGTAGCCGAGCGCGTTCAGCGTCTTCAGCGCGCGGATGCTCGCTTCGAACACGCCCTTGCCGCGCTGCGCGTCCACGTTCGCTCCGAGATAACACGGCAGCGAGGCGACGACCTCCACCGCGTGGTCGGCGAGAAACCGCGCCAGGTCCTCCTGCCCGGGCTGCTCGAGGATCGTGAGGTTGCACCGGTCCATCACGTGCACGCCAAGGTTGCGCCCGGCGAGCACCAGTCCCCGGAAATGGGGATTCAACTCCGGCGCGCCGCCCGTGACGTCCAGGGTCTTCACGCGGGAGGACTTCAGAAACGCGATCACCTCCGAGATGATCTCGCGGCTCATCATCTCGGTGCGCGTGGGCCCGGCGTTGACGTGGCAGTGCACGCAGGTCTGGTTGCACTTGTAGCCGAGGTTGACTTGCAGGGTGTCGAGCCGCTTGCGCCGAACAGCAGGAAAATCGCTTACTTCAATCAAAGGCAGAGTTGCATGCATTGAACGTTCTCCATATCGATATCCGGCGCTGCCTGAATGAGTTGCGGTCGGGTATTGCGCTTAAGTCGTTGAGCAGAGGGAAACTTTAGACATATTTTCTGTGGGGAAAAAACCCTGGCACTGAGGGCCTCGCGGTAGCGTTAACCCTCTGCATCGTGGTCACGGTAACGCCGCATAGCGGTACTAACGAAATCAAGCTGCTTGCGGAAATTGTTGCAGCCGTTACACATCAACAAATGCAGCGCAAGGCCGAACCGCTCCAGCAAGCCCAGGCGTCTTTCCCGCGCTTGCGATAACAGCTCACTCACTTCTCTACATGACGTCATTCGCGTCTACCTATATCCGCGGTTTGCCAAACCACTTGGCGTCGAGGCATTCGCGCAGACTCAAGCGTGCGCGGTGCAGCATCACCCACAAGTTAGTCGGCGTAATTGCGAGATCCTTACAGATTTCGTCGCTTGTAAGCCCCATTACTTCACGCATTATGAACCCGCGCGCTGTGCGCGCCGGCATCGCCTCCAGGCACCGTTCAAGGGTTTCCCAAAATCTCCTGTCCTCGAACGACTTCTCGGGATTGCCCCAGGCGGACGGAATCTGGCGCCAGCCGCCGTTGGCATCAAACAAGGCTTCAATCAACTCGGCGTCCGGTTCCTCCTCTTCCATAGTCAGAGGTTGTTCACGCGACTTTTTCCGCGCCGTGTCGATGATCTTGTGTTTGAGGATGCCGACGATCCAGGTCTTATATGCCGACTTGGCGGAAAATTTGGAGCGAGCATTAAGCGCCGCGAGCAGGGTTTCCTGTACCACGTCCTCGGCCACCGCTGGATCGCGCAGCTGGAGCGTCGCATAGCGCAGCAGATAGGCGCGCAGTTGCTCCAAATCCTCGTCGCCCGGGATGCTCATGGGACAGCCTTAAATTGGCAGAGTTGGGCGGGTGGCGTGCATTCATCGTTCTCCGCGTGACAGCGGGCCGGTGCCGGGCATCGCGTGACAATGGTTGGTTGCGACGTGATTGTATCGCTTGCCGCTCGCGCCCACGGCGCGGGGATCGGCGCTCGCGCGGCACATCCATCTTGTATACGCAGTGCGCGCACCATCGGATGCCCGCGCACGGCCGGCGCGGGCGTTTTGCCGCCCGCCCCGCGCGTTGACCCCAAACCTCTGATTGGGCTAACCTTTCAGTTTCGCCAACCAGGGCGGCGAGCCCATGCCCAAGTCGTCCAAATCCCAGAATGCCCAGACCTTGGAGTCGGCGCTCGCGGAGCTGGAAAAAATCGTCTCCAGCATGGAAGCCGGCCAGATGCCGCTGGAGCAATCGCTCGCGTCCTACAAGCGCGGCGCGGAGCTGCTCAAATTCTGCCAGGCGGCCCTCCAGGATGCGCAGCAGCAGGTGAAAATTCTGGAAAACGGCATCCTGCGGGACTTCAAGAGTGACGACTAGTGCCGTTCCAACTATTTGCGCCAAGCCAGCTATTTCTCCAGGGGCCGACTGTCCACGGCAGGGAGCTGCCGACCTTTGGAGAAACAAGTTGGAACGGCACTAGCACGACTCGCCTCCGTCGCAGACGTGACCGTGGCTGAGATAGGTTCTGATTTCCAGACCTGGTCGCACCAGCAGCTGCAGCGCGTCGAGACCGCGCTGCAGCGCGTGCTGCCGGCGCCCGACATCGCGCCGCAGCGGCTGCACCAGGCGATGCGCTACGCGGTGCTCGGCGGGGGCAAGCGCGTGCGCCCGCTGCTCGCGTTTGCCGCCGGCGAGCTTGCCCGTGCCAACCCGGGACGCGTGGAGATCGCCGCCGCCGCGGTGGAGATCATCCACGCCTATTCCCTGGTGCACGACGACCTGCCGTGCATGGATGACGACGTGCTGCGGCGCGGCAAGCCGACCTGTCACGTCGAGTACGACGAGCCGACGGCGCTGCTCGTGGGAGATGCGCTGCAAAGCCTCGCGTTCCAGCTCCTGGGCGAGTACCGGCTCGCCGACGACATGCAGACCCAGCTCGAGATGGTGAAGCTGCTCGCCACCGCGTCCGGCTCGCGCGGCATGGCGGGCGGCCAGCAGATCGACCTGGAGTCCGTCGGGAAGCACCTCACGGTGCCGGAACTCGAGTTCATGCACATCCGCAAGACCGGCGCGCTCATCCGCGCCGCGGCCCTGATGGGCGCGCGCTGCGGCGATGGTTTGAACGAGAAGGAGCTGTATCAGGTGGACCTGTTCGCCAGGCTGATCGGCCTCGCGTTCCAGGTGGTCGACGACGTGCTCGACGCCGAGTCCTCCACCGCGACGCTCGGCAAGACCGCGGGCAAGGACGCCAAGGACGACAAGCCGACCTACGTGAGCGCCATGGGCGTGAGCCGCGCCCGGGAGTTCGCGCAGGAGCTGCGCCAGCAAGCGCTCGACGCGCTGGCGGCATTCGAGGACCGGGCGCTGAGGCTGCGCCAGCTCGCGGACTTTATCGTGCTGCGGAAGTTCTAACTGCAATGTTGGATGCTGAATGTTGAATGTTTAATGAACAGCGCGGGGCCGACGCAGATGCCTGAAAATGTGCTCAATTCAACATTAAACACTCAACATTCAACATTGAGTTCGCCGGTGTACGACCTGCTCAAGACCATCAACTACCCGCACGAGCTGCGCCGCCTCGACGAGAAGCAGTTGAAGCAGCTTGCCGACGAGCTGCGCGCGTTCCTGCTGGAATCGGTCAGCGCGACCGGCGGCCATCTCTCCTCCAACCTCGGGACGGTCGAGCTCACCATCGCGCTGCACTACGTGTTCGACACGCCCGAGGACCGCATCGTGTGGGACGTCGGGCACCAGACCTATCCGCACAAGATCCTGACC
>JACPEF010000009.1 GCA_016183675.1 Betaproteobacteria bacterium
CAAGGAAGTCAAGATCAAGGGCAACGTGAAAAACACCGTGCAGCTGCAGGGTCTCAAGGCATACACGCTGGAGGACGAGACCGGCAGGATGACGATCACGGTGGTGACGGAGGGGCAGCTTCCCGCCGCTAAATCCGAGGTGGCGCTCAAGGGCACGGTGAAAACCACCCTGATCGTCGGCGGCGCGACGCTCGGCCTGCGGATCGAGGAGATGAAACGCCTGCGCTGATGGCGCGGGCGGGATTCGAGGACTCATCACAGCACGGAGCGACGCGCATGTTCGAGGATCGCCGTGAACCCATGCTGCCGCCGATGGAGTTCGCGCATCGCGTGGCGGCGAGCCTCGGCGTTGCGTTTGCGGTCGTCGCCGTCGCGCTGGCGCTGGGAGTCGCGGGCTACCACTTTCTCGAAGATTTGGCGTGGCTCGACGCTCTGCTCAACGCGGCGATGATACTCGGCGGCATGGGGCCGGTCGATGCGCTGCGGACCGACGCTGGCAAACTGTTCGCGGCGTGTTATGCTCTGTTCAGCGGGCTGGTTTTCGTCATCGTCGCCGGAATTGTCTTCGCGCCGATCGTGCATCGGTTCCTGCACCGGTTTCATCTGGAATCGGAATCTCGTGAAGAGCGCTGAAATCCGCTCGAAATTCCTCGAGTATTTCAGAAGCCACGGCCACGCCGTGGTCGCCTCGAGCCCGCTCGTTCCGGCGAACGATCCGACGCTGCTCTTCACCAACTCCGGCATGGTGCAGTTCAAGGACGTGTTCCTCGGGCAGGACAAGCGGCCGTACGTGCGGGCCGCCACGGCGCAGCGCTGCGTGCGCGCCGGCGGCAAGCACAACGACCTCGAGAACGTCGGCTACACGGCGCGCCACCATACCTTCTTCGAGATGCTGGGGAATTTCAGCTTCGGCGACTATTTCAAGCGCGACGCGATCCGCTACGCCTGGGAGCTGCTGACCAAGGTCTACCGGCTGCCGTCCGAGCGCATGTGGACCACGGTCTATCACGAGGACGACGAGGCCTTCGACATCTGGGTGAAGGACATCGGCGTGCCGAAGGAGCGCTGCGTGCGCATCGGCGACAAGCCCGGCGCGCCCAAATACCAGAGCGACAATTTCTGGCAGATGGCCGACACCGGCCCTTGCGGGCCGTGCGCCGAGATCTTCTGGGACCACGGGCCGGGGATTCCCGGCAGCCCGCCGGGCTCGAAGGACGCCGAAAGCGACCGCTACGTCGAGATCTGGAACCTGGTGTTCATGCAGTTCAACCGCGACGAGAAGGGCGTGCTCAAGCCCTTGCCCAAGCCCTCGGTGGACACCGGCATGGGGCTCGAGCGCATCGCCGCGGTGCTGCAGGGCGTGCACTCGATCTACGAGATCGATCTCTTCCGGGAGCTCATCAAGGCCGCCGCGCGCGAGACCGGCGCAAAAGACCTCTCCAGCAACTCGCTCAAGGTGATCGCCGACCACGTCCGCGCCACCTCGTTCCTCATCGCGGACGGCGTAATCCCGGCGAACGAGGGGCGCGGATACGTGCTCCGGCGCATCATCCGCCGAGCGATCCGCCACGGCTACAAGCTGGGGCAGACGAAACCGTTCTTTCACCGCATCGTGGAGGAGCTCGCGCGGGCGATGGGCGATGCCTATCCGGAGCTGTTGAAGGCGAAACAGCACGTCACGCACGTTCTGCGGCAGGAGGAAGAGCGCTTTGCCGAGACCCTGGACAACGGCATGAAGGTGCTGGAAGGGGCGCTCAATCGCGAGGATCGGATGCTCGACGGCGAGACCGTGTTCCAGCTCTACGACACCTTCGGCTTCCCCGTGGATCTCACCGCCGACATCGCGCGCGAGCGCGGCGTGCGCGTGGACTACGCCGGCTTCGAGGCGGCGATGGAGCGCCAGCGCGAGCGGGCGCGTGCGGCCTCGAAGTTCCAGATGGGCGCCTCGGTCGAGTACCAGGGCGTGAAGACCGAGTTCAGGGGCTACGAGATGCTTGCCGTCGAAGACGCGCGGGTCGCTGCGATCTACCGGGAGGGCGCTTCGGTTCGTTCGATTTCCGGCGGCGAGCCGGGCATCGTCGTGCTCGACCGCACCCCGTTCTACGCCGAGTCCGGCGGCCAGGTCGGCGACGTTGGCGAGCTGGTCGCGCCGGGGGGCACGTTCGCCGTTACCGACACGCAGAGGATCCAAACCGACGTTTTCGGCCATCACGGCCAGCTCGAGACGGGGTCGCTCTCGGTCGGCGACCGGGTCGCGGCGAAGGTCGATGCCGCGCGCCGCGCCCGCACCATGCGCAACCACTCGGCCACCCACCTCATGCACAAGGCGCTGCGCGAGGTGCTGGGGCCGCACGTGCAGCAGAAGGGCTCGCTGGTGGACGCGGAGAGGACGCGCTTCGATTTCTCGCACCACGAGCCGATGACGGAGGAGCAACTCCGCCGCGTCGAGATGATCGTCAACGCCGAGATCCTCGCCAACTCCGCGACCTCGGCGCGCATCATGAAGCACGACGAAGCGGCCAGGGCCGGGGCGCTCGCCTTATTCGGCGACAAGTATGGCGATGAGGTGCGCGTGATGGACATCGGCTCCTCGCGCGAGCTTTGCGGCGGGACCCACGTCAAGCGCACCGGCGACATCGGCTTTTTCAAGGTGATCTCCGAGGGCGGCATCGCCGCCGGGATCCGCCGCATCGAGGCGACGAGCGGCGAGGGCGCGCTCGCCTACGTGCAGGAGAAGGAGGACGAACGGCATTTCATCGAAGGCTTTTATCAAGCGAGCGGCGATGCGCTGAAGGAAAAGTTGAAATCGGAGCGCGAGGAGAAGAAGGCGCTCGAGAAGGAGCTCGCGCGGCTCAAGTCCAAGCTCGCCGCATCGCAGGGCGACGAGCTCGCCGAACAGGCGGTGGAGGTGAAAGGCGTGAAGGTGCTCGCCGCGATGCTCGACGGCGCGGATGCCAGGGCGCTGCGCGAGACGATGGACAAGCTCAAGGACAAGTTAAGATCCGCCGTGGTCGTGCTCGCGGCGACCGAGGGCGCCAAGGTTTCCCTGATCGCCGGCGTCACTGCCGACCTCACTGCCAAGGTAAGGGCCGGCGAGCTGGTGAATTACGTGGCGCAGCAGGTGGGCGGCAAGGGCGGCGGGCGGGCGGACATGGCCCAGGCTGGCGGTACGAGTCCCGAGAAACTTCCACAGGCGCTGGCATCGGTGAAACGGTGGGTAGAGGAGCGGTTGTAACGGCGTTGACTGGTGAATAGTGAATGGTGAATCGTAGAAACAACTTGATGTTGATCTTCGCCGTCGGCGCGCTGATGCTTGGTGGGTCACAAGCGGTAGCACAGCCGATCGAAGCGACGACCGCGACGGGCGAGAAGGTGCTGCTGCATCCTAACGGGCGCTGGGAGTACGTGGACCAGAAGAAGGCCGCGGAGGCGCGGAAGATCGCCGAGCGCTATCCGGAAAACCAGGGATGCCCGCCGGGCTCGCAGGGTGGGCTGTTCGGGATCGGCCGCTGCATCATGCCCGGGGACAAGGACTACAACCGCGGCACGCTCAATCCCGGCAGGCGCTGAGGATGATGTTTCCCGCGGCGCGACCGCGCACACATGATCGTAGCCATAGTGACGTTTCGACAACGGAAGAAGCGATCGCTCGCGGAGATGAAAGCGATTTTCGAGGGCACGGCGCCGAAGTACCTCAATCTGCCGGGCCTGCTGCGCAAGAACTATTTCGTCAGCGAAGACGGCCTGCGCGCCGGTGGCATCTACGTGTGGGATTCAAAGGCGAGGGCCCGGCGGTTCTATTCGCCGGAGTGGAAGAGCTTCGTTGCCGGCAAGTACGGCGCCCAGCCGGAAATCCAGTACCTGGATGCGCCCGTGATGGTGGACAACGCAGCCGGCAAGATTACCGTTGACTAGTGCCGTTCCAACTTGTTTCTCCAAACTCGGGCGGCTTGTGCCGTTCCAACTTTCCGGTCCTGGAGGCGCAGTTGGATCGGGCTCGATAGTTGGAACGGGGCTTGCCTGGCGGCGGTAATCAGGGCATGTCGAACTGACTGGATTACCAGAAAATAGTTGGAACGGCACTAGAAGGGCAGGCGCGCACCGGGCTTGACCGCGACCAGCGCACGGCGGAAATCGTCCTGGATGCGCTTGAGGGCGGCTTCGTCGTCTGCTTCGAAGCGCAGCACGATGACCGGCGTGGTGTTGGACGGGCGCGCGAGGCCGAAGCCGTCGGCGTACTCCACGCGCAGCCCGTCAAGCGTGATCACCTCGCGCGAACCCTCGAAGCGCGCGCTCGCCTTCAGCTTCTCCATGAGCGCATAGTTCTCGCCCTCGGCGAGCTTGAGGTGCAGCTCCGGCGTGCTGACCGCGTCGGGCAGGGCTTCGAGCACCGCGCCGGGGTCCTGCTCGCGTGACAGTATCTCGAGCAGCCGCGCGCCGGCGTAGAGCCCGTCGTCAAACCCGTACCAGCGGTCCTTGAAGAAAACGTGGCCGCTCATCTCGCCGGCGAGCGCCGCGCCGGTTTCCACGAGCTTCTGCTTGATGAAGGAATGCCCGGTCTTCCACAGCACCGGCGCTCCGCCGTGGCGGCGG
>JACPEF010000184.1 GCA_016183675.1 Betaproteobacteria bacterium
GAACGCGGCACCCACCGCGAGCTGCTCGCGGCGGGCGGCACCTACGCCGATATGTGGGCGTTGCAGCAGGAGGAAGCGGAGCACGAGCAGGCGGCCGCCAGGGCGCGGCTCGCCGTCGGCTGAGAAGCGCGGCGTTCAGCGGTCAGCGTGCAATCGTCGGCCCCTCCTTCTGGCCGCTGGCGGCTTGGCGCTGACTCCTTTCCGGTCACCAGTCACCGGTCACCAGTCACGATTCACGCTTTTTATCAGGCGGCGCGGGCGAACGCGACGCGCACCACGGTGCCGGCGCCGTGCGCGCCGCCGGTCAGCACCGCCTCCGCCCCGTGGCACTGGGCGATCTCGCGCACGATGGCGAGCCCTAGGCCGCAGCCGTCGACGCCGGTCCCGAGCACGCGGCCGAAGCGCTCGAAGACCCGCTCGCGCTCGCTTTCGGGGATGCCGGGGCCGTTGTCCTCCACGCTCAGCGCCACCTCGCGCGCGTCCGGGATGACGCGCATCGTGACTGCCCCCCCGGATTGCGTGTAGCGCACGGCGTTGTCGAGCAGGTTGTTGAGCATTTCCTTGAGCAGGAACGGGTCGCCTTCGACCCGCTCCCCGTTGGACGGGCCCTCGAAGCCGAGGTCGATATCCCGGGCGAGCGCGCGCGGCACCCACTCGGTGGTGGCGTCCCGGGCGAGCTGCGCCAGGTCGAGACGCTCGGTGGCGTGGGCGCGCCCGGCGCTCGGCTCGGCTCGCGCCAGCGACAGCAGCTGGTTGACGAGACGCGTGGTCTGCTCGGTCGCGGCCTCCAGCTGCTTGAGCGCCGCCTGCGCCTCCTGCGACTGCGTCTGGCGCAGCGCGAGCTCGGTCTGGGTCTTGATGCCCGCGATCGGCGTGCGCAGCTGGTGCGCCGCGTCCGCGACGAAGCGCTGCTGCGCGGTGATGGCCCGGCCGAGCCGCTCGAGCAGGCCGTTCATGGCGCGGATCAGCGGCTGCACTTCCCGCGGCGCCTGCTCTTCGGGCAGCGCGCTCAAGTCGCGGTGCGAGCGGCTCGCGATCTCCCGCTGCAGGCTCGCGAGCGGCGCAAGGCCGCGGCCCACGGCGTACCACACCAGCAGCGCGGTGAGCACGATGAGGATCGCCTGGGGCAGCATCATGCGGATCATGATGAGCTGCGCGAACTCGACCCGCGCCGCGCGGCTTTCGGCGACCTGCACCAGCACGAAGCCCTGTTCCTTGCCGCTCTCCACCGGCAACTGCACCGCGACCACGCGCACCGGCTTGCCGTCGTAGTCGCCGTCGTAGTAGTTGACCTTGCCCGAGAACGGATCGGGCGGCGCGGGCAGCCCCGGCTCGCCCGTGACGTACTCGCCCTCGGGGCCCGTCACGAGGTAATAGACGCGCCCTTGCTCGCCCGATTCGAGCATGTCGATCGCGACCTTCGGCAGATCCACGTAGATCTGCCCGTTGAGCACCTTCACCTGGCGCCCGATGTCGAGCGCGTTGTCGAGCAGGCCGCGGTCATAGGCGAGGTTGACGAAGCGGTTGGCGATGTCGTAGTCCACCACCGTGCTGACCGACCACAGCACGGCGAGGGGGCCGACCAGCCAGACGAGCAGCTGGCGGCGGAGCGTGCGGGGCCTAGGCATGCGGCGGCTTTTCGAGCAGGTAGCCGAGCCCGCGTATCGTGCGGATGGAGACCCCGGCGGGTTCGAGTTTCTTGCGGAGGCGATGGACGTAGACCTCGATCGCATTGGCGCCGACTTCCTCATCCCAGCCGTAGAGCTGCTCGGTGAGCTGTTCCTTGTTGACCACCCGGCCGCTGCGCAGCATCAGCACTTCCAGCACGCCGAGCTCGCGCCCCGAGAGATCGAGCGGCTCACCGTTGAGCGTGGCGCGCCGACCGGAGGTGTCGAGGGCGAGAGCACCGTGCGAAAGCAGTGAGCTGCCGCCCGACTGGCCGCGGCGGATCAGCGCGCGCACGCGCGCTTCGAGTTCGGGCAGGTCGAATGGCTTGGTGAGGTAGTCGTCGCCGCCGAGATCGAGCCCCTTCACGCGGTCCTCCAGCGTGTCGCGCGCGGTGAGGATCAGCACCGGCACCCGCGAGCCCCGCCGGCGCACCCGGCGCAGCATCTCGAGCCCGTCCAACTTCGGCAACCCGAGGTCGAGGATCACGAGGTCGAATGCCTGGCTGGCCAAGACGTGGTCAGCCCCGGCGCCGTCGCTCACGCAATCCACCGCGTAATCGGACTGCCGCAGCGAACGGGTGAGCCCGTCGGCCAGCACCGGATCGTCTTCGACTATCAGGATGCGCATGGAGTAGGTGCCGCTAGGAGTTTGTCGGACTTTGGCCCGACAAAATCCTAAGGCAAAACCGCCTGCAAGAAAACGGCAAAAAAGGATTGTAGAGACACGAATTCGACCCCGCTCCCGTCTTCAACAGTGGGCCAGGAAGGATCACCTGGTTAAGATTCATCCCAAATTCTCGGGCGGTTTTGCTTTTAGCAGCCTGTCGGAGCGCTAAGTCCGACAGGCTGCTACGGGGACGATAGTGTAGCGCAGCGCGCTGCGGGCACCCGGCTGGGAGCGCTCGCGTCCCGGTGGCGCCTCGATTCTCGCCACGGACGCGTCGCGCGGCAAAACCATGAAGTGGATGCGACTATTCTCGTCCATATCCTGGACGATCCGGTGGCAATCGCGATGCCTGTCACGTCAAATCGGTCACGCCCTCCGCTCTGTAAGTTTCACGTAAGGCAAAGGGACTACTCTGCACGGTGAACAAACGAGGCGCTCAGCGCGGAGCCTCACGCGGTTTCGGCAGTTTGTTCGCTCTTTCCTCCTCGGAGGCCTAGCAGTTGCGGCTACCTGTGCTGAGCGGGTAGTTGCATGGCCTCTTTATCTCCGCCGGGACAACCCACACCGTCCCGAGCGGAGTTTTTTTGCCCCCTCGCCGCTGCGGCACCCCTCCGCGTGCTCCTTTTTTGCGGGCATTTGTCACACTTCAACTATTGGTTGAAAAATTCGGGCTAACCCTGTATTTTTGGTGCCCTAATTCAGGTTAAACCGGATGCATAGCTCCGGTCTAACTCCGCGTGTTCGAACGGACGGGACAACCGCCGTTCAACACGCGGCAGCACAGCCGCAAGCCGTAGGGCGGCATGCCACTCAGGGAGGATAGCCTGAAAACGCTGTGTTCGGCCATCGTGCTCGGCTTGGCATTGTTGCCGGGCGCCTACGCACATAACCCGCTGGCCGCCTCGGCCGTTGCGGCGCGGGCGGGCGCCCTCAGCCTCAAGTCGGCCGCGGCGCTGGTGGTCGAGCAGGGCGGCGATCGCGTGTTCTACGCCAAGAACGTCGGGACCGTGGTGCCGATCGCCTCGATCACCAAGCTGATGACCGCGCTGGTGGTGCTGGAGGCGGGCTTGCCGCTCGCCGAGCCCGTCACCATCAGCGAGGCGGACGTGGACGGGATCAAGCGCACCCGCTCGCGGCTCAGGGTCGGCACCACGCTCGCGCGCGGCGACCTGCTCAAGCTCGCCTTGATGGCTTCCGAGAACCGCGCCGCCGCGGCGCTCACCCGCGCCTATCCCGGGGGCGCGCAGGCGTTCGTCGCGGCGATGAACCAGAAGGCGATCGAGCTCGGCATGTGGCGCACCCGCTTCGTGGATGGCACCGGGCTCTCCAGCGACAACGTTTCGACCGCGCAGGACCTCGCGCGGCTGGTGAACGCCGCCCATCACCATCCCCTGATCCGCGAGTTCACCACGGATTCCGCCCACGCCGTGGCGCTGCCCAATGGCAGGCTGCTGCGCTTTACGAATTCCAACCGGCTGGTGAAGAACGCGAGCTGGGACATCGGGCTCTCCAAGACCGGCTACATCAGCGAGGCGGGGCGCTGCCTCGTGCTGCAGGCGCGCATCTCGTCCACGCCGGTGATCATCGTGCTGCTCGATTCGTGGGGCAAGCTCTCGCGCGTCGGGGACGCCAACCGCATCAAGAAGTGGATCGAAGGCCACTTCGCCCGGCAGCCGGCCGGTTGAATCCCCCGGCAAGCGGCAAGCAGCAAGCGGTGAGCGGTGAAAGCCGGCCCTCGCCGGCGCCGAATACCAAGAAACAAGCCCACTGCGAGGAGGTCATGGAGCGAGGGGGCTCCCGCTTTTCATTTCACGACCTGCGCCCGGACGCGGGCGGGTTCCTGGAAGACGTGATCACCGGGCTGTCGCGCCCGCAAAAGGAGCTCTCGCCCAAGTACTTCTACGACGAACGCGGCTGCGAGCTGTTCGAGGCGATCTGCGGGCTGCCGGAGTACTACCCGACGCGCACCGAGATCGCGATGATGCGGGATCGGGTGGGAGAGATGGCGCGGCACCTGGGCCCCGGCTGCCTGCTGATCGAGTACGGCAGCGGCAGCGGCCGCAAGACGCGCATACTGATCGACGCGCTCCAACCCCTCGCCTATGTCCCGATCGACATCGCGGCGCGACAGCTCGCGGCGTCCTGCGCCGAGCTGGCACGGACATTTCCGCGGCTTGCGATCATCGCGGTGTGCGCCGACTACTCGCGCCCTTTTGCGCTGGCGGAGCTCGACGGGCTCGCGGCGCGCCGCCGCATCATCTACTTCCCGGGCTCGACCATCGGCAACTTCACCGTGCCGGAGGCGGGGGCCTTTCTCGCGAACGCGCGGGCGATCGTGGGCGCGGGTGGCGGATTGCTGATCGGCGTGGATCTCAAGAAGGACCCGGCGCGGCTGCGCGCCGCCTACAACGACGCGCAGGGGGTCACCGCCGAGTTCAATCTCAACCTGCTCGCGCGCATCAACCGCGAGCTCGGATCAGACTTCGATCTGGCCGCGTTCCGTCACCGGGCGTTTTACAACGAGGGATTGGGGCGCATCGAGATGCACCTGGAGAGTCTCAAGGATCAGCAGGTGACGGTCGCGGGGCGCCCCTTCCGCTTTCGCCGCGGCGAGACCATCCACACCGAGAATTCCTACAAGTACTCGGTGGCCGAATTCCAGGCGCTGGCGCGCGGCGCGGGATTCGAGCCGGTCGAATGCTGGAGCGACCCCGAGCGCCTGTTTGCCGTGCATTATTTGACCGTGCCACCATCCTCGAAACCCATCGGCCGCAGATGAACGCCGATAGCTTCTACCATCTTTTGTAGCGCCGCTTTCGCGGCCCGAAAAACCAGCGGCACATCCGGCGACGGGAGACAGTGCGGTGAAAACGTGGACCAGGCTAAGTGCGGTCATTTTGAGCGGGCTGTGCGCACAACTGGCGGGGGCGCAGCCCGCGGCGAAAGGCTCGGCGCACGCGTTTCCCACCAAACCCGTCCGGATGATCATCGCGGTGCCGCCGGGAGGGGCCGCGGACTTCGCCGCGCGGATCGTCGGACAGCGGCTCACCGAAGCTTTCGGGCAGAACGTCGTGAGCGAGAACCGCGGCGGGGCAGGGGGCACCATCGCTTCCGATTGAGCATTCGGGTCTGACCGCGCGCGGCCGCGTGCCGCAGCGCGCGCAACAGCGGGCGGTGGCCATCGCACTGCCCGTTTTTGTTGCGGCCGCTGTTACCAGTTCATAACGTGGTCAGCCGACTGGATGCGGGCGGATTCCCCAGCTATTTGTGACCACATTGTGGAATTCTAGAGCCGGGGCGCGCATCGGCGCGGTAGAATACGCGCGGTTCCTTCGCTGGTGCACCCGCGGTTCCGGCTGCCGCTCCTTCTCCGATGGCGATCCACCTCGTTGCGCTGCTGTGCGTGCTGAATCACGCCGGCTTTGCAGGCAGCCGGATGCTGATGTCGTTGTACGCGCTCGAGCTCGGGGCCGACCAGTTCTCGATTGGGGTCATCATGGCCCTGTACGCCCTGTGCCCGATGCTGCTCGCCATCTACGCCGGACAGCTCGTGGATCGCGTCGGGCCGCGTTTGCCGATGCTCGCCGGCACCGTGGGCACGGCGACGGGCCTGCTGCTCCCGTATTTCTTCCCCGGCATGCCCACGCTCTACATCGCGGCGCTCGTGCTCGGGACTTCGTTCCAGTTCTTCTTCGTCGCGGTGCACGGCACGGCGGGCTCCATCGGCGGAGCCGAGAACCGCGTGCGCAACTACACCGCGATCAGCATCGGATTCTCGCTGGCGGCGTTCTTCGGGCCGCTGATCGCGGGGTTCTCGATCGATCATCTCGGCCACCTGCCGGCGTTCCTCGCGCTCGCCGCCTGCACCGTCGTGCCGATGCTGATGCTGTGGCTCGGCCCGGACATCCTGCCCAAGGCGGCTCGCGGGGGCGGCGAGGGGGAGCAGAAGCGGAGCGCCTTCGACCTGCTGCGCGACCGGGAACTCCTCAACACGATCATCGCGAGCGGGCTCATCTCCACCGCGTGGGACCTCTACCAGTTCTATTTCCCGATCTACGGCCACTCGATCGGGCTGTCCGCTTCGGCCATCGGCATGATCATCGGGACCTTCGCAGTCGCGGTGTTCGCGATCCGCGTCGTGCTTCCGACCCTGGTGCGCAAATGGACCGAGTTCGAGATCCTGATCTACATGATCGCGCTGGCCGGGATCTCGTTCCTGCTCTTCCCGCTGACCGAAAACCCGTACCTGCTCGCCGCGGTATCGTTCCTGCTGGGACTCGGCGTGGGCTGCGGACAGCCGCTATCCGGCTCGCTGATCTACACGCTCTCGCCGCCCGGGCGAGCGGCGGAGGGGGCGGGGGTGCGGGTGATGTTCAACAACGTCACCCACCTCGGGGTGCCGCTGCTCTTCGGCGGCATCGGCACGGCGTTCGGTTTTGCGCCGGTGTTCGTGTCGTGCTCGGCGCTGCTGCTCTTCGGAAGCTATTACGGCCACCGCAGCCACGCGCGGCGTCGCGCCGCGTAAAGGACGGGGGATGAGGGCGGAGGGATGAGGGACGAATCCCTAGGTGGTGGCCCCGATTCCCGTTATCGAAGCAGCGTTATCGCTGCTTCGATACGCGGTCGAGGAACCCCGTCAGCGCGTCGTTGAAGACCTGCGCCTGCTCGACGTTCGACAGATGCGCGGCGGAGGCAATGACCTTCAGCTGCGAGCCCGGCAGGTTCTCGTGGATCGCGCGCGCCGCCTCCGGCGGCGTGCCCATGTCGTGCTCGCCCACGATCACCAGCGTCGGGCACTTGATCTCCTTCAGCCGGTCGAGGTAGTCGACCTTGGAAATGGCGTGGCAGCAGCCGACAAAGCCGGCGACGGGAGTCCTTCGAATGTCGTTTCCGATGCGCTCCATCACGTCCTTGCGCGAGGTGCGATAAGGCTCGGTGAACCAGCGCCCGAGGGTGCCCTCGACCAGCGCCCCCATCCCTTTCTGCTGCGCGTTCTGGATGCGCTCGGTCCACATCTTTGCCGCGTCGGGCGGGCGGCGGCTGGTGGTGTCCGCGAGCACCATGCTACTGAACACGCCGGGATACTTGAGCGCGAACGCCTGGCCGATCATCCCGCCCATGGACAGGCCCACCCAGTGGGTCTGCCTGATCTTGAGCGCGTCGAGCAGCCCTTTCACGTCGTCGGCGAGCTGCTCCAGCGTGTACTCGCCGGCCGGGACCCCGCTCTGGCCATGGCCGCGCGTGTCGTAGCGCAGCACCTTGTACTTCCTGGTGAGCACCGGCATCTGCGGGCCCCACATGCTGAGGTTGCAGGCAAGCGAGTGGCTCATCGTCACCCACGGGCCTTCTCCCTCGATCTCGTAGTTGATCTCGATTCCGTTCGCCTTGATCTTCATTGCCTCTCCCTTATGGTTCGGTGCGGTGAGGCGCTAGTATAAATTCTGTTATTCCGGACGCAAAGCGCCGGAATAACTGCGCGGGTTCGAACGGACCCTAGATGCCGCTCAACCCGCGCCCGCGGACGCGAAGCGCCGGAATAACTGCGCGGGTTCGAACGGACAATAAGCCGCCGTTCAACCCGCGCGGCCCGAACAAGAGGCGCCGCTGGGACAGGGCTTTTCTTCGTGCCGACACGAAGGACAATTCGCCATTCGAAAGACACACTGTGATAACGCTCTTCCGGGCGTAACGTATTGATCACCTTGAAGGTGCGCATTTTGCGGCGCAAAATGACGCCTTATAGGACGGCGTTTCGGCGGTCCACTTCAAAGCTAGTCATGCGGGCATCTCAAGGATCCGCGCGTTGAGCGGCGCTACTGCATCC
>JACPEF010000176.1 GCA_016183675.1 Betaproteobacteria bacterium
ATCTTGCCCTCCGCCATCAACGGAATCACTTCGTCCACGCTCGGGTACGGATAGACGTAATGCAGCCGTACCCATACGCCCAATGAGCCCAACGCTTCGCACAGCTCTTTCATACGGGTTTTCACAGGACGGCCATTCCAGAAACCGGTTCGATACTTCACATCAACCCCGTAGGCGCTCGTATCCTGCGAGATCACCAGCAGCTCCTTCACGCCGGCGCGCACCAGGTTCTCGGCCTCCGGCATCACCTCGCCGAGCGGGCGCGACACGAGGTCGCCGCGCATCGAGGGAATGATGCAGAAGCTGCAGCGGTGGTTGCAGCCCTCGGCAATCTTGAGGTAGGCGTAGTGCTGCGGCGTGAGCTTGATGCCCTGGGGAGGCACGAGGTCGGTGAACGGGTCGTGGGGCCTGGCAAGGTGCGCATGCACCGCTTTCATCACCCCGGGGGTGTCATGCGGGCCGGTGACGGCAAGCACTTTCGGATGAATCTTCTTAATTACATCGGTTCTAGCTCCGAGACACCCGGTAACGACAACCTTTCCATTCTCGGCGAGCGCCTCGCCGATCGCGCCGAGCGATTCCTCGACCGCGGCGTCGATGAAGCCGCAGGTGTTGACGATCACCAGGTCGGCGCCGGCATAGTCGGGCGCCGTGAGGTAGCCCTCGGCGCGCAGCTGCGTGAGGATGCGCTCGGAATCGACCAGCGCCTTGGGGCAGCCGAGCGAAACGAAGCCAACCTTGGGTGCTGCCTGGGAGGTGCGGCGCGCCTTGTCAGGCGCCATCTTTGTTGCCGCCTTCATCTTTGGGCGCGGGGTTGCCGGCGGGCGGGAAGCCCGGGAAGGTGAAGCCGGAAAACACGTTGCGCGCCTGGCTCTGCATCTGCTCCTGGAACTGCGCGAACATCTTCTGGCTCTGCTCCATGTACGCCTGCATCAGGGTCTGCATCGCCGGCCCCTGCAGGTTCATGAACTGCGACCAGAGCTCGTTCGGGGTGCGCGAATTGTCGCCGTAGACCTTCTGCGACTGCTCCTGCAGCACCTTCTGCATCTGCTGGAACCCCTCGAGGTTCTTCTCCAGGTAGGTGCCCATGAAGCCCTGCATCGCGCTGCCGTAGGAGCGGATCATCTGCGACAGCAGGTCGGAGGAGAACATCGGCATGCCGCCCGACTCCTCGTCCAGGATGATCTGCAGCAGGATCTGGCGCGTCAGGTCGTCGTTCGACTTGGCGTCGAGCACCTGGAACTCCTCCTGCTTCAACACCATCTGCTTCACGTCCGCGAGCGTGATGTAGCTCGAGGTCTTGGTGTCGTAGAGCCGGCGGTTGGGGTACTTCTTGATCAGCCGGACCGGGTGTTCCATTTTTTCCTCTGGGATTGCAGCCATTGAGTCTACTCCTTAGTACATGTGCTGGCCGCCGTTGATCGAGATATTGGCCCCGGTCACGAACGCGGCTTCATCCGAGCACAGATAAATGATCAATCCGGCGATTTCCTCGGGCTTGCCGAGGCGCCCGACCGGGATCTGCGGCAGGATCTTGGAATCGAGGATCTCCTTCGGGATCGCGGTCACCATCTTGGTGCCGATGTAGCCCGGCGAGATGGTGTTGATCGTGACGCCTTTTTTCGCCACCTCGAGCGCGAGCGCCTTGGTAAAGCCGTGGATCCCCGCCTTGGCGGCGGAGTAGTTGGTCTGGCCGAAGGCGCCCTTCTGGCCGTTCACCGACGACACGTTGATGACGCGGCCCCAGTTGCGCTCGACCATCCCGTCCATCACCTGCTTGGTCATGTTGAAGCAGGAATCGAGGTTGGTGCGCATTACCGCGTCCCAGTCGTTCTTGGTCATCTTCTTGAACGTCATGTCGCGCGTGATGCCGGCATTGTTCACCAGGATGTCGATGTCGCCGCATTCCTTCTGGATCTGCGCGCATTTCGCCGCGCTGTCCTCGTACGACACCACGTCCACCGGGTAGGCCGAAAAGCCGTAGCCCTTGCCCTTCATCTCGTCGAGCCAGGCCTTGTATTTCGTGTTCGACGGCGAGTAGGTGACCACCACCTTGTAGCCCGCGTCGGCCATCTTGGTGCTGATCGACTCGCCCAGCCCGCCCATGCCGCCGGTCACGACGGCGAGTTGTTTCCGTGTCACGCTTTTCTCCCCGGGTGAAATGCCGCTGTCGCGGCCAGTCTACTACATCACATGCATGCCGCCGTTAAGCGAAATGGATTCCCCTAGTTTGCCTTCTGCTTCACGTAGCGGCCGGGCGCGGGCTCGATCGGCGGATATTCCGCACTGCCGGTCCGAGCCGGCGCCTCACGGGTTCTGCCGCCCTCGTCGCCCTTGAACGCTTCGATCCATTGCGACCACAGCGGCCACCAGCTGCCGCGCTGCTCGCGCCCCTGCTCGAACCATGCCTGCGGGTCCTCGGGAAACGCCGCGCCGGCGTCGCTCGCCCAGTAGCTGCGCTTGTTGGCCGAGGGGGGATTGATGATGCCCGCGATATGCCCGCTCGCCCCGAGCACGAAGCGCTTGTCGCCGCCGAGCAGATGCAGCGAGCGGTACGCGGCGCGCCAGGGCACGATGTGGTCCTCGCGCGTCGCAACGATGAACGCGGGGCGGTCCACCTTGCCGAGATCGACGCTCACGCCGCAGTTGTGCAGCGCGCCCGGAACGCGCAATTTGTTCTCGAGGTAGGTGTTGCGCACGTAGGTGCAGTACATCGGTCCCGGCAGGTTGGTGCTGTCCGCGTTCCGGTAGAGCAAGTCGAAGGCCGCGGGCGCGCCGCCCATCAGGTAATTGTTGACCACGTAATTCCAGATGAGGTCGTTGGCGCGCAGCATATTGAAGGTCGACGCGAGCTCCGCGCCCGGCAGGATGCCGCCTTTGCCGATCGCAGCCTC
>JACPEF010000182.1 GCA_016183675.1 Betaproteobacteria bacterium
CGACGCGCCCTCGATCGGCTCCACGGTCGCATCCCGCAAGCGGGGCGGCTGTCGAGGTGGAGCAGGGGCCCCAAGTTTCTTTGGGGATGCGACCCGAGATCAGACGCATAGGGACCGCCCGCCGCCCCCGACCGCCTTCAAGGTCAGATCCCCGAATAAAAACCTTCGGGGCCCCTCTTCCACTTTCCGGCGGTCCCTGCTCCACGTTGCGCCGATCCCTGCTCCACGTTTCGGCGCACCTCTCCCCGTGGTCGGGGAGAGGGGGCACTCCTCTTGTCACGGACTCTTATTCTTGTATTGCTTGGCGGCCTTGGCGTCCTGGCGGCCAATTTCTAGTTCTTGGCCCGCTTCCGGGCAACCATCTCGCCGCGTTCCCTCAACAGCGGCTCGACCTCGCTCCTGGCGACGACGTAGGTCCACTTGGCGAGCGCTTTCTCGGCTGCGATGCGCTCGTCGAGCTTCTTCAAAGTCTCGGCGAACTCCTTGTCGCGGCGTTCCTTGTCCTGCCCCTTCTCGCCTTTCTCCGGCACGCGCTGCTTCGGCGGATTGCCCGCCACCGTGAAGCTCAGCTGGTACTCTTCGCCTGTCTTGCGCTTCGCGACCTTAACGGTGTAAGTCAGCTTATCGAACGTCTCGGCGACGGCGACCACCGGCTTCTCCGCGTCCCCGGGCCCGGGATTCGCGGCGACGTCGCTGAAGCTCATAGTGCCGAGCTTGTTCACCGCGGCAACCGCAGCGCTCGCGTCGAGCCCGCCGCCGTCGGCGAGCTGCCACTGGCCGTACTCGACGTCGCGCGCGATCTTCCAGCGCGGGGCGCCGCCCTCGGGCCCGACCGCAAGCGTCTTGATGCGCTCGGCCTTGAAGAAGTCCTTATTGAGCCATTTTCCCGGCCTCGCCTCCACAGCGTTGAGCGGGTCGGACACCACCACGACCGTGTCCTTCGCGCTCGCGGGCAGCACGTAGCGCCCCGCTGGCACGCCGTCCTTGGCGCTCGGCAGCGGGTTCAGCGGGTCCATCTTCAGCACCTTCTTGCCGAGGATGAGGCGCGCGAGCGTGCTGCCCGAGCCGTCCCTGAATTCGATGAGCGTGCCCGCGCCTTCGCCCTTGCCGGGTTCGGCGAGCTCGAGCCGCGGCAGCAGAGCGGCTCCGACCTGCTCGGACTGCGTGACCTTGAGCTCCACCAGCTTCACCATGAGGTCGCCGATGTCCTGGAAGTTGGCGGTGTAGCCTCCGCGCTCCTGGACCACCCACGCGTTTTCCTTGCGCGCGAGCGTCACCTGGTTCTTCGCGTCCCGCAGCCGGATCTCCGCAACGTCCGCGATCTTGAATCCCGGCAGCAGCTTCGCGCCGATCCTGGCGCCGCTCTCGCGGTACGCCGCGATGTCCTGCCAGAAAAGCGCGAGGCCCGCGCCCCCCAGCACCACCAGCGCGATGATGAGGATGAGGAACTGCTTGCGGTTCATGCTGTTTTACAGCCTTTAAGAAAAAGAGCGAACACCCATCGAGCCGCAGATAAACGCCAATCCCTCATCCCTTCCCCTTCTCCCAAGCGGAGAAGGGCAAGCTCGAGCCTCCCCTCTCCCTTATCCTGGGAGGGGGGCGGGGGTGAGGGCCGAACGCAGATGAGATTAACCCCAAAAAACCTTGGCCACAGGACACAGAGTTCACGGAGTGTGATCCGCGATGCGCGGTCCGCGATGGACAACGGGCCTTCGCATCCCGCATCCCGCATCTCGTATCCCGCATCCCGAACCCTGAATTTTCATTCTCTGTGTTCTCTGTGATCTCTGTGGCTGGTTCTTGATCTTTCATCGGCGTTTATCGGCGTTTATCTGCGGCTCATTACGCGCTCTTGAGCCGGCGCCGCTTGGCGAGCGCGAGCAGGAGCCCGGCGAGCGCGACCAGCAGCGGCACGATGCCGATGTTGATGACCTTGGTCCAGAACTCGAGGCTGTCAGTCTCGACGCGCAGGTTCTTCCGGAGCTCCTTCAAGTCGCGGCGCGTTTCGACGGCCTTCTTGCGGAAGTTCTCGAGCTCGGCCTGTTGCTCGGGGGTGAGCACCGTGCTCGTGGCCCCGCCCTTCGTCTTCTGCAGCGCCTGCAGCTTCTCCTGCGTTGCATTCAGGCTGTCCTCGAGCTCCTTGATCTTCCCGAGGTACTGCTCCTGCGCGCGCGCTTCCATCTCGCGGATGACGGTAAGCGGCCGGCTGAAGGAAGCGCGGCTTCTCAGGCTGATCAACGCGTTGTCGCCGGAGAGCTGCTCGACCAGGCCCAGCGCGAGCGCGAGGTTGCCGTTGCGCGGGACGACGACCCGCTGCCCGAACACTTCCTGCACCTCGACCGCCGCCCCGTCGGCGAGCAGGTCCACGTCCGCGACCAGCACCACAGAGTTCGCCTCGGCCGACTGCCTGAGATGCGGTTCGGGCTTTTCTTCGGGCTTCTTCTCCTCGGCCTTCTTCTTGTCCCTGCCGGGCATCGCGAACGGCTTCGGCTTGCCCCCGGGGAAGGCGGTGCTGAATTTGCCCGTGAGGCGGATCGCGAGCGGCAGCTCTTCGCCCACGGGCTGGAAGCCGCGCGTGGATGGCTCGCCCGAGAGCGTCGCGATGATGAGATCGACCGGCATCGAATTCTTGGAGGTGTGCGCCAGCACGGTCTGCGTCAGTCCTTCCGCGGGCTTGCCCTTGAAGGCGCCGCCGAAGGGGATCAGCAGTGTCCCGACCTGGCTCGTCACCACGTCCTCCAGGTTGAGCGCCTGCGGGTTGAGCGAGAGCAGCGTCGGCAGCAGCCGCGGGCCCGCGCCGCTCGCGAACGTGAGATCGGCGATGACCTTGCCCATGTCCACGTCCACGCCCCAGGCTTTGAACAAGCTGTAGAGCGTGGACTGCCCGGCCTGCGCGCCGCCGAACGGGTTCGTTAGGTCCGGCTGCTGGTCGAAGTAGGCGTAGGGGTCCACGAACGCGATGAGCTTGCCCCCGCGTAGCACGAACTGGTCGACCGCGTACTCCGTCTCGTCGGTGATGTTGCGGGGAGGGATCACCAGCAGCACCTTGATGTCGTCGTCGACCTTCCTGGCATCAAGCCTGACTTCCCTGAGATCGAAGATGCGCTTGAGCTCCGAGATCACGACCCACGGCTCGCTCGGCTGCTGCTTGAGGAGCGGGTTGAGCGAGCGGCCCATCACCGGAAGTGC
>JACPEF010000183.1 GCA_016183675.1 Betaproteobacteria bacterium
AAGCTGATGCGAGCCGCCGATGGACCCCGTTAGAGGCCCGGCCTCTGACGGGGTGGGCGCCAATAGACGCCGATGACAACCAACTCGAGCCGCAGAGATCAAAGAGAGCACAGAGAATTGAGGAGCCGGTCATGGGCCGTTTGATATCTTATCTGCGTTCATCTGCGTTTATCTGCGGTTCCATTGCGCTTGTCTACGCGACGTTCGCGCTCGCGGCCGCGCATGCGGCCGAGCCGGCTTTCCCCACGCGGCCCGTCCGGTTCATCGTCCCATTCCCGCCCGGCACCTCCGCCGACGTGGTCGCGCGGCTCGTCGGGCAGCGGCTGGGAGAACGCCTCGGCCAGCAGATCGTGATCGACAACCGTTCGGGTGCAAGCGGCACGATTGGCGTGGAGATCGTGGCGCGCGCGGCGCCCAACGGCTACACGTGGGCGCTCGGCACCACCAGCACCCATGCGCTTGCCCGCACGCTCAACCCGCGGCTCGGCTACGACCCGGTCGGGGATTTCGCGCCGGTCATGTTGCTCGCGGAATCGGCCTATTTCCTGACCACGCATCCCGGCGTGCCTGCGATGAACCTCCAGGAATTTATCGCCCACGCGCGCGCCAATCCCGGCAAGCTGCGCTATGCCTCCGTCGGCAACTTCAGCCTCGGGCATCTTTCCGGCGAGCTTCTCAAGAAAGCAGCCGGGATCGATATGGTGCACGTGCCCTACAAGGGATCGACGCTCGCGCTCGTGGACCTGCTCGGCGGGCGCGTCGAGTTGCAGATCGGCACCCTCCCGGCCTCGCTGCCCCACGTCAAGGCCGGGCGGCTGCGCGCGTTGGCTGTCACGAGCCGCGAGCGGATCTCCGCGTTACCCCAACTCCCAACCATCGCCGAATCGGGTTTTCCGGGCTATCAGGCGTCGTTGTGGTTGGGCATGTTCGTCCCGGCCCGCACGCCACGCGCAGTCATCGCACTCCTCGACCGCGAGCTTGGATCGATCATGCGCTCAGCCGGGACGCGCGAAGCGCTCGTCGAGCAAGGTCTGGAACTCGGCGCCGCGGGCCCCGAGGCCTTTGCAAAGGTCATCCGGGACGACACTGCACGCTGGCGCAAGGTGATACAGGACGCCGGCCTCAGGCCGGAGTAGCCGGCTGAGGGATAAGGGATGAATAGCTGTTCCAGGTTCAAGGTTCAAGGTTCAAGGTTCAACGTTCAAGGTTCAAGGTTTCGACCTTAGACCCCAAACTTGGAACTTTGAACTTGGAACTTTGAACTTGGAACTTTGAACTCGGAACTTTGAACTTTGAACAGGACCGCCGTCACTGGTCACCGGTCACCGGTCACGGGTTTCCTGCGGTGGCGCAGGTACTCGACGAGGCCGGGGGAGATCGAGAGCAGGATGATCACGACGATCACCAGGCTCAGGTTCTGCTTCACGACCGGCACGTTGCCGAAGTGGTAGCCGGCGTAGGTGAGCGAGCCCACCCAGGCAACGCTGCCCGAAAGGCTGTAGAACAGGAAGCGTCCGTAGCGCATGCGCCCGATGCCGGCGACGAACGGCGCGAACGTGCGGATGATGGGGACGAAGCGCGCGAAAAACACCGTCTTCGCGCCGAATTTCTCGTAAAAGCGCTGCGTGCGGGCGAGGTGCTCGGGATCGAACAGCAGCGATTTTTCCCGCGTGAACACCCGCGGGCCGACGCAGCGGCCGACCCAGTAATTGGTGTTATCGCCCGCGAAGGAGGCCGTCGCCAGCGCTGCGAACAAGCCGTGCACGTACATGTCGCCCGCCGCGGCGAGCGTGCCCGCCACGAACAGCAGCGAGTCACCGGGCAGGAACGGTGTCACCACCAGACCCGTCTCGCAGAAGATGATCAGGAACAGGATGGCGTAGATCCACACGCCATAGTTCGCGACCAGCCATTGAAGATGGCGGTCGAGGTGCAGGACGATGTCGGCGAAGGTGGCGAAAAGCTCCACGGGCGCGGCCTAAGGGCTTCTACGAAGCGGTCTCAAAAACCCGATTCAGCCGCCGATGAACGCCGATAACAGGATGCGAGATACGAGATGCGAGATACAGGGTGGAAGCTGAGTTGTATCGCGCATCCCGCATCACGAATCACGAATCACGAATCACGCGTTTTATCCGTGTTTATCTGCGTTTATCTGCGGCTAAATTCTGCTCTTGATTTTCAGACGTCCTAGACCACCGCTCCAGTTTCTCCGGGCTTCTTTTCCACCTCCGGTTTGGCGAGATCCTCGCGCGAAACGCCGAGATACATCACGATCGGGCTCGCCACCAGCACCGAGGAGTAGATGCCGAAGAGAATGCCGATGGTGAGCGCGAGCGCGAAGTAGAACAGCGTCTCACCGCCGAAGATCAGCATCGCGCACACCATCATCTGCGTCGATCCGTGGGTGATCATGGTGCGCGACATGGTCGCCGTGATCGCGTGGTCGAGCACCTGCGGCACGGACAGGCCGCGCATCCTGCGGTTGCGGAAGACCTCGCGCACCCGGTCGAACACCACCACCGACTCGTTCACCGAGTAGCCGAGGACCGCGAGCACCGCGGCGAGCACCGGCAGCGAGAATTCCCACTGGAACAGCGAGAAAAACCCGATGATGATCACGACGTCGTGCAGGTTGGCGATGATGGCGGCAACCCCGAACTTCCACTCGAAGCGCAGCCACAGGTAGAGCACGATGCCGATCGAGACGAACAGCAGTGCCAGCGCCCCGTTCTCGAAGAGCTCCCTGCCCACCTGCGGTCCCACGAACTCGACGCGGCGCATCTCGACCTTGGGATCAGCCTTCCTCAGATCCTGCATCACCAGTTCCGAGAGCTTGGCGCTGGTAACGCCCTGCTTCACCGGCAGCCGAATCAGCACGTCGCGCGCGGTGCCGAAGTTCTGCACGGAGGCGTCGCTGAAGCCGAGTCGCGCCATGGACTCGCGGATCCTGCCGAGGTCGGCCGCCTGCGCGTAGGCCACCTCCATCACCGTGCCGCCGGTGAAATCCACCCCGAGGTTGAGGCCCCGCGTGGCGAGCGACCCCACCGCGATCAGGAACGTGACGAGCGAGATCACGTTGAAGATCCGCGCGTAGCGCATGAACGGGATGTCGCGCTTGATCCTGAACCATTCCATAGAAGACCCTAATTAACAGCCAAGACGCCAAGACGCCAAGAAAGAACTCAATGGAATGAAAGCAACTCTTGATTCGTCGCACGGCCGCCCAGTCAGACGCGGCACATGAAACCGATCTGATCTTTTTCTCATTGCTCTCATGGCGGCTTGGCGTCTTGGCGGTTCATCCTGCTTTTTCCGCGCCGGGGCGCCAGATTTGGCCGATCGAGACGCCCTCGAGACGGCGCCGGCTGCCGTAGTAGAGGTTGACGATGCCGCGCGAGACCACCACCGCGCTGAAGATCGAGGTCAGTATCCCGAGGCACAGCACCACGGCGAAACCCTTCACCGGACCGGAGCCCAGCAGGAACAGGAAGATGCCCGCGATGAGCGTGGTGATATTGGAGTCCAGAATCGTGCCCCAGGCCCGGTCGTAGCCCGCAAAGATCGCGGCCTGCGGCGTGTTGCCGCCGCGCAGCTCCTCGCGCACGCGCTCGTTGATCAGCACGTTGGCGTCGATCGCCATGCCGATCGTGAGCGCGATGCCCGCCATGCCGGGCAACGTGAGCGTTGCCTGGAGCATGGACAGCAGCGCGACCAGAAACAGGACGTTGGCGGCAAGCGCGACGATCGAGAACACCCCGAACAGCATGTAGTAGGCGATCATGAACACCGTGATCGCCGCGAAGCCGTACCAGGTGGACTGGAAGCCGATGCGGATGTTTTCCGCGCCGAGCGAGGGACCGACCGTGCGCTCCTCGATGATCTCCATCGGCGCAGCGAGCGCGCCCGCGCGCAGCAGCAGCGCGAGATCGGTCGCCTCCTGGGAAGTGAATCTTCCGCTGATCTGGAAGCGACCGCCGAACTCGCCCTGAATGACCGGCGCCGTCAGTACCTCGGGTTTGCCCTTTTCGATAAGCAATACCGCCATCCGCCGGCCGATCGATCCACGGGTCAGATCGCGCATCACCCGCGCACCCTGCCCGTCGAGCTCGACCGAGACGATCGGGCGATTGGTCTGCTGGTCAACCGAGGGTGCGGCGTTGGTGAGGCGATCGCCGGTAATGACCACCTGCTTCGACAACACCAGCGGCTCGACACGATCAATGTTCTTCTCGTACAAGAGCTCCGTCCCGAAAGGCGGGTTTCCGTTTATCGCGGCTTCCACCTTCACAGGGTCGTAATTGAGGCCGGCTGGATCCGATGCGTGGGCTTCGACCATCCGGAACTCCAGCGTGGCCGTGCGGCCCAGTATGTCCTTCGCCTTGGCGGTGTCCTGCACGCCGGGCAGCTGGACCACCACGCGGTCGGCGCCCTGCTGCTGGATGATCGGCTCGGCCACGCCCAGCTCGTTGACGCGGTTCCGGAGCGTCGTGATGTTCTGGTCCAGGGCGGCCTTCTGGGTGCCGGTCACCGCCTCGGGCTTGAGCGTCGCGACGATGCGGAACTCGTTCGCTTCGTCCTGCGTCGTCAGCGCGAGATCGGGCATGGCGCGCGTGATCTCGTTCAGGCCCCGGTCGCGCATCGCCTTGTCGCGGAACCGGACCGTGATCACCTGGCCCTCGCGCGCGACCCCGCCGTACTGGATGCGCTTCTCGCGCAGGCTGCCGCGTATGTCGTTGGCGAGCGCCTCGATCTTCTTGGCAATCGCCAATCTCATGTCCACCTGCAGCAGGAAATACACGCCGCCGCGCAGGTCGAGGCCGAGGTACATCGGGAGCGCGCCGATCGCGCTGAGCCAGCGCGGGCTGTTGGAGAGCAGGTTCAGCGCGACGATGTAGTCCTCGCCGAGCTGCGACTGCAGCAGGTCCTTCGCCTTGATCTGGGTGTCGGTGTCGGCGAAGCGCGCCTTGACGCTCGAGGGATCGAGGACGATCCCGCCGGCCGCGAGGCCGCCCTTCTTCAGGATGTCCTCGACGCGGCCCATGGGCGCGGTGTCGGCCCTGAGCGTCGCCTTGAGCGGCGAGACCTGCACCGCCGGCACCTCGCCGAAGAAGTTGGGCAGCGTGTAGACGAGGCCCAGCACCATCGCGGCCGCGATGACGACGTATTTCCAGAGGGGGTAGCGGTTCATCGTGAGGCGGGTGAACAGTGAACGGTGAACCGTGAACGGAAAATTCGCCGAGCGATCACCAACCGTTTACCGTTCACCGTTTACCGTTTACTGGATGTTCTTGATGGTGCCTTTGGGCAGCACCAGCTGCACCGCCGGGCGCTGCACCTGGACCTCGACGTGCTCGGCCACTTCGAGGGTGACGTAGTTCTCGCCCAGCTTGCTGATGCGCCCGAGAAGGCCGCCCGCGGCGATCACTTCATCGCCCTTCTGCAGCGCCTCGATCAACTGCTTGTGCTCCTTGGCGCGCTTCATCTGCGGCCGGATCATGAGGAAGTAGAGCACTACGAACATCAGCACGATGAGCAGCAAGCTCTCGATGCCGCCGCCCAGCGGCTGAGCGCCGGGAGCCTGGGCCCAGGCCGGATTGATCAACATAGCGCCTCCGAATCGCTAACGGGCGCGGGAGCGCCCCGAAAAATGGCGAATTTTAACACGATGTGGCCGTCGTCCGCTTCAAGCCGGCGGCAAAATCGGCGAGCTGGCCGCGCTCGATCGCGGCGTGCAGCCCGCGCATCAGCTCCTGGTAGTAATAGAGGTTGTGCAGCGTGTTGAGCCGCGCCCCGAGGATCTCGTTGACGCGCTGCAGGTGGTGCAGGTAAGCGCGAGTGAAGCGGCGGCAGGTGTAGCAGGCGCATTGCTCGTCGAGCGGCCTCGTGTCCTCCCGGAAGCGCGCGTTCCTGAGCTTCATCACGCCGCGGCGCGTGTAGACCCAGCCGTTGCGCGCGTTGCGCGTCGGCAGGACGCAGTCGAAGAGGTCGATGCCGGCCCTCACCGCCGCCACGATGTCCTGCGGCGTACCCACCCCCATGAGATAGCGCGGCCGCTGCGCGGGCAGCCGCGGCGCGGTGTGCTCGAGGATGCGTGTCATGTCGCGCTTCGCTTCGCCCACCGACAGCCCGCCGATGGCGTAGCCGTCGAAGCCGATGCGCTCGAGTCCCGCGAGCGACTCGTCGCGCAGCTGCTCGTACATCCCGCCCTGCACGATTCCGAAAAGGGCGTTGCCGTCGCCCTCATGCGCGCGCTTCGAGCGCTCCGCCCAGCGGAGGCTGAGCCGCATCGAGTCACGCGCCGGTTCGAACTCGGCGGGGTACGGGGTGCACTCGTCGAACACCATGACGATGTCGGCCGCCAGCACGCGCTGGATCCGCATCGATTCCTCGGGCGTGAGGAAGCACGGGTCGCCGTTAACGGGCGACCGGAACTTCACGCCCTCCTCCGTGATCCTGCGCAAGGGGCCCAGGCTGTACACCTGGTAGCCGCCGGAATCGGTGAGGATCGGGCCGTCCCACCCCATGAAGCGGTGGAGCCCGCCGTGCGCGGCGATCACTTCGACCCCGGGCCTCAGCCACAGATGAAAGGTGTTGCCCAGCACGATCTGCGCGCCGATCCCGGTGAGCTCCTGCGGGCTCATCGCCTTTACCGCCCCGTAGGTGCCGATGGGGATGAAGGCGGGCGTGTCCACCGTGCCGTGCGGGAGCGTCAACCGCCCGCGGCGCGCCGCACCGTCGGTTGCCAGCACTTCAAACTGCATCGGTTAGGTCGAAATCCAAATTGGCCGCCAAGACGCCAAGAACACCAAGACAACCGAAGACAATAATTGAATCGCGAGGAATGCCAAGACAATCGAGGGATGGCGATTCGTGGATGTCAATCGAGTCTAGATCTTCCCTGGTGCGTTGGCCATTCATTCCGAATCTTGCTTTCCTTGGCGTCCTTGGCGCCTTGGCGGCTAGCTTTCTGCCCGTTCGATGAGCATCGCATCGCCATAGCTGTAGAAGCGATACCGTTGGTCAATGGCGTGGCGGTACGCGCGGCGGATATTATCCATGCCGCCGAACGCCGAAACCAGCATGAGCAGCGTGGACCCCGGCAGGTGGAAATTGGTGAGCAGGCGCTCCACGACGCGGAAGCGATAGCCCGGCAGTATGAAGAGCCGCGTCTCGCCGCAGCCGCTCTTCAGTTCTCCGCCGGCCGCCGCGCTCTCGAGCGCGCGCAGCGTGGTGGTTCCCACCGCGAGCACGCGGCCGCCCTTGCCGCGCGCGGCGTTGATCGCGTCCACGGTCGCCTGCGGCACCTCGTACCGCTCGCCGTGCATCCGGTGCCGCGCGAGGTCCTGCTCGCGCACCGGCTGGAAGGTGCCGGCACCGACGTGCAGCGTGAGATAGGCGAGCGCAACGCCGCCGCGTTCGATCTCGGCGAGCAGCGCCCGCTCGAAATGCAGCCCCGCGGTCGGCGCCGCGACCGCGCCCGGCTCGCGCGCATAAACCGTCTGGTAGCGCTCGGCGTCGCGCTCATCGGCTGCGCGCGCGATATACATCGGCAGCGGCACGGCGCCGTGGCGCTCGAGCAGTGCAAGCACGTCGTCGCATCCTTCAAAGCGCAACCGGTAGAACTCGCGCTCGCGCCCGAGGACCGTCGCCTCGATCGCATCGGAGAGGATGAGCACGCTGCCCTCGCGCGCCGGGCGGTTCGCTCCCACCTGCGCCAGGATCTCGCCGGGACCGAGGACGCGCTCGACCATCACTTCGACCCGCCCGCCGCTTTGCTTGCGGCCGGCGAGCCGCGCCTTGATCACGCGCGTGTCGTTGAAAACCATCACATCGCCGGGCTCCAACAGCGCGACGAGGTCGCGAAACCGCCGGTCGGTGAACGCGCCGGTCCCCCCGTCGAGATGAAGCAGCCGGCTCGCGCCGCGCTCACCGGCGGGAAGCTGCGCGATCAGATCCTGCGGCAGTTGGTAGTCGAAATCGTCGCGGCGCATCCCGACGATTATATGAAATCCGTGAGGTCAGGAAGTCGGGAGATCGGGCTTAGAAGCCGGGAGATCGTCAGATCGGGAGATCGAAGGAAGATCCTATTTCGCTCTCACGCCCTCCCGCTCTAACGCCCTCACGGAATTTGTCGCTCTCACTCCCGCTCTAACGCCCTCACGTCATTTGTCGCTCTCACGCCCTCCCGCTCTAACGCCCTCACGGAATTTGTCGCTCTCACGCCCTCCCGCTCTCACGCCCTCACGATTCGGGATAAAGCTGATCGTGTTGCCGCTGTCCGACCGCATGGGAGATAATTCCCCGCCTTGACGTGATGCCGGGATGGCGGAATTGGTAGACGCAGCGGACTCAAAATCCGCCGGTGGCAACACCATGAGAGTTCGATTCTCTCTCCCGGCACCAGTCCCTTCCGTTCACGCAGCCGGTAGCGCCTGACTCACGGCGACCCGGTTGCGTCCTGCCTTCTTCGCTTCGTACAGCGCCTCGTCGGCCGCGC
>JACPEF010000180.1 GCA_016183675.1 Betaproteobacteria bacterium
GAAGACGACCAAGGACCTCATTGCGCTCGCCAAGGCGAAGCCCGGACAGCTCAATCTCGCTTCCGCAGGCCGCGGCAGCGGCACCCATTTCGCCGGGGAAATGTTCAAGCACGCCGCCGGCATCGACGTGGTGCACGTGCCCTTCCGGGGCATACCCGAGGCGACGAACGACATCATCTCGAACCGCGTGCAGCTCTTCATGGCCCCGCTCGCAAGCGCGGTGCCGCTGGTGAGGGACGGCAGACTGCGCGCGCTCGGCGTCTCCTCGGCGGAGCGCGTCAGCGTCCTTTCCGAGGTTCCGACCATCGCGGAGTCCGGGCTGCCGGGCTTCCGCTGGGATTCGTGGGGGGCGATATTCGCGCCGGCGAAGACGCCGCGGGCGATCATCAACAAGCTGAACCGCGAGATCACGAGCGCGCTCGGCCAGCCTGATATCCAGAAGCGCATGCGCGCCCTCGGAGCGGAGCCGGCGCCCACCGCGCCGGCGGAGCTCGACAAGTTCGTCGCCGAGCAGCTCATCGTGGCGGCCGATCTGGCGCGAAAGGCGGGAATCAAGCCCGAGTAGGAGGGACCCTTCGGGGACCGTCCCGTTTGATAGCGGGCCGCGGCCGGACTAAAATCAACGGCTGGTATCCCCTTCGATCACTCGGACAATCCCGCCGGGAGGGCGCACATGGCGACCAGGAAGAAAGCCAAGGCCAAGGCAAAGCGCAGGAGAGCGCCGGCCAGGAAGCCGGCGGCGCGCAGGAAGACGGCGAGGGCCGGGAAAAAGCCTGCGAAGAAGGCGCCGGTCCGGGCGGCGCCGGCCAGGAGGGCCAGGCCGGTCGCGCGGCCGGCGGCGAAGCCGAGGCCGGCGGGCCCGCCCGCGCAACCCGCCCCCCCGGGCGAGCGCATCGGCGTCGTGACCCACTACTTCAGCCATCTCGCCGTTGCGGTCGTGAAGCTGGATTCGGGCACGCTGCGCGTCGGCGACACGATCCACTTCCGGGGACATACCAGCGACTTCCGCCAGCGGGTCGAATCCCTGCAGGTCGAACATGCGCCCGTCACCGAAGTGGGGCCGAGGGACGATTTCGGCCTGAAGGTGATCGAGCACGCGCGCGAGCACGACGTCGTGTATAAAGTGCGGCCGTAGCGCCGAACGCCCCCATCAACGAAGGGCGGCTTCGGCCGCCTTTTTTTCTTTGCCCTTCAGTTGGCGGGCGCACGCTCGAAAAAGTGAAGTCAGGACGTAAAGGAGGGCCCCATGGGAAGAACGCTGCTGCAAACCACGATCGCCGGAAGCCTGCCCAAGCCCGCCTGGCTCGCGCAGCCGAACCAGTTGTGGGCGCCATGGGTGCTGGAAGGCGAGAGTCTTGCCGAAGCCAAGCGCGATGCGACGCGCCTCGCGATCCGCGATCAGGAGCGCGCGGGTATCGACATCCTGAGTGACGGCGAGCAATCGCGGCGCCATTTCGTGACCGGTTATCTCGAGCATCTGAGGGGCATAGACTTCGAGCACCCGGTCACCATGCGCATCCGCCAGCGCTACGATGCCAGGGTGCCGCAGGTCGTGGGCCCGATAGAGCGCCCGCAGCCGGTGCACTTGGAGGACGTGCGCCTGCTGCGCGCGGAGACCGACCATCCGATCAAGTACACGCTGCCGGGCCCGATGACCATCATCGACACTCTGCACGACGGGTACTACAAGAACCGTCCGCGGCTGGCGATGGCGTTCGCCGGGATCCTGAACCAGGAGGCACGCGAACTGGAGAGCCTGGGCGTCAATGTGATCCAGTTCGACGAGCCGGCGTTCAACGTCTATCTGGACGAAGTCAAGAGCTGGGGTATCGAGGCGCTCGAGCGCGCGGCCGACGGGCTCAAGTGCAAGACTGCGGTACACATCTGCTATGGCTACGGCATCCAGGCCAACATCGACTGGAAAAAAACGCTGGGACCGCAATGGCGCCAGTACGAGGAGACTTTCCCGGTGATCGCGCGCTCGAAGATCAGCCAGGTGTCGCTCGAATGCCACAACTCGAAAGTGCCGCTCGAGCTGATCGGCCTGCTCAAGGGCAAGGACATCATGGTCGGCGCGATCGACGTCGCGAGCGAGCGGGTTGAGACGCCGCAGGAGGTCGCGCGCACGATACGCGCCGCGCTCAAGTTCGTCGCGCCCGACAAGCTCTATCCGTGCACCAACTGTGGCATGGTGCCGCTGCCGCGCGCGGTCGCGCTCGGCAAGCTGCATGCATTGGCTGCGGGCGCGCGCATCGTCAGAAAGGAGCTCGGAGCCGGCTAGCTGGTGACGCAGTGACGCAGTGATGCAGTGACGCAGTGACGCAGTGATGCAGTGATGCAGTGACGCAGTGACGCAGTGACGCAGTGACGAGAACCGACGAATCCGATTGGCTATTCCGTCACTTCGTCACTTCTTCACTTCGTCACCGGGGGGTGGGCTCCACCTGCTCCTGCACCGCCTTGTGGGGGTCTTCTTCGAGCCGGTGCATGCTGTCGTCCACCTGCTCGGTCTTGACCGCGGCCGCTTCCTCGCGCAACTGCTCCGGGAACCTGGTGGCGATCGCCGGGAAGGCGACGATCAGCGCGATCGCGATGCACTGCAGGACCATGAACTCGAACATGCCCTTGTAGATGGTCGCGAGCGACCAGGCCTTCACCACCTGCCGCAGGTAGTAGGCCGACATCGCCACCGGCGGCGACAGGAACGCGGTCTGCAGCGTCACCGCCACCAGCGCGCCGAACCAGACCATCACGAAATCGGCCGGGATGCCGAGCGAGGCGCCGAGCGCGGGTTTGAGCGCCTCCATGACCGGGTAAAAAATCGGCAGGAACACCAGGACGATCGCCGGCCACTCGAACGGCCAGCCGAGCAGGAAGACGAGGAAGATGACGGCGACCAGCATCGCGAGCGGCGGCAGCGGCAGCGCGAGCATCGCCTCGGTGATCCAGGTCGCCGTGCCGAGGCGCGAGAACACGGCGCCGAAGATGGTTGACGTCACCGCGAGCAGCAGCACCATGCTCGAGGTCGCGGTCGTCGCCAGCACCGCCTTCTTGACGCCGGCGTAGGTGAGCTTCCCGTACCCCGCGGCGAGGAAGATCGCGCCGAGCGCGCCGATCGCCGAAGCCTCGGTCGGCGTCGCGAGGCCCGCCAGGATCGAGCCGAGCGCCGCCGCGATCAGGCACACGAGCGGCACCACTCCGACCACCACCTCCTTCAAGATCACCGGGACGCTGTTGACACGCTCTTCCCTGGGCACCGCCGGGCCGAGCTTCGGGTTGAAGAACGCACGGCCCAGCAGGTACGCGAGGTAGAGGCCGGCGAGCAGGAACCCCGGGCCGAACGCCGACGCGTAGAGCTCGGCGACCGAGACGCCGAGCACCGGCCCCATCACGATCAGCATCACCGACGGCGGGATGAGGATCCCCAGCGTGCCGCCCGCGGTGATGCACCCCGCGGCGAGCCGCCCGTCGTAGCCGGTCTTCACCATGATCGGAGACGCCATGATGCCGAGCACGGTCACCGCGGCGCCGACGATGCCGGTCGCCATGGCGAAGATGGTCGCCGTCAGGATCACGACCGCGAACAGCGACCCCCGGATCGGGGCGAGCAGCAGCCGCAGCGCGATGAACAGGCGCTCCATCAGGCCCGCCTGCTCGGTGATGTAGCCCATGAAGATGAACAGCGGCACCGCGGCGAGCAGCTCCTCCTTCATCAGGCCGATGGTCTGAAAATAGGCGAGGGAAAAAACCACCTGGCCGAGTCCGACATAGCCGAAGGCCAGCGCCAGAAAGAGCAACGTGAAGCTGATCGGGAAGCCGATGAAGATGGCGAAGATCATGACGATCAGCATGATCAGGCCGAGAAGGGAGAGGCCGGTCATACCGCTACCTTCTCCTTGTGCTCGAGCTCGATGCCCGTGCGCGCCGCGTAGAGGCTCTTGATGGTCTCCGATACCCCCTGGACCATCAGCAGCAGGCAGGTCGCCGGCACCACCATCTTGAACGGCCACAGAATCGGCCGCCACGGCGTCTGCTCCGAGGTTTCGCCGATCTCGAACGCGTACCAGCCCTCGGCGCCGCTGACGATGAGGAACATGAACAGCGAGGGGAAGAAGAACACGATGTAAGCCGTGGAATCGATCACGCCCTGGGTGCGGATGGACCATTTCTCGAAGAAGAAGTCGGTGCGGATGTGCGCGCCCTTGTGCAGGGCGTAGGCGGCGCCGAGCATGAAGATCGTGCCGTACAGCATGTAGGTGACGTCATACGACCAGATCGTGGGCGCGTCGAACCCGTAGCGCGCAACGACCTCGTAGCTCACCGCCAGCACCAGCGGAACGTTGAGCCACGCGACCCAGGTTCCGGTGGTGTCGGTGAACTTGTCAATCGCGCGGACGATCCGGATGTGGAGCGGCACCGGGCTAGCCATTGCTGAAAATGGTGACGAGCGACGGGGGTTCAGAGGCCGTGAGGACGGGAGATCGGGAGGTCGGGAGGTCGGGAGCTGGAAAAGCCGTGAGATCGTGAAATCGGGAGATCGTGAGATGGATTGTCGATCTGTCGCCCTCGCGCTCTCGCGCCCTCACGCCCTCGCGGAACCTGTCCCTCTCGCGCTCTTACGCTCTCACGACCTCACGAAAAGAAAAAGGCGGTCGAGCCGCCTTTTTCCCGTCTGTCGCACAAGTTATTTCTTCTTCTCGGCCGCCTTCGCCGCGCCCTTCGCTGCGCCTTTCGCCGCCGGTTTCGCCTCGGGCCAGTAGTAGTTGGCCGCGAAGGAATACGGCGGGAACATGAACCGCTTCGCGGGCACCACTTTCGCCGCGTAAGCGCGCTGCGAATCGAGCACCTTCTTGAAGAACGGGTTCTTCGCCGACTCTTCCTTCGCGATCTCGTCCCACGCCTTGAGGAACGCGATCAGGATGTCGGGCGGCGTGCGCAGGATCTGCGTGCCGTGCTTGGTGCGCATCTCCTCGATCGCGTCCGCGTTCTGCTTCTGCCACTTCACCCACCAGCGCGTGAAGGTTTCCGTCGCCGCGGAGCGAATCGCCTCCTGCTGCTGGGCGCTGAGGCTCTTCCACACGTCCGCGTTGATGATCAGCTCGCCAACGATGCTCGGCTCGTGCATACCGGGCGTGTAGTGATACTTCCACACCTGCGGCAGCCCGAGGCGCAGGTCCTCGATGCCGCCCACCCACTCGGCGCAGTCGATCACGCCGCGCTGCGCGGAAGGCACGATCTCGCCGCCGGGCAGGTTGACCGTCTGCATGCCCATGCGCTGGAACACTTCGGCCACGATACCGGTCTGGCGGCATTTCATCCCTTTGAAGTCGGCGAGATTCTTGATCGGCCGCTTGAACCAGCCGAACGCCTGCGGGCCGGAGGGCAGGATCGGAAACGCGATCACGTTCAACTTGAGCTCCTTCTGGTAGAACTCCCACCACAAATCGAGCCCGCCGCCCTCGTACAGCCATCCCATGAAGTCCAGCGCGTCCATGCCGAATGGCCCGGCGGGCGTCGAAGCGAACAAGGTGGCGGCCTTGTTCTTGCCGACCCAGTAGTAGGATACCGAGTGGGCGCCGTCGATCACCTTCTTGTGCGTGGCGTCGAGCACCTCGAACGGCGGCACCACCTGCCCGGCGGCAAGCGCGTCGACCTTCAACTGGCCGGCGGTCAGCTTGTCCACGCGATCGGCGAAAAAGCGGAAGTTGTCCTGCAACGTCAGGCTCGCGGGCCACGAGGATTGCATCTTGAGAGTCCTCGGGCCTGCCTGCTGCTGCGCGCCGGCCGGGACCACGAAGCCCAGGGCGGCCGCGAGCGCCGTTACCGCAAAGGTTGTTCTCAAGACGGTACGCACCGGGTGTCTCCTTGCAGGTTGAGGGCTTTTCGGGGAGGGAGAGGCGGGGACGATGTTAGGAGCTTGCTATTGCGCTGTCAACGAACCGCCCTCCCGGATGCGCGGAAGCCGGGCCGGCTCGGCCTGGACCCATTTCATGACCCTATTTCGCCGCCATTTCGCTGCGCGTTGATCAGCTGGCGGGCGGCTCGGGTCCCGCTCTGCAGCGCGCCCGCGACAGTCCCGGCTTCGCCCCCGGAATCGGTGGCCTCGCCCGCGAAAAAGAGCGTATCGCGCAGAGGCGCCGCGAGGGCCTTTCGCGCGCCCGCGCCGCCGACCGTCACGTAGCTGTAGGCGCCGCGCGCAAACGGATCGCGCTGCCAGTCGTGGACATGGGCCGCTTCGAGCCGGGCCTCCAGGCCAGCCTGCTTGCCGAAGACGGATTTCAGGCTCGTCACGGCCTGACGAATGATGTCCCGCGTCCCCGCGCCCGACAGGCGGCTTGCCTTCGGACCGCCCGCCCACGCGATCAGCATCGGCGCCCGCGCGGGCAGCGCCGTCCAGAAGGTCGGAAACGCCGCCTCGGGCGAGTGAAAGAACGACGCGTCCCGGTAGCGCGAC
>JACPEF010000178.1 GCA_016183675.1 Betaproteobacteria bacterium
CTTCTGCCTTCTGCCTTCTGCCTTGCCTTTTCTCGCCGCCGATGGACGCCGATACACGCCGATTTGATTCCCTCACTTCGTCACCGCGTCACTTCGTCACTGCTTATGGAGCCGCAGATACACGCAGATAAACGCGGATAAGATCATAAGCAGAACCACGAAGGACAAGAATCAAAAGCGGAACGCCGCGCGAGAACCGCGCGGCGTTTTCATTTTCCCGTCACTGGTCACCGGTCACTGGTCACGCTCAATCAAAAAGCGAACTGCCTTCCTACCGCGGCAGGCACCAGGACATCGTCCCCGTAAACGTTGGCCAAGGCGTGCACTGCGCGCCAGCCGGTGCAGTGCGCCGGGACAATGCGTTTCAACCCGAACGTCACCATGTCCTTTACCGTGTCGGGAATGATCTTCTCGACTGCCGCCCCGGAGAGATGGAATCCGCCCATCACGGCGAAGAGCGGGATGTCGCCAAACGTATTGCGCGCGTCGTTGAGCACGTTGATGACACCGGCGTGCGAACACGCGGTGAAGACGACTACGCCCTTCCCCTTCACATGGGCGGCAAGATAGCGCTCGTCCATAATGAAGGGGTCCGGCTCCCATGATTTCCCGTCGGCAGACCGTTTGACGTGCGGAGGGAATCCCTTTTCATACGGCGTGACTCGCGGAATTTCGCCGCTCAGGTAAAACCTGTCTTCAAGCAACAGGCGCGCATCAGGCGAATTGACCATGATTTCCCGTCGGCAGACCGTTTGACGTGCGGAGGGAATCCCTTTTCATACGGCGTGACTCGCGGAATTTCGCCGCTCAGGTAAAACCTGTCTTCAAGCAACAGGCGCGCATCAGGCGAATTGACGACGGCCGCGCCCACCTTGGCAAGTTGGTCCGGCTTCGTCACATCCTCAAATGGTAGGTAGCTTCCGTCGGGAAGACGCACCGCGCGGCTCACGAACATTCCGTCGTTGACGTGGCAGGGAACCGGTTTGCCGCCGTTAGCAGCCGTGACGAGGCGAATGGCTTCCGGCAGGCCTCCGCCATGGTCCCAGTGCCCGTGGGAAAGCACGATCGCGCTCACTTCGCCGAACGGGACCTTGAGGCGATCACCGTTGCGCGCAAGCGCATACGCTTCCGGGCCGGTGTCGAAGAGCAGACCCTGCAGGTCGCTGCCCACGCGCGCCGTGACGACCAGTGAAAGCCCGAAGTGAGCACAGCAGCGAGCGTGACCGGAAGAGACCCTCATACCCTTCTTCATGAGGAGCGCGGTTTCGCCTGTCACGTCCTTGGGCACCGTGGACAGGCCGTCGGTCACATTGTCCACGAGCACGGTGACATCGAGCGAATCCACCGCTTTAAGATTGCGAGCGATGCTTACCTGCATTGCAGTCTCCTTTTCTCCATCACCGCGTCACTTCGTCACTGCGTCACCGCGTCACGTCGTCACCCGTCACTTCGTCACTGCGTCACCCGTCACTTCGTCACCTCGTCACCGCGTCACCTCGTCACTACGTCACTTGCCTGTGGCGGGCGAGCTCGCCGAGGCACAGGTGCGTGAAGGCGACCGCGCTCAATACCGGCACCACGAGGTTGACAACCGGCAGGTAGTAGCACGCGGAGAGCAACAATCCCAGCGCGAACAGCCTTCCACCCGCGCCGGCAACGATTCGCGCGTATTCCTCAGGGCTCGCGTGCTCCGCGAGGGCGTCGTAGCGGAACACGCGCTGGTTGAAATGCGCTGAGAGCAGCGGCGGCAGCAGCAACGCGCCGATGCCGGTGAGCCACAGCGGCAACGTCACGAGCCAAAGCGCCGCGAACCACAGGATTGCGGTCGTGGCGTTCCACAGGCTGCCGAGCACGGTCCCGCCCGCGCGCCGCTCGAGTCCCGGAAAATGGCGTTCCCCCACCCAGGGCACGATCACCGGCATGGCAAGGAGCTCCGTCGCCACCACGACCGTGATGAGCATGAGCGGGATCAGCAGCGCGACCAGCAGAAACGCTGCCAGCGAGCCGACCACCCAGCCGGGGTCGAACGATAATATCCACCGGCCGACGGCGGTTGCAGCAAGCACGGTTTCGCCCCAGGCGATCCAGTCGCTCCAGTATGCCCAGGCGAGGCCGGCCCAAAGCAGAAACGCCCCCAGCGGCGGCACCAGCACCAGCACCAGAATTCGCGGCTCGCGCAGATCGCGCAGCGCAGCGGCGAAGGCCTCTACCACGTACTTCATAGGGTTCCCTGCTGATACCGATCATGCGTGCGTGTTGAACGGCGAAACTTGCCCCGTCCGTTCCAACACGCACAGTTAAACCGGCAGCTACTGCTGTCCGGTTTAACCGTAATTCTAAGGGCGGGCGGCGCCCCGCGGAAAACAGGTACAATTCCTCGCACAACAACACGAACCGCACGCGACGGCCGATGACCTCTTCCCGCATGTCGCTTCCCGCCTGGCAGGCGCTCAAGCAGCAACAAGGCGCGCTTGCGGGGACGCACCTGAGGCGCCTGCTCGAAGAGGACCCCGCGCGCTTCCAGCGCTTTTCGCTGGGGTGGGGCGGCATTCTGCTCGATTATTCCAAGCAGCTCGTCACCGGGGAGACGATGAGGCTGCTCGCCGCGCTCGCGCGCGGGTGCGAGATCGAAGCGTGGGTGAGGCGCATGTTCTCGGCCGAGCGCATCAACACGACCGAGAACCGGGCGGCCCTGCACGTCGCCCTTCGCGCCAGTGCACCGGTCGCGTTCGAAGGCACCGATGTCACGCGCGAGGCGGCGGCGGTCCTCGCCGAGATGCGGCACTTCGTCAACGCCGTTCGCGCCGGGCGCACCCGGGGCGCAACGGGGCGGGCAATCACCGACGTCGTCAACATCGGCATCGGCGGCTCGGACCTGGGGCCGCGTCTCGCCTGCGAAGCTCTCAAGCCCTATGCCAAGGCGCTGCCGCGGCTGCATTTCGTCTCCAACGTGGACGGCGCGGCGATCTCCTCCGTGCTCGACGAGGTTCCGCCCGCCACCACGCTCTTCGTCATCGCCTCGAAGACCTTCACGACGGCGGAGACGCTCGCCAACGCGCGCACTGCGAAAGCCTGGCTCGAAAAAAAGCTGCGCGGCAAGGCGGCGGCCGCCAGGCACCTCGCCGCCGTCACCGCCGAGCCCGCGCGCGCGGTCGAGTTCGGGGTACCACGCGAGCGCGTGTTCCGCGTCTGGGACTGGGTCGGCGGGCGCTACTCCCTGTGGTCGGCGGTCGGGCTGCCGGTCGCGCTCGCCGTCGGCATGGAGCGCTTCGACGAGCTTCGCGCCGGCGCGCGCGCGATGGACCAGCATTTTGCGCGCACGCCGCTGGAGAGGAACCTGCCGGTGGTGCTCGGGCTGCTCGGAATCTGGAACGTGAATTTCCTCGGGGCCGCAACACGAGCCGTGCTGCCGTATGACGAGCGCCTGCGGCGGCTGCCCGCGTACCTGCAGCAGCTCGAGATGGAGTCCTGCGGCAAGCGAGTAACGCGTGACGGAGCGACCGTGGACTACGCGACCGCGCCGGTCACCTGGGGCAGCGCCGGCACCGACGGCCAGCACGCCTATTTCCAGCTGCTGCATCAGGGTTCGGCGACCGTGCCGGCGGACTTCATCGCCTGCTGCCGGCCGCATCACCGGCTGCGCCGGCACCATGACGCGCTGCTCGCCAGCTTCTTCGCGCAGAGCGAGGCGCTGGCGCGCGGCATGACGGCGGAGGAAGCGGCGGCCGACATGCGCGCACAGGGGTTGCGGGATGAGGAAATACGACGGCTCCTGCCGCATCGCGTGTTCGACGGCAACCGGCCTACCACATCCATCCTGCTCGACGAGCTCAACCCGCGGACGCTCGGCGCGCTGATCGCGCTTTACGAGCACAAGGTTTTCGTCGAGAGCGTGATCTGGAACGTGAACGCGTTCGACCAGTGGGGCGTGGAGCTCGGAAAGAGCCTCGCCGGGCGCATCCTGCCCGAACTCGAGGCGGACGCGCCGGTCTCAGGTCACGATGCCTCAACCAGCGGGCTGATCCATCACTTCAAGACGCGCCGCAAGCGGCGCTGAGAAAACCTATTGAATCCGCAGATGGACGCAGATGAACACAGATGGAAAACTCCAGAAACAGAGTTGCCAGGGATATTAATCCGCGTTTATCTGCGTTTATCTGCGGCTAGATGCCGTTTCTGGTTTTGAGACTGGTTCTTCGCTAAAGGAGGAAAGACATGAACGACGAAGCGCTGAACATGAGCATCCGCAAGTTCCTGAAGACCGTGGGCGTGAACTCGCAGCTCGCGATCGAGAAGGCGGTCAACAGGGCGGTCGCCGACGGTAAGCTGAAAGGCAACGAATCCTTCCCCGCCGCCATGACGCTTTCCATCGGCAAGCTCAGCCTCGACGTGAAGTTCGACGGCGAAATCAAGCTGGAATAAGCCGATAGCTGACGGCTGTCAGCTTATAGCTTCAAAAAGTGCTCGCGGTAGTACTTGAGCTCCTCGATGGATGCGTAGGTGTCCGCGGGCGCCTCGTGCTTGCCCGGTTTGGTGAGGCCCGCCATGATCTCCGGCTTCC
>JACPEF010000013.1 GCA_016183675.1 Betaproteobacteria bacterium
CACGCTGTCCTCGCCAATCAGATACACGGCGTAACCGGGGCGCAACCCTCCTCGATACTTGAACTGCTTCTTCTTGATGCACGCCACGACGCCAAGCCGCAGCAGAAGATCCTGCACATCGCGCGCCAAACCCTCGGAACTGGTGGCGTAATACGGAACTGTGTCCGACAGCCCGATGATGAAGCCGTCGCCCGACCACATGCGACCGAGCAGCAACGCGATATTCCCGTCGGCGAGCGTGAATACCGCGCCTGGAACGCGCTTCCGATCGGCGCGGCGATTGAGCAAGTCAAGCTGTTGCGCCCACAAGAAAGCGCCGCTGCGAACGGGCTGCTCGTCCTGCGCGAGCGCGGCGTTGCCTTCGGTCGCGTTCCATGGCCGCTGGCCCCTACGGAAGCGCGTATCGCGCCCCGTGGAAAGGCACACATCCGAGCAACCGTTGGCACGCGTCGCCACCCTTCCGATCGTGTTCGGGAAGCAGCTCGCCGCGCGGGTGAAGTCGGCAATCAGCGTGGAATCGTTGTTGTAGTAATACAGGCAAGTCGGATGACAGGTATTACCTTCCGAAAGCAGACCTCCGAGCACGATCAGCTCATGGTCCGGCCAGCGCTTCGTACTCTCCACTTCAAGCCGGCGGGGCGCGGCAATGCGGTCACCGGGCGCAAGATCACGCAGCGAGATCCAGCCGTCGAGCGTACGTAGCGGATGGTTGTCGGTCGCGACGATGCGACGCCCCAGCGCGGTGCGCAGCTCGAAGGTCGGTCGGCGGCCGTTCCATACCACGTGCCGCACAGCGCGCGCGCGTAACCGCCAGTCATCCCCGAGTGAATGCACGACCAGGTCAAGGTTCGTTCGCCGCTTGAACAACTCCTGGACAGTCCAGCGCGCGCCCGTGCGTGCATCCTGTACCTCCGTCGAACCCACGACACACTTGTTAAACCCATAGCCCGCGAACTTCTCCATCAGGTTGAACAGCTCGTGGGCCTTCTGCACCGACACGCCGTTCTTCGTAGCGCCGGAAACGAAGGCGCCGCGGTGTTGCGCCATCTCCTCGGGCAGCTTCTTGCCCATCGCGCGCCGCAGCAGGTCCGCGCTCCCGAGCGTGTAGCCCCCGATCGCCTGGGCGATCTGCATCACCTGTTCCTGGTAGACCATGATGCCGTAGGTGGGCGCGAGGATCGGCTCGACCCGGGGGTCGGGATAGCTCACGCGCGCCCCGTGCTTGCGGCGGATGAACTCGGGAATGAGCTCCATCGGCCCCGGCCGGTAGAGCGCGACCAGCGCGATGATGTCCTCGAAGCGGTCGGGCCGCGCCTGCTTCATGAGCTCGCGCATGCCGCGCGACTCGCACTGGAAGATCGCCGTGGTGTTGCCGCTCGCGAAGACGGCGTAGGTCGCAGGATCGTCGAAGGGAATCGCGGAAAGCTCGAACGATGAACGATGAACGATGAACGATGAACTGGTTCCGGCCTTGCCAGCTTCTTGTTCCGGGTTCCGCGTTCCGGGTTCCGCGTTGATGTACTTCACCGCCCAGTCGAGGATGGTGAGCGTGGTGAGCCCGAGGAAGTCGAACTTCACCAGCCCGATCGACTCCACGTCGTCCTTGTCGAACTGGCTCACCGCCGCGTCCGAGCTGTCGGCGCAATAGAGCGGGCAGAAGTCGGTCAGCTTGCCCGGCGCGATCAGCACGCCGCCCGCGTGCATGCCGACGTTGCGCACCAGCCCTTCGAGCTTCCCGGCGAGCGCGAGGAGCTCGCGGACCTCCTCTTCCTTCTGCTCGCGCTCATTCAGCTGCGGCTCCTCCCTGCGCGCCTCGGCGAGCGTGATGTGCCGTCCGGGCTGGAACGGGATGAGCTTTGCGAGCTGGTCGCAGAAGGTGTACGGGAGGTCGAGCACGCGCCCGACGTCGCGCACCACCGCCTTCGCCGCCATGGTGCCGAAGGTCACGATCTGGGAGACGCTGTCCGCCCCGTACTTCTGTTTGACGTACTCGATCACGCGGTCGCGCCCATCCTGGCAGAAGTCGATGTCGAAGTCCGGCATCGAGACGCGCTCGGGGTTGAGGAAGCGCTCGAACAGCAGGTCGTAGCGCAGCGGGTCGAGGTCGGTGATGCCGAGCGAGTAGGCGACGAGCGAGCCCGCGCCCGAGCCGCGCCCCGGCCCCACCGGCACCCCGTTCTGCTTGGCCCAGTTGATAAAGTCGGCGACGCTCAGGAAGTAGCCGGGAAAGCCCATTTGCACGATGGTCTGGAGCTCGAACTCGAGCCGTTCGCGGTACTTCGCGGCCCGCGCCGCGCGCGCCTTCTCCTCGGGATAGAGCTGCTGCAGGCGGCGCTCCAGCCCCGCCGCTGCGGACTCGCGCAGGTACTGGTCGAGCCCGACGTTTCCGGGCGTGGGAAAGCGCGGCAGCTGGCTCTTGCCCAGCTCAAGGGTGAGGTTGCAGCGCTTGGCGATCTCAAGGCTGTTGGCGAGCGCGGCCGGCACGTCCTTGAAGGCCGCCGCCATCTCCGCCTGCGTCTTGAAGTACTGCTCGGGGCTGAACTGCCGCGGCCGGCGCTGGTCCGAAAGCATGTAGCCCTCGGCGATGCACGCGCGCGCCTCGTGCGCCCGGAAGTCGTCGGGCCTCACGAACTGGACCGGGTGCGTCGCCACCACCGGCAGCTTCAACGCCGATGCGAGCTTGAGCGCGCGCTCCACGTAGGTCTCGACCGGCACGCCGGCCCCGCCGCTCACGGTGGCCTGCTTGCCGAGCCGCTGCAGCTCGATGTAGAAACGGTCGGGGAAGAGCTCCTGCCATTCGCTCGCCAGCCGCTGCGCCTCCTTCTGGTTGTCCACCACCAGCGCCTGACCGATGTC
>JACPEF010000195.1 GCA_016183675.1 Betaproteobacteria bacterium
CCGCAAACATCGGCTTCACCACCGACTACATTTTTCGCGGCATTTCGCAAACCTCCCACAATTCGGCGCTGCAGGGCGGCATCGACTATACCCATACCAGCGGGCTGTATGCGGGCGTATGGGGTTCGAACGTGAGCTGGATCGCCGACAGCGGCGCGGTGGCAAGCGGCAGAGCCACACTGGAGCTGGATACCTGGTTTGGTTTCCGCAACAGCTTTGCGGGAGCCTTTACTTACGACATCGGCTTCATCCGTTACAACTATCCGGGCAACTACACTGCTGCGGGCGGTTTTGCCAAAGCCGACACCGACGAGATATACGGCGCGTTCGGCTACAAGTGGATCACCGCCAAGTATTCCTACGGCCTGGGGCAGTTCCTGACCGTTCCGGGCGCGGCGGGCACCAGCTACTTTGAGCTTAACGCCAGCGTTCCCCTAGGGGACACTGGCTTCACCTTCGGCGCGCACGCGGGCAGGCAGACCTACCGGGGTGCCGCCGCCGCAGCCTTCGCCAACACGCCGACCTACACCGACTACAAGCTGAGTGTGTCCAGGGATTTCGGCGGCTATTTGGTGGCTGCGGCCTACACCGACACCAACGCCAGCCCGTTCTACACCTATCCCGCGTTTGGCGGCGACTGGGGCAAGGGGGTCGCCGCATTGTCGGTGACGCGCGCATTCTAGATTCCAAAGAGGAGATAGTCATGAAAATGGTCGTCGCTATCATCAAACCGTTCAAGCTCGACGAAGTGCGCGAGGCGCTTTCCGCGATCGGCGTGCAGGGCGTCACCGTCACCGAGGTCAAGGGCTTCGGGCGGCAGAAGGGGCATACCGAGCTTTACCGCGGAGCCGAGTACGTCGTCGATTTCCTGCCCAAGGTCAAGATCGACGTAGTCGTCCCGGACAAGCTGCTCGAGAGCGCGATAGACGCGATCGTCAAGGCCGCGCGTACCGGCAAGATCGGCGACGGCAAGATCTTCGTCAGCAGCGTCGGTCAGGTGATCCGCATACGCACGGGGGAAACCGACGAAGCCGCAATCTAGAACCCGGGACTAGGGATTAGGGGATAGGGACTCGTTAGAACCGAATTACGAGCCCCGAGTCCCGAGCCTCGAATCTCGCTTCCCGCCTTTCAACAGAACGACCACCGCACCGCTGCCGCCGTCGGCGCGCCGCGCCTGGCAAAAGGCCAGGACTTCATCACGCTGCATCAGCCAGTTCGCCACTTTGTGCTTGAGGACCGGCTCGCGGTTCTTCGAGCGCAGCCCCTTGCCGTGGATGATGCGCACGCAGCGTGACCCGTGGCGCGCGCAGTGACTGAGGAATTCCACCAATAGCTGCCGCGCTTCGAGGGTCGTCAGCCCATGCAGGTCGAGCTCGTCCTGGATCACCCAGTGGCCGCGCCGCAGTTTGCGCAGCGTCTGCGCGCTGATGCCGTTGCGCACGTACGACAGCTCCTCGCCTGTTTCCAGGCCGATCTCCCAGGCTACGTGATCGCCCAGACTGTCGCGCAGCGCGGCACGCTCGTCGCGCAGCCGTTGCTCCGGGACGGGGCGCGGCCGCGGGCGCTCGAGCACGGCCCTGCCCGAATGCCGCAGCGGCGTCACGTCCGAAACGGAGGCGCGGAAGAGCTCCGCTTCGTGCGTCTTGGCAACCGGTTTGTGGGTGCGCTTCATTGTGTCAGGAGCTCTTAGAGCCTCTTAGATCAGTCCGCGGCCCTCCAGATATTTTTGCGCGTCGAGCGCCGCCATGCAGCCGCTGCCGGCGCTGGTGACCGCCTGCCGATAAACGTGGTCCTGCACGTCACCCGCGGCGAACACGCCGGGGACGCTGGTGGCAGTCGCGTTGCCGTTGAGCCCGGCCTTGGTGATGATGTAGCCGTTGGACATCTCGAGCTGCCCGGCGAAGATCTCGGTGTTGGGGCGGTGCCCGATGGCGATGAAAACGCCCTGCAGCTTCTTCTCCGTGAGCGCGTTAGTCTTCACATTCTTCACGCGCATGCCGGTGACGCCGGTGTTGTCGCCCACCACCTCTTCGAGCACGTGGTCCCACAGGACGGCGGCCTTGCCCGATGCGACCTTTTCCTTGAGCTGGTCCACAAGGATCGCCTCGGCACGAAACTTGTCGCGGCGGTGAACCACCGTGACATGGCTCGCAATGTTGGACAGATAGATCGCTTCCTCGACCGCCGTGTTGCCGCCGCCGACCACGGCGACTTCCTGGCCCTTGTAGAAAAAACCGTCGCACGTTGCGCATCCCGAAACGCCGCGGCCCATGAATTTCCGTTCCGATGGCAACCCGAGGTAGATTGCGGAGGCGCCGGCGGCGATGACGAGCGCATCGCAGGTATAGGTCCCCTGGTCGCCCACCAGCGTGAGGGGATTTTCCTGGAGCCTCGCGGTGTGTATATGGTCGAAGATGATCTCCGTGCCGAAGCGCTCGGCATGTTTCAAGAATCGTTCCATCAGCTCCGGCCCCTGGACCCCCGCCGCGTCAGCGGGCCAGTTGTCGACATCGGTGGTGGTCATCAGCTGGCCTCCTTGAGCGAGACCGGTGATCAGCACCGGCTTCAGATTGGCGCGGGCGGCATAGATCGCAGCGGTGTAACCAGCGGGGCCGGTTCCGAGGATGAGAAGGCGGCAGTGTTTGGGAGGGTTTGCCATGAACCGGATAAATGGAGGTTATTTGCGAAAAAGCAAGACTGTAGCAGCGTGTGTGCGGCAGTGTCGAGTCGGGCGCAGTGCGAGTTGCTCGTCTGCCGCGAGTGCGGCGTGACGGCGGGCGATTGATCTGGCACTATATAGGTTATCGTGCGCGGTACCGACCGGTGCTGCGCTGTAGAACAAGAACGTGGAGTTGGGGAACATGTCAGCTCAGTTCTCGCTAAATCCGCAGATCCTTAAAGGCGTGCCGCTGTTCTCCCTGTTTTCCGACCCGCAGCTCGGCCAGGTACTGAGCTCCGTGCAGCACCGCAGCTATCCCCGCAACGCCTTCATCCTGCGCGCAGGCGAGGAGACCGATGCGCTTTTCATCATCTTGTCCGGCCGGGTGAAAGTGTTGATCCCCGACGAAGAAGGGCACGAGGTCATTCTTTCCATCCTCGGGCCCCAGGATTTTTTCGGGGAAATGGGATTGCTCGATGATAAGGCTCGTTCGGCGAGCGTCGAGACTCTCGAGCCGTGCGAGATGCTACGCCTGTCCAGGGCCGGCTTCACCAACCTACTCAAGGACAATTTCGAACTGGCGATGCTGATCATCCGCAGCCTCGTGAAGCGGCTGCGCGATGCCGATCGGAAGATCGAAAGCCTGGCACTGATCGACGTCTACGGCCGAGTGGCGCGGTTGCTGCTCGACATGGCCGTAAACCTGGAGGGCACATGGGTCGTCGAGCACGCTCCGCCCAAGCAGGAGATCGCGCGCATGATTGGCGCGTCGCGCGAGATGGTCAGCCGCGTCGTCAAGGACCTCCAGAGCAAGGGCCTGATTCGCGCTGAAAAGCGTCGCATCTACGTGCTCGACAAGCAGTCCATGCAGAAGCGCGCATCCACCCGCCACCACACCGACCGCGGTCACCACGCCTGAGCCGCGCGTCCGACTTACGCCAGTCGGGTCCCCGGATACACCGTTGCACGCAACCACGTCTCGACCGTAATTCATTGATTTCAGGAAAATTATCAGTGCCGCCGCCGCGAGAGCGGTTGAGCATTATGTCACGGCCCTGTCGGTCCGCTTGTAGTATAAATTTTGCAGGAATTACAATGGGTTTTGGGGGCGGCCCGTTTTTTGGCCCCACGAGCGGAGGGAGCGGACCATGAACACTCTTAAATTGGGCCTGGTTCAGGCGGGTTTTTTCATCTTCGCGCTGTTCAGCGCCTCGGTGCTGGCGGCCGGAGCGGGCACGGTAACGCACCTGAGCGGCACGCTCTCGGTGCAGCGCCCGGACGGCAGCGTGCGCATCCTGTCGCAGAAATCCGAGGTCAACCCCGGCGACGTGCTGACGACCCAGCGCGACAGCTACGCGCAGATCAATTTCACCGACGGCAGCTCGATGACGATGCGGCCCAACACGCAGCTTAGGATCGAGCAGTACCGGTTCGTGCAGGACCGGCCGCAAGAGGACAACTCCTTCCTGCGCCTGATCAAGGGCGGGCTGCGCACGGTGACCGGGCTGGTCGGCAAGCGCGGCAACCAGGATGCCTACAAGATCGGCGCCAATACCGCAACGATCGGGATCCGAGGCTCTTCGGGAGACACCGTCGACTGCTCACAGTGCACGGAGGGAGACGACACCCCCGCCTGCAAGCGGGGCAACAGCACCTATCACCACACCTACACGGGCACCTACATCATGCAGAACGAAGGTGGCGATCAGATCATCGGCGAAGGCCAGTTCGGCTACGCGCGGGACGCGAAGACCCCGCCGGTTCTGCTTCCGGGCGATCCGGGCCTCAACCTGGGCGAGCTGCCGTTCACCCTGGGCGTCGGCGGCGGTGGAGGCGGCCCCGGCGGCGAGTGCGTCGTGCGGTGATCCGAACCCTACTGCTTCAACGACAAACCCCGCCTAGCGCGGGGTTTGTTTTTGTACGCCGTCTGACGAACGGCCGCGCAACAGCGCGGCGGCTCTCTACGCCGTCGCCCCCGAGCGCCGGCTGTTCACCGTTTGCCGCTTCCGGTCTATAATCAAAACGTTAATCGAGCAAGTTAATACTGTTGGGCGAGAAGACCCCAAACGCACGGGCCGCAACCAACCCGCTGCCCCCTCAAATCGCCGCGCTGTTGCGCGAGTTCGGGTGGTTTGCGCTGCTCGGTCTTGCGCTTTATCTCGCGCTCGTTCTCTACACCTACCACAAGGCAGACCCCGGCTGGTCTCACAGCGCGAGCGTTCTCACCATCCATAACGCGGGCGGGAGGCTGGGAGCGTGGATCGCTGATGTGATGCTCTATGTCTTCGGACTGTCTGCCTACTGGTGGGTGGTGTTCTGCGCGGTGCTGGTCTGGTGGGGTTTCCGGCGCATCGAAGGCGCGCAGCGAAGCGCCGACCGAAGGCCGTATGCCTTCGCCGCGATCGGTTTCGCCATCGTGCTTGCTGCGAGCAGCGGGATCGAGGCGATCCGTGTGCACAGCTTGAAGGCGGCCTTGCCGCACGCGCCCGGCGGCATCCTGGGCGCGGTGATCGGCGAGGGCCTCGCGCAGACGCTCGGCTTCACGGGCAGCACCCTCGTTCTCCTGATGCTGTTTACGGCCGGCCTGAGCCTGTTCACCGGCGTGTCATGGCTCGCGGTGATCGAGCGGCTGGGCGGCTGGGTCGAGACGACGTATCGCTTTCTGATGCGGAAATTGCAGGAGCGGGAAGACCGGCGCGCGGGCGAGCAGGCGGCGATCGCGCGCGAGGAGGTCGTCGAGGAAAAGCACAAAAAGCTGGAGATCCACGAGCCGATCCGCATCGAGCCGCCCGCGGTCGAGATTCCCAAGTCGGCGCGCGTCGAGCGCGAAAAGCAGGTGCCGCTGTTCGAGAACCTGCCCGATTCGCTGCTGCCGCAGCTCAACCTGCTCGACGAAGCCGAAGGGAGCGCGGTGGTGCTGAGCACGGAAACGCTTGAATTCACTTCGCGCCTGATCGAGAAGAAGCTGCTCGACTTCGGCGTGGAGGTGAAGGTCGTCGCCGCCTACCCGGGACCGGTCATCACGCGCTACGGTATCGAACCGGCGGTGGGCGTGAAGGGCAGCCAGGTCATCAACCTCGTGCGGGACCTGGCGCGGGCGCTGTCGGTCGTCAGCATCCGGGTGGTGGAAACGATCCCGGGCAAGAACCTGATGGGGCTCGAGATCCCGAATCCGATGCGGCAGATCGTGCGGCTGACGGAGATCCTGAGCTCCCAGGTCTACGCCGGTCTCGCTTCCCCGCTCACGCTGGCGCTGGGCAAGGACATCGCCGGCAATCCGGTGGTCGCCGATCTGCAGCGCATGCCGCACCTGCTGATCGCCGGCACGACCGGTTCAGGCAAGTCGGTGGCGATCAATGCCATGCTGCTCTCCCTCGTTTACAAGTCACCGCCGTCGCAGGTGAGGCTCATCCTCATCGATCCCAAGATGCTCGAGCTCTCGGTCTACGAAGGCATACCGCATCTGCTCGCGCCGGTGGTGACCGACATGCGCCAGGCCGCGAACGCGCTCAACTGGTGCGTCGCCGAGATGGACCGGCGCTACAAGCTGATGAATGCGCTCGGCGTGCGCAACATGGCGGGCTTCAACCACAAAGTGCGCGAGGCCGCGAAGGCGAGGAAGCCGATACCGAACCCGCTTGCGCCAATCGCCGAGACCGCCGAGCCGTTGCACGAAATGTCGCTGATCGTCGTGGTCATCGAGGAGCTCGCGGATCTGATGATGGTGGTCGGCAAGCGGCTGGAGGAACTCGTTGCGCGGCTGGCCCAAAAGGCGCGGGCGGCGGGGATCCACCTGATACTGGCCACGCAACGCCCGTCGGTGGACGTGATCACGGGCCTCATCAAGGCCAACATCCCCTCGCGCATCGCGTTCCAGGTTTCGGCCCGCGTGGATTCGCGCACCATCCTCGACCAGATGGGGGCGGAAGCGCTGCTCGGCCAAGGCGACATGCTGTTCCTGCCGCCCGGCAGCGGTTTTCCGCAGCGGGTGCACGGCGCCTACGTCGCCAGGACCCGAACCCGAGGCCGATGGCGAGGGAGCGCTCGAGGGGCCGGGTGCCGAGACGGATCCGCTCTACGACCAGGCGGTAGCGATCGTGCTCAAGACGCGGCGCGCCTCGATCTCGCTCGTGCAGCGGCACCTGCGCATCGGCTACAACCGGGCCGCGCGGCTGATCGAGCAAATGGAGCGGGCGGGGCTGGTGTCGGCGATGCAGTCAAACGGCAACCGCGACGTGCTGGTGCCCGCCTCGGCCTCAGAAGAACGCTATAACCCCGTATAGAGCGCCAGGACCCGTTTAGAATTTCCACGGGGCACCCTTGTCTCATACGGAAGCGCGGGGTTACCCCGCGAGACACCGCCCATGAAACCATTGATCGGCCTGCTGATCGTCCTTGCTGCCGGCGTTTGCGCGGCAGCGGAAACCTACAAATGGGTGGATGAGAAGGGCGTTACGAATTACGGCGAGAAGCCGCCCGCCGACCGTCCAGCCAGGCCGGTGGACACCCACCCCAGCGGAACCGTTGAATCCGGAAGCATCTTCAACCAGAAGCTCGAAGCCGAGAAGCGCCGCAGGGCGGAAGAGCTGCAGGCCCGGGCCGCTCCGGTTTTCATCGCGCCGCCGGCTCCGGCGGCGGCTCCCGTTCGCGGCATGGATTTCGACACTTTCATCCGACTGCAACGCGGGATGACCGAGGGCGAGCTGCTGATACGGGCGGGCAGGCCGGACCACGAAAGCGTCGAGAATTTCCGGCACGATATCGTGAAGACCTATTATTACTTTCCTACCGTGGCCAACCCGTACACCACGGTGGTGACGTTGCGCGGCGGGCGGATTGCCGACGTGGAACGCATCAAGCGATTCTGATGAAACGATTGCTGCTGCTGATGCTGCTGGCGCCGTGCGCGGCGTCCGCCTCGAGCGTGGAGGAACTGAAAGCGTTCCTGGAGCAAACCACCACGGCGCGGGCGCGCTTCGCGCAAATGATACTGGACAAGAATCTGAGGATGCTCCAGCAGGCCACCGGCACGATGCAGTTCTCGCGTCCCGGCAGATTTCGCTGGGAGTACGATCGCCCGTACGAGCAGGTGATCGTCGGCGACGGGTCGAGGCTCTGGATCTACGACAAGGATCTCAACCAGGTCACGGTCCGCAAGCTCGACCGCGCGCTGGGCTCGAGCCCGGCCGCACTGCTCGCGGGCAGCAGCGAGATCGAGAAAAGCTATACGCTCGCCAACCTCGGCAACCAGGAGGGGCTCGACTGGCTGGAGGCGGTGCCGAAGACGCAGGACACGGCCTTCGAGCGGATCCGGCTCGGCTTCAGCAAGTCGGGGCTCGAAGCGATGGAACTGCGCGACCAGTTCGGCCAGATCACCGTCATCAAGTTCTCCGCCATCGAGCGCAACGGCAGGCTCCCGCCGGAGTCGTTCCGATTCACGCCGCCCAAGGGCGCGGACGTCATTAGTGAATAGGGAGCCTATCTCAGGGTTTTCCGCGTGATGCGTTGCGGCCAAAACGGGATGAATGCGAGGAGCGAGGCGCAGCCAATACGCGGCTATTGGCAAGCCTCGCGACAACGCAGGCGCCCGTTTTGGTCGCAACCCGAAGGGACGGGGCGATTTGGGCGCATTTCGTTGTCGGCCGCTTCCTAGCATAGAGTCTATGCGTTGTCGCGTCCTCCTAGAACTGCATCCCAACTCGCCTCCGTCGCACACGTGAAAAACCCTGAGATAGGTTCCTTGTTCCAAAAACGCGAGCCGAACGCGCCCCTCGCCGACCGCCTGCGGCCCCGTTCCCTCGCGGAGTTCGTAGGGCAGGCGCATCTCATCGGGCCGGGCAAGCCGCTGCGCCTCGCGTTCGAGGCCCGCAAACCGCACTCGATGATCCTGTGGGGCCCGCCGGGGTCGGGCAAGACTACGCTCGCGCGCCTGCTGGCGCAGGCGTTCGATGCCGACTTCATCGCCATCTCCGCCGTGTTCGCCGGCGTGAAGGACATCCGTGACGCGGTGGCCCGGGCCGAGCTCAACCTGCAGCGGTCGGGGCGCCAGACGATCCTGTTCGTGGACGAGGCGCACCGCTTTAACAAGGCGCAGCAGGATGCCTTCCTGCCGCATGTGGAGCGGGGGCTCATCACCTTCATCGGCGCCACTACCGAGAACCCGTCGTTCGAGGTGATCAGCGCTTTGTTGTCGCGCGCCGCAGTCTATGTGCTGCAGCCGCTGACGGAGGAAGAGCTAGGCCAGCTTTTCGAGCGGGCGCGACGCGAGGCCTTGAACGCGCTCGGGTTCAGCGACGCCGCGCGCGGATCGCTGATCGGTTTCGCCGACGGCGATGCGCGGCGGCTCTACAACATGCTCGAGCAGATCGGCATCGCGGCGGCGGAAGCCGGGCGCACCGAGGTTGACGAAACCTTTGTCCGCGACGCGCTCGCCCAACGGTTGCGGCGCTTCGACAAGGGCGGCGACCAGTTCTACGACCAGATCTCGGCGTTGCACAAGTCGGTGCGCGGCTCCGCGCCGGACGCCGCGCTCTACTGGTTGACGCGCATGCTCGACGGCGGCGCCGACCCGCTCTACATCGGGCGGCGCCTGGTCCGCATGGCAGTGGAGGACGTCGGGCTCGCCGATCCGCGCGCGCTGCGCATCGCACTCGACGCCTGTGAAACCTATGAACGGTTGGGCTCGCCCGAAGGGGAGCTCGCGCTGGCGGAGGCCGTGCTTTACCTAGCGTTCGCGCCCAAGAGTAATGCCACTTACGTGGCGTTCGGCGCCGCCCAAGAGCACGTGCGGAACGACCAGTCACGGCCGGTCCCGGAGCACCTGCGCAACGCTCCGACGAAATTGATGAAAGAGCTGGGCTACGGGCGCGACTACCGCTACGCGCACGACGGAGCGGACGCGTATGCGGCGGGAGAGAACTACTTTCCGGAAGGGATGACGCCGCCCGAGTTCTACCGGCCGGCGGACCGTGGGCTCGAGGCACGGATCAAGGAAAAACTCGCTGAGCTGCGCGCGCTCGACTTCAAGGCACGCCGCGGCAGGATGAAAGACTGAACCTGCAGAGCAGGTTGGGCTTGCCGCCAGCGCTTCCTGCGCGGAGCGTGCCCGCTGCAAGGAGTGGCGGCTCTTTGGAAACTCCGAGATAATGTTGCGCCGTCAAGAAGCGCATTCATAGAAAAGACCAACATGCTCGACGTTCAACTCCTGCGCAGCGATCTCGCCGGCGTGGCGCGGCGGATCGCCGACCGCGGCGCGACACTCGATGTTGCGGCCTTCGAGGCGCTCGAGGCGCAGCGCAAAGCAGTCCAGACCGAGACGCAGGAGTTGCAGGCCCGGCGCAACCAGCTCTCCAAGCAGGTCGGCCAGTTGAAAGCCAGAGGCGAAGATGCCTCGCAGCTGATGGCCCAGGTCAACGCGCAGGCTGACAGGTTGAGCGCCCTGGAGCGGCAACTGGTGAATATCCAGGACAGGCTGAACGACTTCCTGATGGGCGTTCCCAACGTGCCGCACGATAGCGTGCCGGCCGGAAAGTCTCCCGAGGACAACCGGGAGGTGCGCAAGGTCGGCACGCCCCGCAAGTTCGATTTCGTGGTGAAGGACCACGTGGATGTGGGTGTGCCACTCGGGCTTGATTTTGACGCGGCCGCCAGGATCAGCGGCGCGCGCTTCGTGCTGATGAGAGGCCAGGCGGCGTGGCTGCACCGCGCGCTCACCCAGTTCATGCTCGACGTCCAAACGCGGGAGCATGGCTACACCGAAGTCTATGCCCCGTACCTGGTGAACGCCGATTCGATGCGCGGCACCGGACAGTTCCCCAAGTTCGAGGACGAGCAGTTCGCGGTCGTGGCCGACGCGCTGTACTTGATCCCCACGGCGGAGGTGCCGGTCACCAACATCGTGCGCGATGAGATCATTCCGCTGGCGCAATTGCCGCTCAAGTTCGTGTGCCACACGCCGTGCTTTCGGCGCGAGGCCGGCTCGTACGGCAAGGACACGCGCGGCATGGTCCGGAACCACCAGTTCGACAAGGTCGAGTTGGTGCAGATCGTTCACCCGCAGAAGTCGTACGAAGTGCTGGAAGAGCTGACGGCACACGCCGAGGCGATACTCAAGAAGCTCGAGCTCCCGTATCGCACCGTGGTGCTGTGCACGGCCGACGTGGGATTCGCCGCGTCCAAGACCTACGACATCGAAGTGTGGGTGCCGGGGCAGAGCGCGTACCGCGAGATCTCCTCTTGCAGCAACTTCGAGTCGTTCCAGGCGCGGCGTATGCAGGCGCGTTTCCGCAATGAAAAGGGCAAGACCGAGCTCGTGCACACGTTGAACGGCTCGGGCCTTGCGGTTGGCCGGACGCTGGTCGCGGTTCTGGAGAACTACCAGAACCGGGATGGCAGCGTCACGGTGCCGGACGCGCTGCGGTCCTACATGGACGGGACGAGCGTGATCAAGCCGCGCTAGGCGAGCCTGGTGTGCGTTGGTAGAATCGCGCCTTCGCTTGGGAGAGGTGCCGGAGCGGTCGAACGGGCCGGTCTCGAAAACCGGAATACGCGCAAGCGTATCGTGGGTTCGAATCCCACCCTCTCCGCCAGAAAACGACAACGCCTCTGCCTTGGGGCGTTTTCGTTTTCTGTAACAGGATACGTGGACGAACCCACTTCATGGTTTCCCGGCCCGCTGGCAGGTTTTCCGTGACCTGCTTTTCGTGGGGCACGTTGGTCGCTCTGGCTGCTGCGTTTTTCGTTTGCGCAGCAGATGTACAGGCGCAACGGCAGCTGCCGCCCGAGATCGAGGTCTTCATAGACGAGATGGTGCAGAGGCATCAGTTCGAGCGCGAGCGGCTGCGGCGCGTGTTTTCGCAAGTTCGCGCACGGCCCGCGGTGATCCGGGCGATCTCGGCGCCCGTTACCGCGCGTCCCTGGCACGAGTTTCGCGCTCGCTACGTGGACTCCGCGCGCATCACCGAAGGGGTCCGGTTTTGGGAGCGAAATGCACCGGCGCTTGCCCGTGCCAGCGCGAAGTTCGGCGTACCCGAGGAAATCATCGTTGCCACCATCGGCATCGAGACCCGTTATGGCCGCAGCACCGGCTCGTTCAAGGTCCTCGAAGCGCTGGCGACGCTGGCATTTCACTATCCCCCGCGCGCCGAATTGTTCAAGAGAGAGCTCGAGGAATACCTGCTGCTGGCGCGTGAGGCGGGCTTCAAACTGCTGGGCGTGAGCGGTTCATACGCCGGCGCGATGGGCATCCCGCAGTTCCTGCCGAGCAGCTACCGCCAGTTCGCGCTCGACTTCAACGGCGACGGCAAGCGCGACCTGTGGAACACCGCGGCCGACGCGATCGGCAGCGTGGCCAACTACTACCAGTCGTTCGGCTGGCGCGCGGGCGGGCTGATCGCCGTGCCTGCCGACGTAGGGGAGAGCGACGTCGAGGCCGTGATCGCGGCCGGCATCCGGCCGCACCTGAAGATGGCAGATCTGCTGCAGCAGGGGGTCACGCCACTGGCCCCGGTCGCGGAGGACGCGGAAGCAGCCTTGTTCATGGTCGAATCGGATCACGGCCCGCAGTTCTGGCTGGGCCTCAACAACTTCTACGTGATCACGCGCTACAACCGCAGCGTCAACTACGCGCTCGCGGTCTACGAGCTTGCGCGGGAGCTGCGCGCGCTGGTGAAACCCGAGGAGCGTACGAAACCGCCGATGAACGCAGATGAACGCGGATAGGACCAACTCCAAAAACCATTGATTTTCATCGGCGTTAATCGGCGTTCCTCTGCGGCTGATGGGTTCTCTACGCATTCCTGGGCTCGTCGCCCGAGTCGCGCCGGAACGCGACGAGATGGTCGATCTCGAGGCGAATACCGATCTTCTCGCCGATAGCGTGATTGTGGTGACTCGGGACGAGTGACATGACGCGCCCGCCTCCGGGCAGCTGCAAGGCGTAGAGAAACTCGGCGCCGCGGAACGCCTTGTGCAGCACCTGCGCCTGCAGCGGGCTCGCGTCATCGTGCAGGATGTCGTCCGGCCGCAGCAGCACGTCGACCGCGGTGCCCTGCGGCCAGTCGCGCGGGATGCTGCCCTGGAACACGCCAAGCTCGACCTTGACGCGCTGGTCGCCGAGAACCGTTCCGGGCAGGAACGTGCCCTGGCCGATGAAATCCGCGACATAGCGGCTTGCCGGCTCGTGGTAAAGACGGTACGGCGTGTCCCACTGCTCGATCGCCCCGTCGCGCATGATCCCGATTTCATCGGCCAGGCTGAGCGCCTCGTGCTGGTCATGCGTGACGAGGATAGCAGTAGTATTCTGCTGCTTGAGGATTTCCCGCACCTCGGCGCTGAGCTGCGTGCGCAGATCCACGTCGAGGTTGGAGAACGGCTCATCTAGCAGCAGCAGGTCCGGGCGCGGCGCCAAGGCGCGCGCCAGAGCGACGCGCTGCTGCTGGCCGCCGGATAGCTCGTCGGGATACTTGTCACGCAGCTCGGTCAATCGGACGATCTCGAGCACTTCATCCACGCGATGCGCATGCGCTGCGCGGTTCCCATTGCGCAGCCCGAAGGCGATGGTCTCCGCGACCGTGAGATGGGGGAAGAGCGCGTAATCCTGGAACACCATGCCAACGTGGCGCGCCTCGGTCGGAACCCGCACGCGGCGCCGGCTCACCAGCTGGCCGTTGAGCCAGATTTCGCCCGCCTGCACCGGCTCGAAACCCGCGATGCAACGCAGCACGGTGGTCTTGCCGCAGCCGCTCGCGCCGAGCAGGCAGCCGATGGCGCCCTTGTTGAGACTGAACGACAGGCCCTTGATCACTTCGTTGGACCCGTAGGCGTGACGCAATCCGCTGATCGCGAGCAGCGGCAACGTGAGCGGATCGGCGACGAGGCAGCGGTCGTCGCCGGCACTGTTAACGGATTCACGTAAATTCAGGGACATACGTATAATATTAGATCTCATTTACCGATTTTTCCACGGCCTGGGAACTACCCATGCGCATCGGCCGATTGACGCTCGCCGCGACCGCGATCGGCGCGCTGTGCGCGCTGCCGGTCGCCACGGTGTTTGTCCACCTGTTCGCCGCCGGCACGCCCGGCGTGTGGCAACACCTCGCCCAGACGGTCCTGCCCGAGTACGCGGCGAACACGCTCTGGTTGCTGGTGGGCGTTGGGATCGGAGTGATCGCAGCGGGCGTGTCCACTGCGTGGCTCACGGCCATGCACGAGTTTCCCGGCAGGCGCGCGTTCGAATGGGCCCTGATCCTGCCCCTTGCGATGCCCGCATACGTGATCGCCTTCGTCTATACCGATCTGCTGCAATTCGTGGGCCCGGTGCAGACGTGGTTGCGCGAGGTGACCGGATGGTCGAAGGCTGACTACTGGTTCCCCGATGTGCGCTCGCTCGGGGGCGCAGTCACGATGTTCATCCTCGTCCTGTATCCCTATGTATACCTGCTCGCCCGCGGGGCTTTCCTGGAGCGCTCGGCCAGCCTGCTCGAAGCAGGACGCACACTGGGTCTGGGCAACACTGCGGTTTTCTTCCGCGTGGCGCTGCCTCTGGCGCGTCCGGCGGTCGTGGCCGGCGCGGCGCTCGCGCTGATGGAGACGATCGCCGATTTCGGGACCGTGTCCTACTTCGGAGTGCCCACGTTCACCACCGGCATCTATCAGGCATGGTTCTCGATGGGCGAACGCGTGGTCGCGGCGCAGCTCTCGGCAGCGCTCCTCGGTTTCGTGGTGCTCGTGCTGCTTTTCGAGCGCACGAGCCGCCGCCGCAAGCGCTTCCACGAAACCTCGCAGCGCACGCGCGTGCCTTCGCGCCAGCGGCTCGCAGGGCTGCCGGCCGCCGCCGCTACCGCGGTGTGCGCGGTTCCGCTTGCGCTCGGGTTCCTGCTTCCGGCGGGGCTGCTGCTGCAGATGGCCTTGGGCGAGGGTGATGCCCAATTCGGTCCACGGTTCGTGCAACTGGCGGCCAACAGCGTAACGCTCGCCGCGCTCACATCCGCATTGCTGGTCGTGCTGGCGCTGCTGATGGCCTACAGTGCCCGGTTGCACCCGGGCGTGTTCAGCGTCAATGTGAATCGCGTGGTCGGCCTGGGTTACGCGGTCCCGGGGCTGGTGATCGCGGTCGGCGTGCTGATCCCCCTGGCGCACTTCGACAATGCGCTCGACGCCTGGATGAGATCGAGCTTCGGAATTTCGACGGGATTGCTGTTGACGGGCGGCATCGCGGCCCTCGCGTTCGCCTATGTCGTGCGGTTCTTCTCGATCGGACTGCAGACGGTCGACGCCTCGCTCGTCAAGGTGCGGCCGAGCATGGACGATGCGGCCCGCAGCCTCGGCTGCGGGCCGGTCGAATCGCTGCTCCGGATACACGTGCCGATCATGGCGCGCGGTCTGTTCACCGCTGCGCTGCTCATCTTCGTGGAAGTCATGAAGGAGCTGCCCGCGACCCTGGTCATGCGGCCGTTCAATTTCGACACGCTTGCGACCCAGGTGTATACCCTGGCGCACGACGAGCGGCTGGCGGAGGCTTCCACGGCGGCGCTCGCGATCGTTGTGGCGGGGCTCATCCCGCTGATGGCGATATCGCGCAATATCGCGCGGGCGCGCCGCATGGCCGGCACCGAGCTGGCGCCGTACGAGCCTGCGGCTGAACCGGCTGCCCGTTGAAATGAAAGGCTCCCGCACAGGGCCACGGTCTTCTGTTGTTTGCCGCGTTACTTCAGGCCCACGATGTTGAATGCCTTCTGGGCGAGGGGCTGGTTCTGTCCCAGCGTACCGACGTTCAGTTTGTCCTCCTTGAATGAACCGAGTGCAGCGAGTGCCGGATTATCGAGCCGGATGCCCGGTACGGCGGGCCACTCGTTGTTGCCGTTGGCAAAGTAGGACTGGGCCTGATCGCCTGCCAGGTACTCCAGGAACTTGAACGCGTTCTCGCGGTTGGGTGCGTGGCGCAGCACGCCGCCGCCCGAGATGTTGATGTGGGTTCCAAAGCTCTTCTGGTTGGGGAAGATCACGCCGACCTTTTCCGCCGCCGCTCGCTCATCGGGCTTTTTAGAGCTCGCAAGCCGCACGTAATAATAGGTGTTGCTGATCGCGACCTGGCATTCGCCCGCCGCCACCGAGCGGATCTGGTCGGTGTCACCGCCCTTGGGGTCGCGCGCGAGGTTGGCTTTGATGCCCTGCGCCCATTGCTGTGCCTTCGCTTCACCGAGGTGGTCAATCAGCGCCGACATGAGGGACAGGTTGTAGACGTGGCCGAGCGAGCGCGTGCAGACCTTGCCCTTCATTTTCGGATGGGCGAGGTCCTCGTAGTCCTGCACATCGGCCGGGTTGACGAGCTGCTTGTTGTAGACGATCACGCGTGCGCGCTTGGAAAAGCCGAACCAGTGCCCCCCGGGTTCGCGTAGGTGGGAGGGGATGCGTTGCTCCAGCACCGGCGATTTGACTGGCTGGAAGAGATTCATTTGCTGCGCGCGCCACAGCCGGGCGACGTCCACCGTGATCAGCACATCGGCCGGGCTGTTCGGCCCCTCGTTCTTCAACCGCTCGAGCAGCGCGTCTTCGGTTCCTTCGATGCGGTTGATCTTGATCCCGGTCTGCTTGGTGAAACCGTTGTAGAGTGATTCATCGGTCTGGTAGTGCCGCGAGGAATACAGGTTCAGAACTCTTTCTTGTCCTATCGCCGAGCGAGGCGCCCCCAAGCTCGCCACAAATAACAAGACCGCGAGCGAGGACCAGGTTCCGCGAGGTAACGTTTTGATCATACGTTGAAATCTCCTGTGGGGTGATGCGAAGTCGTTGAAAGTCTTGCCCATATTAACAAGAACTATTCTCAAATGCAATATAAATGAGAACTATTCGTGTTTGTTAGGACTGCTTGCCGTATTCGCGGCCAGTCATACGCCCCCGAGTGGGCGGAAACCTCTACATAAACGCTGCCGCCCTGGAGTCCGTCGCGCTGAAACCGTTCACGGGCTTCGCCGGCACCATGCCGTGCGGTAGCTTCGAGAGCGGGCGGTGCGAACTGCCGTGCCTTTCGTCGGCTGACGGCATTCGGCGGCGCGCGCGGCGGAGTCGTCGCCTGGGCCCCGTCCGATTCAGCGGGGCGTGTGCTGCTCGCCCTGCAACCGTTGCGTAACAATGTCCTAGCGCGGATGGTCCCTGTGCCGTGTACGCCCGGCACGCGAAAGCCGCTAACTGCGCCGCCTGGCGAACTTAGCCCGCAAACGGTTGTCGTCCTGACGGGGACATCAAGAGCGCCGTGTCATGGGCAGGCTGCGGGATCTCATTTGCTTGGCGGCAGTCGCCAGCCTTCTTGGCTGTGTGGCGCCGCCGCGCGAGCTGCCCCGGGAAACACCACTGCCGCAACCCAAGCCTGAAGTCAAAGTCACGCCTCCCCGGATCGCGCTGGTGCTGGGCGGGGGCGCGGCGCGCGGCTTTGCGCATGTCGGCGTGCTGAAGGTCCTGGAGGCGACCGGCGTGTCCCCGGATATCGTCGTCGGGGTGAGCGCGGGGAGCTTCGTCGGCGCGCTTTACGCCGCTGGATACGGCGCGGCCGACCTGCAGCGCGTTGCGCTTCAGCTCGACGAATTCGTGCTGGGCGACTGGTCGTTACCCGATCGCGGCATCATCAAGGGTGAGGCGCTGCAGAACTTCGTCAACCGCGCGGTGCAGGAGCGACCGCTTGAGAAGCTCAACCGTACTTTCGCCGTGGTCGTTACCGAGCTGCAGAGCGGCGAACAGGTGGTGTTTCGCCGCGGCAATACGGGCATGGCCGTGCGAGCATCAAGCAGCATTCCCGGCGTGTTCCAGCCGGTGCGAATCAACGGCAAAGATTATGTGGATGGCGGTCTGACCGGTCCGGTGCCGGTACGCGTCGCGCGCAGTCTTGGCGCTGATGTCGTAATCGCGGTGGACGTTTCGGCCCGGCCGAAATACGGCAAGACAGGCGACACCCTGGATGTGCTGCTACAGACTTTTGTCATCATGGGGCAGGCGATCGCGGCCAACGAGTTGCCGGAAGCGGATGTGGTGATCCGGCCGGATACGTCACAGCTGACCGCGGTCGGCTTCGAGCAGCGGCGGCTCGCTATTCAGGAAGGGGAGCGGGCGACACGCGCCGCCCTTTCGTTAATCCGCGAACGGATCGCGAAGAAGACCGTGACGAGGAAGGATTGAAGGGTGAAGGGAAAACCGCTATCACCCTTCCCAGATTGCGAGTCACCAGTCACGCCCTAGTGCCGTTCCAACTTGTCTCCCCAAATTCCGGCAGCTCCCCTACCGGCGATAATCGGTCTCAGACGAGTTGCGCGAATTGGCACAAATAGTTGGAACGGCACTAGTAATGAATGCGGCGCGCCCCGTCGAACCGCTGCCGCCAGTAGCGCTCGCTGATCCGCGCAATCTCCACCGCGCCGCCCTGACTCGGCGCGTGGACGAAGCGCTCCTCGCCGAGATAGATCCCGACGTGGGAAAACGGCCGGTGCAGCGTGTTGAAGAACACGAGGTCACCCGGTTGCAGCTCCTCGCGGGCGATCGCTTCGCCGACCTGGCTGATGGCGTGGGTGTCGCGCGGCAGCGGGATCCCGGCGGCCTGCTGATAGACGCGCCACACGAGCCCGCTGCAGTCGAAGCCGGCCTCCGGCGAATCCCCGCCGTAGCGGTAGGGCACGCCGACGAAACGGAGTGCGTGGAGCACCAGCTCCTGGGAGCGCGATGGATCGTATGGCACCGAAGCCCGAGTGGCCGTCGGCTCTGTTTCCCGTTGGCTGTCTCTCCACGGCTGCGACGAGCATCCCGCAGCCACCATGGCGACCGCCACCGTTACCATTAATCTCATGTCTTAAGTATACCGTATAGAAGTATGATTGTACTAGATATTTGTGTTTCTGTATGGCCCGGTACAGAGACACCGGATGGCGTAAACTGCCGGGTGAGCGCAGCGTTATCCACTCATGGCTCGAGTTCTGCTAACGATTCTGGGATTGCCTACCGGCTGGCGGCGGCTGATGGTGTGGGTCCTGTTTGTCATCGCGGCCAGTGCCGTGGATGCCCAAAACATGGTGCTCGAGGTGATCCCGCTGCGCTACCGCACGGCCCAGGACGTGATACCCATCATCCAGCCCCTGCTCGCGCGCGAAGGCAGCGTGAGCGGCTTGCAGGGCCAGCTCGTCGTACGCACGACGCCCGCCAACCTGGAAGAGATCAAGCGCATTCTTGCCAGCGTGGACACCGCGCCGCGCCGTCTGCTTATTACCGTGCGGCAGGACGCCGACGCGACCCGCAGCGAGCGTTCTTCAGAAGTGTCCGGCAGGATCGGCAGCGACCGTGCGCGGGTGATCGTGCCCGACAGCGGCGACCGGCGCGGAGGCAACGTGGTGCTGCGTGACGGCGACGACCGCCTGCGGGCGCGGGTCCTCGATACGCGCTCGGCGGAAAGCGACCGCAATACCCAGAGCGTGCAGGTAATGGAAGGGCGCGAGGCCTTCGTGCGCGTGGGACAGTCGGTGCCGGTGCCGCAGCGGCGCGTCCAGCGCACCGTGGTGGGTGGCCAGGTGGTGGAGCAGGTCGTGGACAGCGTCGAATACCGCGACGTCACGACCGGCTTCTACGTTCTGCCACGCGTCTCCGGCGACCGCGTGACGCTCGACATCAGCCCGCAGCGCGAGATGCTCTCCACCCAGGTCCCGGGCGGCGTCAACGTTCAGCGCGTCGTCACCACCGTCTCTGGCCGGCTCGGCGAGTGGATAGAGATCGGCGGCATCGCGCAGGACAGCTCGGAGCAGCAGTCGGTCCTGCTCGGGCGCGGCTCGACCGGCGCGAGCGGCAGCCGCCGCGTGCTGATCAGGGTCGAAGAGCTGCGGTAGCCCGGCAGGATCCGGGATTCAGGATTCGGGATTCAGGGGAAAGCCTGCTGATCAGTCACGAGTCACGCCTTCGGACTGCTTACTGGTAGGACGCGCCGGGAACGCCGGCAAAGCCCGAGAGCCTCTTAGAGCCTCTTAGGATGCGGGCCGCAAGGAACGGGCGAGCTGCAGCGCCCAAATGCAGAGGCCGGCCGCGACCAGCAAGGCTGGCCATGACACCCAGAAGGGGACGCTCCAGGTGCCGATCTGGGCGGGCCAGTCAAGTACCAGCCTCAAAAGGTGCAGCACGGCGACGATCCCGAAGATCGCGCCAGAGATGCCCACGTACGCCTTCATGTCACGCCTCCTCAGTTTGTAAGGCATCATTCTGCCCCCCGGGATTTCAACCTTCAACTTGCTTTACACTCACGCCTTAAAGAAGAGCGGACGGAGAGTGGCCCATCCGCTGGATACCGTGGCCCGGAATTGATCGCACATCTCGAACGTTTCTTTTCCGCAGACGGACCGCTCGCGCAGGCAGTGAAGAACTTCCGTGCTCGCCCGTTCCAGGTGGAGATGGCCGAAGCAGTGGCGGAGGCGATCGCGGCGAACACCGTGTTGGTGGCGGAGGCGGGAACGGGCACCGGCAAGACCTTCGCTTATCTCGTGCCGGCGCTACTCTCCGGCGGCAAAGTCATCATCTCCACCGGCACCAAGACCTTGCAGGACCAGCTCTTCGACCGCGACATCCCGACCGTGCGCGATGCGCTCAAGGTGCCGGTAACGGTGGCGCTGCTCAAGGGCCGCGCCAACTACGTCTGCCACTATCATCTGGAGCGCGCGCTCCAGGACGGACGGCTGCCGACGCGCGACGACGCGCGTTATCTGAACCAGATTGCGCGCTTCGCCCGGCGCACCACGACCGGCGACAAGGCTGATTGCTCGACGGTGCCGGATAACGCCGGCATCTGGTCGTACGCAACGTCCACGCGCGAGAACTGCCTGGGCTCGCAGTGCCCGCACTACGACGGGTGCTTTGTCATGGAAGCGCGCCGTCAGGCGCTCGCAGCCGACGTCGTGGTGGTGAACCATCACCTGTTCTTCGCCGACCTGGTCCTGCGCGATGAGGGCGTGGCCGAACTGTTGCCCGCGTGCAACACGGTCATTTTCGACGAAGCGCACCAGCTTCCCGAGACGGCGAGCCTGTTCTTCGGCGAGAGCGTCTCGACCTCGCAGTTGATCGAGCTTGCGCGCAATACGCGGCTCGAAGCAGCGGCCGCGGCGAGGGACTACGCGCCCCTGCCGGAAGCGGCGCAAGCGCTCGACAGGGCCGCGCGTGACCTGCGGCTCGCCTTCGAGGAAGATACGGGTCGCCTCCCGATGCGGGCGCTCGAGGATCACGAGGCCTTTGAGTCCGGTCTTGGAGCCGTGCTGGCGAGGCTGGACGAGCTCGCCGGCGAGCTGAAGGGACAGGCCGAGCGCAGCGAGGGCCTCGCGCGTTGCTGGCAGCGGTCGCTGTCGCTTGCGGAGCAAACCGAGCGCTGGCGCAGCGGCGTGGACGGCGACCGCGTGAGGTGGGTGGAGCTCTTCAGCCATTCGCTGCATCTCAACTCGACGCCGCTCTCGATCGCGGAGATCTTCCACAGGCAGCTCGAAGAGCATGCGCGCGCATGGATCTTCACCTCCGCGACGCTGTCGGTGAGCCGCGACTTCGGCCATTACTGCGGCGAGATGGGGCTCGTTGGGGCGCGCACCGCGAGCTGGGACAGCCCTTTCGACTTCGCAAGCCAGGCGCTGCTCTACATCCCGGAGCGGCTGCCCGATCCGAACACGCGTGAGCACACCGTGGCGGTGGTGGAGTCGGCGCTCCCGCTGATCGAAGCGGCCGACGGCGGCGCGTTCATGCTTTTCACGAGTCTTCGCGCGATGCGCGAGGGCTGCGAGGTGCTGCAGCGCGCGCTCGCGGAACGCGGACTCGATTACCCGCTGCTCGTGCAGGGCGAGGGCTCGCGCTCGGAGATGCTGGTGCGCTTTCGCGATCTCGGCAATGCGGTTCTGGTGGGCAGCCACTCGTTCTGGGAGGGAGTGGACGTGCGTGGGCCGGCGCTGTCGCTGGTGGTGATAGACAAGCTGCCGTTCGCGCCGCCCGACGATCCGGTTCTCGCGGCGCGCATAGAGCGGATGAACCGCGAAGGGCGCAGCGCGTTCCTCGAGTATCAACTGCCCGAGGCGGTGATCACGCTGAAGCAGGGGGCGGGCCGGTTGATCCGGGACGAAACCGATCGCGGCGTGCTGATGATGTGCGATCCGCGGCTTGTATCGCGCGGCTACGGCAAGCGCATCTTGAGCAGCCTGCCGCCGATGAAGTTCACGCGCAGCGCGGAAGAAGCCGCATCGTTCTTCAGTAGGCAAGCCACGACTCGGCCCACCGCCACGCCAGCCAAAGCGCCGCCAGCCACACGGCGACGATGACCGCCGTAGCCGCATGGCTGCGAGGCTGCGAGCGTTTTTCTTCAAGCCAGCGCGCGGCCTGCGCCGGGCATTCCTCGAGCACGTCCCGCGGCACGAGTTTGAACACGAGTCAGATGCCGACCGGCAGGAGGATCAGCTCGTCCACGTAACCCAGCACCGGGATGAAATCGGGTATCAGGTCCATCGGGCTGAAGGCGTAGGCGACAAGCGCCACCACGAGCGCCTTGGCGATGAAGGGCGTACGCGCGTGGCGCGTGCAGAACCACAGCGCAACGATCTCGCCCTTCAACCGCCGCGCCCATTCCCTCAGTCGGCTCATCGGGAGACAACGTCGGCCCAAAGGTCGTGGGCGTCGGCGCGCGTCACCCGCACGGTTGCGAATTCACCGGCCTTGAGCCTGGGCGAGGGTGAGATGCCTACCGTTCCATCGATCTCCGGCGCATCGGCGCTGCTGCGCGCGATGGCGCCATCGGCGTTGACTTCGTCAACCAGCACGGTGAGGGTCTTACCCACCCTGCGCTTGAGACGCCGCGCGCTGATCTTCTCCTGTAGCTTCATGAAACGCGCACGCCGCTCCTGCTTCAATTCCTCCGGCACGTGGCCGGGGAGAGCGTTGGCCGCTGCACCCTCCACCGGGGAGTAGGCGAAACAGCCGACCCGGTCGAGCTCCGCTTCCTCGAGGAACGCGAGCAGTTCCTCGAACTCGGCCCCGCTCTCGCCGGGGAAGCCGACGATGAAGGTGCTGCGGATCGTGATGCCCGAACAGATCTCGCGCCAGTTCCGGATACGCGCGAGGTTGTCCTCCGCGCTCGCGGGGCGCTTCATGAGCTTGAGTATGCGACGGCTCGCGTGCTGGAAAGGCACGTCAAGGTAGGGCAGGAGTTTCCCCTCCGCCATCAGCGGCACGACCTCGTCCACGTGCGGGTAGGGGTAAACGTAGTGCAGCCGCACCCAGACGCCCAGCTCGCCCAGCGCGCGAGCGAGGTCGGTCATGCGGGTTTTCAACGGCCGGCCGCGCCAGAAGCCAGTGCGGTACTTCACGTCCACCCCGTAGGCGCTGGTGTCCTGCGAGATGACGAGCAGTTCTTTCACGCCCGCTGTCACGAGGTTTTCCGCTTCCTGCATCAGTTCGCCGATCGGGCGGCTCGCGAGATCGCCGCGCAGGGACGGGATGATGCAGAAGGTGCAGCGGTGGTTGCAGCCCTCGGCGATCTTGAGATAGGCATAGTGCCGCGGCGTGAGCTTGATGCCCTGCGGCGGGATGAGGCTCGTGAACGGGTCGTGCGGCTGCGGCAGGTGCTCGTGCACCGCGCGCATCACTGCCTCGGTCGCGTGCGGGCCGGTCACCGCGAGCACGCGCGGGTGGGTCTTCTTCACGATGTCGCCCTTGGCGCCGAGGCAGCCGGTGACGATCACCCGGCCGTTTTCCGCAAGCGCCTCGCCGATCGCCTCGAGTGATTCTCTGATCGCGTCGTCGATGAAGCCGCAAGTGTTGACGACGACGAGGTCGGCGTCCTCGTAACTCGGAGCGACCGCGTAGCCCTCGGCACGCAACTGCGTGAGGACGCGCTCCGAGTCAACCAGCGCCTTGGGACAGCCGAGCGAGACGAAGCCGACCTTGGGGGACGCTTGCGGCACTTCGGGAAGAGGGGGCGTCAGCCCCGCTCAGCTCTTGCCCTCGCCGGTTTCGGGCTTTTGGTCTTCGTTCCTGGCCGGCTCGGAGGTACGGGCTTCGGTGCCCTGGCGGTAGGCACCGCCGGCGAAATCGGGGAAAGGGAAGCTGCCGAAGAGATTGCGGGTCTGTCGCTGCAGCTGCAGCTGCATTTCCATGAAGGCGTTGGCGCTCTGCTCGAGATAGCGGCCCATCAGCCCCTGGATCGCGGGTCCCTGCATCCTGACGAACTCGCTCCAGGCATCGGAGTTGAGCATCGGATTCTCGCCATAAATCTGCCGCGACTGGTCCTGCAGCCGCTTCTGGATTTCGATGAAGGTCTGGATGTTCTTCTCGAGGTAGCTGCCCATCATCCCCTGCATGGCGTTGCCGTAGAACCGAATGATCTGGGAGAGCATGTCGCTCGAGAACATCGGGGCACCGGCGGTTTCCTCTTCCAGGATGATCTGCAGCAGGATGGCGCGCGTCAGATCTTCGTGGGTCTTGGCGTCCTCCACCTTGAAGTCAACCTGCTCCAACACCAGCTTCTTGACGTCCACGAGCGTGATGTAACTGCTTGTTTCGGTGTCGTAAAGCCGGCGGTTGGGATACTTCTTGATGATCCTGGGCTGTTGCGTCATGATGACCCGCCCCCCTCGAGGAAACGTATATTATTGCAGAGCAACGCCGGCATTGCAATCTAAGGGTTTGAAAAATCTCGGTAAATCAACAGGATCCGCGGGGGCGATGATCAACGTTGGCGGTGCAGCAAAAAAGCTCGCCTGACCAACGGAGATCGCCACCACTCACCGCTTACTGCGCCCGGCTTCTAATACATATGCTGGCCGCCGTTGATCGCGAGGTTGGCGCCGGTGATGAAGGCTGCGTCATCGGTACACAGGTACGCGACCAGCGCCGCGACTTCTTCCGGCCTGCCGAGCCGTCCCATCGGAATCTGGGGAATGATCTTGGTGTCGAGAATATCCTTGGCTACCGCCAGCACCATCTTCGTCCCGATGTAACCCGGCGAGACCGTGTTGACGGTTACGCCCTTGCGCGCGACCTCCTGCGCGAGGGCTTTGGTGAAGCCGTGCATACCTGCTTTCGCGGCGGAGTAGTTGCTCTGGCCGAACTGGCCTTTCTGCCCGTTGATCGACGAGATGTTGATGATGCGGCCCCAGCCGCGGTCCACCATGCCATCGCACACGGGCTTCGTCATGTTGAACACGCTGTCGAGGTTGGTGCGCATGACCGCGTCCCAGTCGAGCTTGCCCATCTTCCTGAAGGTTGCGTCGCGCGTGATGCCGGCGTTGTTCACGAGGATGTCCACCGCCCCGACCTCGGACTGGATCTTCCCCGCCGCCTTCTGGCAGGTGTCGAAATTGGTGACGTCCACCTGCACCGCGCTGAAGTCGAAGCCCTGGGCCTTCATGTCCTTCACCCATTGGTCGGCCCTGGTGTTGCCGGGGGAATACGTCGCGACGACCCTGTGCCCGGCTTTCGCGAGCCGCATGCAGATGGCTTCGCCGATTCCCCCCATTCCACCGGTAACGACTGCCACGCGTTGTGCCATGGTTGCTCTCCTCGTTGACAGCTTACTTGACCGAAGCTAACGGCATCCCGCGGCGCCCCGTTGAGGGAGGTCAAGTTACCCGCATTTTTCCTTGACGTAGCGTCCCGGGGCGGGCTCGATATCGCGATAGCGCCCGCTGCCAAGCACGCCACGGGAAGCAACGCGACTGCCGCCGAACGGGGCGAGCCACGCGCTCCAGTGCGTCCACCAGCTACCCTGATGCGACGCGGCTCCCGCGAGCCATCGTTGCGGATCCTCCTCCTGTGCCGGGTTGAGCCAGTAATTGCGGCGGTTCTTCGAGGCCGGGTTCACGATCCCGGCGATGTGCCCGCTCGCCGCCAGCACGAAGTCGATTCTACCTTCAAGCAGGCGCGTGCCGGCGTAGGCCGTCTTCCACGGCACGATGTGGTCCTCGCGAGTGGCGAGCACATAGGCGGGCATATCGAGCCGGCCCAAGTCCACCGGCACCCCGCACAGGGTGAGCTTGCCCGGCACGCGCAGGTTGTTCTCCAGGTACATGTTGCGCACGTAATAGGCGTACATCGTACCCGGCAAATTGGTGCTGTCGCCGTTCCAGTAGAGCAGGTCGAATGCCTCCGGCGTGCGCCCCTTGAGATAGTTGTTCACCACATAGTGCCAGATGAGATCGTTCGCGCGCAGGCTCGCGAAGGTGAGCGCGAGTTCGCGCCCGTGCAGCACGCCGCCTTCCGCAAAATCCTGCTCGCGCTTGCGCACGTAGGGCTCATCCACGAAGACGCCGAGCTCGCCGGTGTCGCTGAAGTCGAGCATGCCCGCGAGGAGAGTGAGGCTTGCCGCGGGGTTCGCCCCTTTGGCGCGCAGCACGGCGAGCGCCGAGCCGAGCAGCGTGCCGCCGACGCAAAAGCCGAGCGCGTTGACCTGCTCGACCCTGCAGACTTCAGCCGCCACGGTCAGCGCGCTGATCACACCGTGGTCGAGATAATCATCCCACGTCGCGCGCCCCATCTCTTGCGGCATGTTGCGCCACGACACCATGAACACCGTATGGCCCCGCTCCACGGCGAATCGCACGAACGAGTTCTCGGGCTGCAGGTCGAGGATGTAGTACTTGTTGATGCAGGGAGGCACCATCACCAGCGGCCGCTCGAACACGGTCTCGGTGGCGGGGCGGTACTGGATGAGCTGCATGAAGTCGTTTTCATGGATCACCGCCCCCGGACTGATGGCCAGGTTGCGCCCGACCTCGAATGCGCTCTCGTCGGTCATCGAGATCATGCCCTTCCCGAGATCGGCGGCGAGGTTCCGCAATCCGCGCGCGACGCTTTCGCCCTCGGTGTCGGCCGCGACCTTGAGCGCCTCGGGATTGCTCCAGGCGAAGTTGGCGGGCGACATCGCGTCGATGAACTGCCGGGCGAAGAAATCGAGCTTCTTCTTGGTGTGGGGCTCGAGCTTGGCGCTGTCCACGACTTCTTTGAGCCACCGTGCGGCGAGCAGGTAGGACTGCGCCAAGTACTCGAAATAGGGCTCCTCGCGCCATTCGGGCGCGCGGAACCGGCGGTCTGCGGGGTCGGGCTCGATGACCGGCTGCGGCGGTGCGTCGCGCCGCGGCAGCGCGTAACTTGCCCACAGCTCGAGCTGCATCCGGTAGTAGCGGTTCTGGATCTCGAGCCAGTGCCCGCGGTTCTGAGCGAGGCCGGCGGTGAGCGACCTCACGATCTCGGCAACGTCGAAACTCGCGTTGATCCCGAGCGGCCGTACCACGCGCTCGAGCAGGCTGCGGTTGAGGGCGTCAATCCGCTCGCGCGTGGTGTCGGGGCCGTCAGCGGAGCGACTCATGAGATACGGATGGAGCGTCGTGTCGGGCGGTGACCGGAGGCCGGGCACATTGCAAGACGGCGAAAGCGGGGAGACGCCGCCCGACCCATATATGCTAGCAACTGCCTGCCGGTTTGTCGTGCCGGCGCGCGGCGCCGGAATCGCACCGTCGCGGTGCGCGTCTTGCTGCAGGGGCGGGGCAGAAGGCGGGCGTTTCAGGCGGTGGAGTGCGCAAGCTCGCCCACCAGCCAGATGGTGGCCACGCCGAGGGCGATCAGAGCGACCTGCTGCACGGTCGCGTGCAATTCGGGGCGCCTGTGAAGGCCGGGGATCAAGTCGGCCACCGATACGTAGAGCATGCTCGCAACGGCGAGCCCGAGCAGCGGTGGTATCCATTGCTCCATGGTCTGCAGCGCGAAATAAGCGAGCACGCCGCCCGCCACCATCGCAGCGCTCGAGAGCAGGTTGAGCAGCAGGGCGCGGGTCCTCGTGTAGCCCGAATGCAGGAGGATCAGGAAATCGCCCACTTCCTGCGGGATCTCGTGGGCGATGATGGCGAGCGCGGTGACGATGCCCAGCTCATGGTTGGCGAGAAACGCCGCGGCGATCAGCACGCCATCCACGAAATTGTGAAAGGTGTCGCCGATCATGATCATCATGCCGCTGCGGCCGTGGTCGTGCGTGACCTGCGGCGGATCGTGCGCTTCGCACTGTTCCACATGGCAGTGACGCCACAGCACTAGCTTCTCCAGCACGAAGAACACCAGGATGCCGGCAAGGATCGTAGCCGCCATCTGCTCCAGGCTGTCGGACCTGCCGAATGCTTCGGGCAACAGATCGAGAAACACCGCGCCGAGCAGGGCCCCCACCGCGTAGCTGATCAGCACTGGCACGTGGCTGATGCGCGCATTGAGCGCAACGGCTCCCGCGGCGACAACGGAGAGAATCCCGCCCGCCACGGTCGACACGAGAATCCAGGTGAATGCGCTCATGCTGGGATTTTCAGTTCTTCCGCTGACCGGCGCGCGTTGCGCATCCGCGTCGAGCGAAGCGCGCAATTATACGTGATCCAGCACCCTGTCGGACCTGACGGTCCGACAGGCTGCTTACATTCCTTCCTGCCGTTTTCGTGCGGGCGGTCTTGCCCAAGGAATTTATCGGATCTTGATCCGATAAATTCCTCGCGCCAGATCAGCGCCGCCATGCGGCCCGTCGTCTTGTCGCGGCGGTAGGAAAAGAACCGCGCGGCGTCGGTGTAGGTGCACACGCCGCCCCCGTGGATGCTTTCAACGCCGGCCCGCCGCAGGCGCTGGCGCGCGAGCAGGAAGAGGTCGGCGAGCCATTTCCCGGGCACGTGCGGCGCGAAAGCGGCGGCGGCTTGCGGAACGCGCGCGATGAACGCGTTGCGCACGTCGGGCCCGACTTCGAACGCGCCGGAGCCGATTCCGGGACCGAGGTAGGCAAGAAGCTCGCCCGGATCACGCGCGAGCGCGCTTACCGTGTTTTCGATCACTCCACCAACCAGCCCGCGCCAGCCCGCGTGCGCGATCGCCACCACGGACCCGGCGCGATCTGTAAACAGGACCGGCACGCAGTCCGCGATCATCACCACGCATACGGTTCCTGCGCCGCGCGCGATGCTCGCATCGGCTTCTGTTGCGCCGGTGATCGCGTCCGCGTCGGCGACCCCGATGCCGTGCACCTGCCGCAGCCACTTCGGCTCCTGCGGCAGGGCGGCGCGCAGGCGCGCACGGTTGGCGGCGACCGCCCGCGGGTCGTCCCCGGCGCGCAAGCCGAGATTGAAGCTGGCGAAAGGACCACCGCTCACCCCTCCGGCGCGGGTCGTGATGACCGCCTTCACGTTCGCCGGCGCGGGCCAATCGGGGACGATCCAGTCGGGATGCAAGGAATTCATTTCACTGCTTGAGCGCGGAGTGATGCGATCAGCCGCCGCATGTCGGCGGGCGGCGCGACGCGCCAGTTCATCGTTCGCCGCGTCTGCGGATGAAGCAGCGCCAGGCGTTCCGCATGCAGCGCCTGCCGCGGGAAGGCGAGCGCCGCATTGCGCTTGCCGTAAGTCGCGTCGCCGATTAGCGGATGGCCCAGCGAACTGAGATGCACCCGGATCTGGTGCGTGCGCCCGGTCTCGAGCCGGCAGCGCAGCAGCGTGGCGTTGAGGTAGCGTTCGATCACCTCATAATGCGTCACGGCGTGCCGGCCGCGCGCGAGCGCCGCCATTCGGGTGCGCTTGACGGGATGGCGGCCGATCGGAACTTCGATCTTCCCGTCGCGCGCCACGCGCCCGTGCACCACGGCGAGGTACTCGCGCCTCACGCTGCGCGCCTGGAGCTGGCGCACGAGGTCGGTCTGAGCGGGAAGCGTCTTTGCGACCACCAGCAGGCCGCTCGTGTCCTGGTCGAGGCGGTGCACGATGCCCGCTCTCGGGATGTTGGCGAGGGCAGGCGCGTGCTGGAGCAGGGCGTTGAGCAGGGTTCCGCTCCAGTTGCCGCTCCCCGGGTGCACGACGAGCCCCGCTGGCTTGTTGACGACCAGCAGCGCCCCGTCCTCGTAGACGATGTCGAGCGGGATGTTTTCTGCACTTTGCGCGAGGGTTGCAGGATCGGGAGAGGGGACGATGTCGATAATCTCTCCACCCCGGACCTTTTGCCGCGGGAGCACCGCCCGGCCGTCGAGCGTGGCCCGGCCCGCCCGGACCCATTGCGCGAGCCGGCTGCGCGAATACTCCGGCAACAAACGAGAAAGCGCCTGGTCCAACCGCAGGCCTGCGCATTCCGCGGGCACCGTAAGCTTCAGGGGCGCGGGCCCGGGGCGGTTTGCGCTATAATTTTCGGGAGAGTTCATGCGGCTCATTCTGCGTCATAGTTTAGCGGTACTCGCCGGTATCCTCATGGCGGCGTGCGGCCTGCTGCCGGAACTGGCCGACGAGACCAAGGGCTGGTCGGCGCAGAAGCTCTACGCCGAGGCCAAATCCAACCTCAACAACCGCGACTACGAACAGGCGATCAAGTATTACGAGAAGCTCGAATCGCGCTACCCGCACGGCCGCTTCGCGCAGCAGGCGCAGATCGAGATCGCCTATGCGTACTACAAGGACAGCGAGCCGGCGCAGGCCATCACTGCGGCCGAGCGCTTCATCAAGCTGCATCCCAATCATCCCAACGTCGACTACGTGTATTACCTGCGGGGACTCGCCAACTTCAACGACGACCTGGGCTGGCTCGGGTACATCAGCGGGCAGGATCTTAGCGAGCGCGATCCGAAAGCGGCCCGCGAAGCATTCGAGGCTTTCAAGGACCTGGTGACGCGGTTCCCCGACAGCAAGTACACGCCGGATGCGATCGCACGCATGAACTACCTGGTGAACGCGCTCGCGGCACATGAAGTCCACGTGGCTCGCTATTACATGAAGCGCGGCGCGTACGTCGCCGCGGCCAACCGCGCGCAGACCGCTCTCAAGACCTACCCGCAGGCACCGGCGAACGAGGAAGGGCTGGTGATCCTGGTCAGGGCTTACGACGCGCTCGGCATGACGGACCTGCGCGACGACGCCGAACGCGTGCTCAAGAAGAACTTTCCCGAAAGCAAGTACCTGAAGGGCGACCCCCGCAAGGCGAGCGTGCCCTGGTGGCAATTCTGGAACTGGTAATCGCCGACCCCGTCGGCGATTACCAGTTCCAGGTTCCAGGTTCCAGGTTCCGGGTTCGGGGTTTCAACTTTGAACTTTGAACTTTGAACTTTGAACTTTGAACGTGGCAACGATCAGCCCACCGCAAGGCAGGTAATCCCTGCGACCATCGCCGTCGCGGCCGCCAGGCGGCGCACCACGTCCCCTTCGCGCAGCAGGTGGGTTCCCATCAACGCGGCGATAAGGATGCTCACTTCGCGCGCCGGGGCGACGTAGCTCACGGGCGTGAACACCATCGCGGTGAGCACCAGGATGTAGGACAGCGGGCAGAGCAGGGCGACCGCGATGATTTCCATTCTGGCGCGCCGCCAGGTCGGCGTGATCTCCCTCCGGGACTGAAGCGCGGTCGGTGTCATCAGCAGCAGGCGTCCGAAATTCGCGGCCCAGTCCTGCAGTATCGGCGGGACGAGGTACGCTGCCACTGCGACCTTGTCCACGATCGTGTAGGCGGCGATCATGCCGCCCGTGAGCAAAGCGTAGCCGACGGCGAGCAGGCTGCCGCGGCTGCGCAGGGCCGCGAGGTTTCCGGTGAGCAGCACCGCGCCGCAGCCGATGAGCAATGCGCCGACGAGCGCGACCCCCGAGGGACGCTCGTTGAGCAGCAGGACGGCGACGAGCACGGTGATCAGCGGGCCGCTGCCGCGCGCCAGGGGATAGACGAGCGAGAGGTCGCCACCCGAACGATAGCCGCGGTCGAGCAACAGGTAGTAGGCGGTATGCAGCGCGGCGCTCGCCAGCATCAAGGCGATCGACATCCAGCCGAGCGCCGGATTCACCCACCACACGACTGCGGCCGCGAGCGGAGCGTAGAACGCCGCAGAAATGGCCGCAAACAGCCAGACAAACGCAGTGCCGCCGCCGGAACGCTTGAGGAGATAGTTCCAGGTTGCGTGGACAAACGCAGCGGCGAGGATGAGAGTCAGGGCAAATCCGGTCATGGCAGCCTCGGACTCTAGGTGGCGGCGAATCGGAGTGTCAAGCGAGCGTCTTCGCTGCGTACCTCGCAGGGTCGGTGGAGCCGGTACAAAAAAAAAGGCCGCGCTCGCGCGCGGCCCACAGGGGGAACGAACTCAGTTCAGAACCAGGGCGCCGTCCACGATCCGCACCTTGTCACCGGCGCGGAACGCGGGCTCCTTGTCGTACGAGACCGCGCGCGTCGAGCCGTCGTCCATCCGCACTGCGACGTTGTAGTACTGCGTGGACTTCACGTGCTTCTCGATCTGATGGCCGGCGTATGCGCCGCCCGCCGCGCCCGCGACGGTGGCGACCTTGCGGCCGCTGCCGCTGCCGACCTGGTTGCCAAGCACGCCGCCAACGACGCCGCCCGCCACCGCGCCGAGGCCGGTGCCTTCGCCTTCCTGCTTCACTACGTTGACGGAAACGACCGTTCCGCAGGACGCGCATACTCGGGCCCCGGGTTTGGCGGATTCCGCCGAAGCGACGCGGCTCGGTTCGGATGCGGCCTTCCTCTGCGTGGATGCGGTCTTCTGCTGCTGTCGTTTGTCGGCGGGCCCAGAGGCGGCGGACGTGGCCTGCTGCGGTTGCTCGGCCGTCCTCGAGAACGAGCTCGGAATGACGCCGGTCATCACTCCCACTCCCACCGCGCTGAAGATGACGACGGACACGGCCGCGATCGCGACGATCGGACTGACTTGGGTTTTAGATTGCGTGTCGGACATGGTTGGCCTCCTTCCTGATCTGGAAACCCGCGTTTCCAACAACGCACATGTTACGCAGGCATATGACAGGGGGATGTGAAATACTGCGCGCGGCATTACTCTTTTACGTGCGATGCGTGAATTGCGCGCCTATTCCTGCGAAAGAGGCGTCGCCGGCCGGCGACATTCATCGGTGAGAGGGGTGCGCGTGTGACAAGCGTCACGCGCGGATCAGGACGCCAGCTCCGGGCGGTTCCGGTAGAGCTCGAGCACTTCCGGATTGGCGAGCGCCTCCAGGTTCTTCACCGGCCGGCCGTGGACGACGTTGCGCACCGCGAGCTCGACGATCTTCCCGCTCTTGGTGCGCGGTACGTCCGCGACCTGCACGATCTTCGCCGGCAAGTGGCGCGGGGTGGCGTTGTCGCGGATGCGGCGTCTGATCTTCTCGATCAAGGCGTCGTCGAGCCGGAGCCCGTCGCGCAAACGCACGAACAGCACGACCCGCACGTCATCCGGGCGGTCGGGCGGCCAGTCCTGTCCGATGACGAGGCTTTCAACGACCTCGTCGAGCTGCTCGACCTGGCGGTAGATCTCGGCGGTACCGATGCGCACGCCGCCCGGATTGAGCACCGCGTCCGAGCGCCCGTAGATGATGAGCCCGTCGTGCCCGGTCAGCTCCACGTAATCGCCGTGGCACCACACGCCCGGGAATCTCTGGAAATACGCGGCGCGGTACTTCTCGCCGTCAGGGTCGTTCCAGAAGCCGACTGGCATGGATGGAAAGGGCGCGGTGCAGACGAGCTCGCCTTTTTCGCTTCGCACGGGCCTACCTCCCTCGTTGAAGACCTCGACCTTCATGCCGAGCCCCCGGCACTGCAGCTCGCCGTGCCACACCGGGCCGGTCGGATTGCCGAGCGCGAAGCAGGAGATCAGGTCGGTGCCGCCGGAGATTGAGGCGAGGTGGACATCGCGCTTGATCTCGCGGTAGACGTAGTCGAAGCTCTCCGGCACCAGCGGAGAGCCGGTCGAAAGCAGGGACTTGAGCGCCGTCAGCCGGTGCGTCTCGCGCGGTTTCAGGCCGAGCTTGGCGATGTTGTCTATGTACTTGGCCGAGGTGCCGAAAACGTTCATGCGCTCGGTGTCGGCGAAATCGAACAGGATGCGCCCGCCGGCGATCAAGGGCGATCCGTCGTAGAGCAGGATGGTCGCGCGCGAGGCGAGCGCGGAGGCGAGCCAGTTCCACATCATCCAGCCGCAGGTCGTGAAGTAGAACAGGCGCCCGCCCGGCTTCAGGTCCACGTGCAGCTGGTGCTCCTTGAGGTGCTGGAGCAGGGTGCCGCCGGCACCGTGCACGATGCACTTGGGCACGCCGGTGGTGCCGGAGGAGTACAGGATGTAGAGCGGATGATTGAACGGCAGGCGCTCGAAGCGGATCTCGTGCGGCCGGTACGGCGCCATGAACTCGTGCACATTGACGGAATTCGGAATTCCGTCGATAACGGGTTTGCGTTGCGTGTAAGGCACAATAACAATTTTTTGCAGCGAAGGAAGATTGCCGGCGATTTCCTTAAGACGGGCGACGATGTCGACCGTCTTGCCGTTGTAGAAATAGCCGTCCGCCGCGAACAGGACCTTGGGCTCGATCTGTCCGAAGCGGTCGAGCACGCCCTGACTGCCGAAATCCGGCGAGCACGAGGACCAGATGGCCCCGAGGCTCGCCGCGGCGAGCATCGCGATTACCGTGCCGGGAACGTTAGGCATGTAACCCGCGACGCGGTCGCCGGGCTTCACGCCGGCCGCGCGCAGCGCCTGCGAGAGCCGCGACACTTCGTCGTAGAGCTCGGCGTAGCTGACGCGGCTCTTCAAGCGGTCCTCTCCCCAGAACACGATGGCGGTCCCGCGGTCGCGGCGGCGCAGCAGATTCTCGGCGAAATTGAGCCGCGCTTCCGGAAACCAGCGCGCGCCCGGCATCTTGTCGCCGTGGATGACTACCGGGCCACCCCGGCTGTCGGCGATCACGCCGCAGAACGACCACACCGATTGCCAGAACTGCTCCGGCTCGTTGACGGACCAACGGTAGAGGCCCCCGTAATCGCCTGCCTTCACGCCCCAGCGGCTGCGCGCGTGGCGCGTGAACGCGGTCAGGTTCGCGCTCGCGACGCGCTCGGGGGAGGGTTGCCAGAGCGGACGGTCCATAAACATCGGTAAGCGGTGAGCGGTTAGCCGGGTATCGGCAGCCTCCAACTGCTCACTGCTTACCGTTTACCGCTCACCGTTCCTCGGGACGCAGCAGCGGGAACAGGATCACGTCGCGGATCGACGGGCTGTCGGTGAAGAGCATCACCACCCGGTCGATGCCGACGCCGGCGCCGGAGGCGGGGGGCATCCCGTATTCGAGCGCGCGGATGTAGTCGGCGTCGTAATGCATGGCCTCGGCGTCGCCCGCTTCCTTCTGCTTCACCTGCTGCTGAAAGCGCGCCGCCTGCTCCGCGGGATCGTTCAGCTCGGAGAAGCCGTTGGCGATCTCGCGCCCGGCGATGTAGAGCTCGAAGCGCTCCGCGATCTCCGGGTTCTGGTCGCTGCGGCGCGCGAGCGGCGACACCTCGGCGGGATAGTCGAGGATGAACGTGGGCTGGATCAGCTTGTCCTCCACCGTGTTCTCGAACAACGTGAGCCGCAGGCCCCCGATCCCGTCGGCCGGCCGGTACGCGATGTTGAGCTCCTTCAACCTCGCGAGAAGCGCATCGCGGTCGTTGAGCACCGCATCGGAAGCTCCGGGGTGGTGCTGCCTGATCGCCTGGGTGATGGTGAGCCGCTGGTACGGCTGCGCCAGATCGATCTCGTGGCCCTGGTAGGTGAGCTTGGTGGTCCCGAGGGCAGACTTGGCGGCGTACAGCAATATTTGCGGGATGGTGGACATCATGTACTCGTAATCGGTGTGCGCCGCGTACAGCTCGAGCATGGTGAATTCGGGGTTGTGCTTGGTCGAGATCCCCTCGTTGCGGAAGTTGCGGTTGATCTCGAATACCTTCTCGAAGCCTCCGACGACCAGCCGCTTCAGGTAAAGCTCCGGCGCGATGCGCAGAAAGAGCTCCATGTCGAGCGCGTTGTGGTGCGTGACGAAGGGGCGCGCCACGGCGCCGCCCGGGATCGGCTGCATCATCGGCGTTTCGACTTCCAGATAGCGCCGGTTGAGCAGGAAAGTCCGGATCGCCTGGATGATGCGCGAGCGCTGCACGAAGAGCAGGCGCGAATCATCGTTGACCATGAGGTCCACGTAGCGCTGGCGGTAGCGCAGCTCCTGGTCGGTCAGCCCGTGGAACTTCTCGGGCAGCGGCCGCAGCGACTTGGCGAGCAGCTTGAGCTCCCTCACGCGCACGGTGAGCTCATCGGTCCTGGTCTTGAACAGCACGCCGCTGACACCGATGATGTCGCCGATGTCGTAGTGCTTGAATGCCTCGTGCACCTCCTTGCCGGGCGCGTTGTCAGCGACGAAGATCTGGATCTGGCCGCTCATGTCCTGGATATTGGCGAAAGTGATCTTGCCCATCGTCCGCTTGAGCATGATGCGGCCGGAGACCTTGACCACGACCGGGTTGAGATCGAGCGCGTCGCGGTCGGTTTTTTCGTGCTTTTCGACGAGATCCGCCGCCAGGTGCCGGCGCTGGAAATCGTTCTGATAGGCGAAGCCCTTCTCGCGCAGCGCCTTCAGCTTGGCGCGGCGCTCGGCGACCAGTTTCTCGCGGTCATGAGCCTGTTCGGGCTCTCCGCTGTAGGAAGGATCCCGCGGGTTCTCGGCCATGCTGGTCGCCGTTTGAGGTGGGATTGATTAAAGGCCCTGCTTCAGGCTGGCGCTGATGAAATCGTCGAGGTCGCCGTCGAGCACTGCCTGGGTGTTGCCGATCTCGACGTTGGTGCGCAGGTCCTTGATGCGCGACCGGTCGAGCACGTAGGAGCGGATCTGGTGGCCCCAGCCGATGTCGGTCTTGGCGTCTTCCAGCGCCTGCTTTTCCTCCTGGCGTTTTCTCAACTCGAGCTCGTAGAGCCGCGACTTGAGCATCGCCATCGCCTCCGCCCGGTTGCGATGCTGCGAACGGTCGTTCTGGCACTGCACCACGATGCCCGTCGGCAGGTGCGTAATGCGTATCGCCGAGTCGGTCTTGTTCACGTGCTGGCCGCCTGCGCCGGACGCGCGGAAGGTGTCCACGCGCAGGTCCGCCGGGTTGATGGCGATCTCGATGGTCTCGTCCACTTCCGGGCAGACGAACACGCTCGCGAACGAGGTATGGCGCCGGTTGTTGGCGTCGAACGGCGACTTGCGCACGAGCCGGTGCACGCCGGTCTCGGTGCGCAGGAGCCCGTAGGCGTAGTCTCCGCTCACCTTGAGTGCCGCGCTCTTGATGCCGGCGACCTCGCCAGGTGACTCCTCGAGCAGCTCGACGCGCAAGCCCTTGCGCTCGCAGTAGCGCGTGTACATCCGCTCGAGCATCTGCGCCCAGTCCTGCGCTTCGGTGCCGCCCGAGCCCGCCTGGATATCGACGAAGCAGTTGTTGGGATCGAGGGGATTGGGGAACATGCGGCGGAACTCCAGGTCCGCCACCGTCTTCTCGAGCGCGCGGGCGTCGCTGTCGATCGCGCGCAGGGCCGCCTCATCCTGCTCGCTCTTTGCGATCTGGAACAGCTCCGCGGAGTCGCGCAGCGTGCTCGCCGTTGCCTCCAGCGTTCCGACGACGGACTCGAGCGCCTTCTTCTCCCTGCCGAGCTCCTGGGCGCGCTTCGTGTCCGACCAGAGACCGGGATCCTCGAATTCCTTCCTCAGCGCTTCAAGCCGGGCCTTCTTGCCCTCGAAGTCAAAGATACCTCCGCAGCTCCGCAGCGCGGGAGTCCACGTCCTGCAGCCGCTTCGCTATGGCGTTGATCTGTTCGGCTTCCATAGAAAGGTGTCGCGCGAAAACCAAATTATACATGCGCGGGCTTCATTCCGACGCGGGCTGCCAATGCTCGACGGTTAACTGGAGGGCGTGCAGGCCCTGGTATTCGTTGATATCGAGGTGGTGGACCGCCTCGATGCGCGGGGGCAGTGGTCCGGTCGCGCCGAACAGCA
>JACPEF010000190.1 GCA_016183675.1 Betaproteobacteria bacterium
TTCTCCGGGGCGGACCTCGCCAACCTGGTGAACGAGGCGGCGCTGTTCGCGGCGCGCGCCAACAAGCGGCTCGTGGACATGGACGACTTCGAGCGCGCCAAGGACAAGATCGTCATGGGCGCCGAGCGCCGCTCCATCGTCATGCCCGAGCACGAGCGCAGGAACACCGCCTATCACGAGTCGGGCCACGCGGTGGTCGCGAAATTGCTCACCAAGACGGATCCGGTGCACAAGGTGACCATCATTCCACGCGGGCGGGCGCTCGGGGTGACGATGCAGCTGCCCGAGCAGGACCGCTACAGCATGGACCGCGAGATGATCCTGCAGAACATCGCGGTGCTGTTCGGCGGCCGCATCGCGGAAGAGATCTTCATGGGCCAGATGACCACCGGCGCCTCCAACGACTTCGAGCGCGCCACCGACCTCGCGCGGAACATGGTCACGCGCTGGGGCATGAGCGACGAGCTCGGCCCGATGATCTACGGCGAGAACGAGGGCGAGGTGTTCCTCGGGCGCTCGGTGACGGTGCACAAGAACGTGTCGGAGACCACCATGCAGAAGGTGGACGCCGAAATCCGGCGCATCGTGGATCAGCAGTACCAGCTGGCGCGGAAGCTGATCGAGGACAATCGCGACAAGGTCGAGACCATGGCGAAGGCGCTGCTCGAGTGGGAGACGCTGGACTCCGACCAGATCAGCGACATCATGGCGGGCCGTCCCCCGCGCCCGCCCAAGCCGGCGCAGCCTCCGCAGCCGCAGCAAAAAGACAGCACGCCCGCAGCGACTACCGCTACCGCTCCGGCCCAAGGCGCCTGATAAGCGGGACTCGGTAATCAGGACTAGGGTTTCGAAAAAGCAGTTGCGGGGTCGCGAGCCACGAGCCCCGAGCCTCGCAGTCCTGTTGTTCCGATGTCTTTCCTCCAGTGCGGCAAGTTCAAGCTGTCGCTGGAGCGCCCGCTCATCATGGGCGTGGTGAACGTCACCCCCGATTCCTTTTCCGATGGCGGGCTGTTTGCCGATGCGGCACAGGCGGCGGCGCATGCGCGCCGCTTGATCGAGGAGGGCGCCGATCTCGTGGACATCGGCGGCGAATCCACTCGCCCCGGCTCGCTGCCGGTTACGCTCGAGGAGGAGCGTCGGCGCGTGTTGCCCGTGATCGAGCGGCTGGCGTCCTGCGGCGTGCCGCTCGCGGTGGACACGCAGAAACCGGAGCTCATGCGCGAGGCGCTCGCGGCGGGCGCGAGCATGGTCAATGACATCAACGCGCTCGGTGCGCCCGGGGCGATGGAGGCGGTGTCCGGTTCGGACTGCGCGGTGTGCCTGATGCACAAGCAGGGTGATCCGAAAACCATGCAGGAGAATCCGAGCTACCAGGACGTGGTGCAAGAAGTGCGCGACTATCTCGCCGGCCGCGTCGCGGCCGCGGAGCGCGCCGGCATCCGGCGCAGCCGCATCGTCGTGGACCCCGGCTTCGGATTCGGCAAGAACGTGGAGCACAACCTGGCGCTGCTGCGCTCGCTGCGCGAAATCCGGGCGCTCGGCGTTGCGTTGATGGCGGGATTGTCGCGCAAGGCCATGCTCGGCAAGCTCACCGGCCGGGCGCCGCAGGAACGCGTCCACGCGAGCGTCGCGGCGGCGCTGCTCGCCGTCCAGAACGGGGCGCACATCGTGCGCGTGCACGATGTGGCCGCGACCCGCGACGCGCTCGCGGTCTGGCAGGCCGTGAAAACCGGAAATTAGCCGCCAAGGCGCCAAGGCCGCCAAGAAGGACAAGAATACAAACAAAACCCAGAATTAGCCGCCAAGGCGCCAAGGCCGCCAAGAAGAACAATGAAATATTTGAACCCGGAAGCAAGCCAAACAAGTCTGAAATTGCATTTGGTTTGGAATTTTGTCTGTTATTATTCTTTGGATTTCCTTGGCGTTCTTGGCGTCTTGGCGGCTATTTGAAAACGATTCGAAGGTATTTCGGAACTGACGGAGTCAGGGGCAAGGTCGGGCAAGAGCCGATCACGCCCGATTTCGTGATGCGGCTGGGTTACGCCGCCGGCAAGGTGCTCGCCGCGCGGCGTCGCAGCGGCGCGGACCGGCCCGCGGTGCTGATCGGCAAGGACACCCGCATCTCGGGCTACATGCTCGAGTCCGCGCTGGAGGCGGGGCTCTCCGCGGCGGGCGTGGACATCTTGCTGGTGGGACCGATGCCCACGCCAGCGGTCGCCTACCTCACCCGGGCGCTGCGACTCTCCGCCGGCATCGTCATCAGCGCCTCGCACAATCCGTTCGACGACAACGGCATCAAGTTCTTCTCCGGCGACGGCGCGAAGCTCCCCGACGCGGCCGAAAGCGCGATCGAGCGCGAGCTCGAGCGGCCGCTGAAGTGCATGGCGTCGGCGAGGCTCGGCAAGGCGCGGCGTCTCGACGACGCGGCCGGGCGCTACGTCGAGTTCTGCAAAGGCACATTCCCGCCGCATCTCCATCTCCGCGGCATGAGGATCGTGGTTGATTGCGCGAACGGCGCGGCTTACCACATCGCGCCGCACGTGTTCCACGAGCTTGGCGCCGATGTTGAAACGGTGGGCGTGAGCCCCGACGGCTTCAATATCAACGACGGAGTCGGCGCCACTTCGCCGCAGGCGCTCGAGATGGCCGTGAAGCGCCGAAAGGCGGACCTCGGCATCGCGCTCGACGGCGACGGCGACCGCGTGGTCATGGTGGACGCCGCAGGGCGGCGTTACGACGGTGACCAGCTGCTCTACGTGATCGCGCGCCACCGCAGCCAGGCGGGAGAGCTGCGCGGGGGGGTCGTGGGCACGCAGATGACGAACCTCGCGCTGGAGCACGCGCTCGCGCGCCTCAAGGTCCCGCTCGCCCGCGCCAGGGTGGGCGACCGTTACGTGCTCGAGCTCCTGCACAAACGCCGGTGGCAGCTCGGCGGAGAGAACTCCGGCCACATCGTCTGCCTCGACAAGCACACCACGGGCGACGGCATCGTTTCCGCGCTGCAGGTGCTGCGCGCGCTGACGGAGAACAGGGCGACGCTCGCCGGCGCGGCGGGCGCGCTCGCGCTCTACCCCCAGGTCCTGATCAATGTGAAGACCGGCCGACGCGCCGATGTTCTCGCCCGTCGGGAGGTCCAGCGCGCGGTCGCGGCAGCGCGAGCCGAGCTTGACGGCGGGGGGCGGGTGCTGTTGCGCCCGTCGGGCACCGAGCCCGTGATCCGCGTCATGGTCGAAGGCAGGAACGGCGCACAGGTGCAGCGGTTGGCGGAGCGCATTGCGGCCGCCGTGCGCAAAGCCTGCTGATTCATTAAATGCCCGACGCGAACGCCTATAACGTGCTGTTCCTGTGCACCGGCAACCACGCCCGGAGCATCATGGCCGAGGCCTTGCTTAACGCCATGGGCAAGGGGCGGTTCCGGGCGTTCAGCGCCGGCAGCCTCCCGAAGGGCCTCGTCCATACTCTTGCGCTCGAGTTGATCGACAGGGACCGGCTGCCTAAGAAGGGGTTGCGCAGCAAGAGCTGGGACGAATTCGCGCAACCCGATGCGCCGCGGATGGATTTCGTCATCACCGTTTGCGACAACGCCGCGGGCGAGATGTGTCCGGTGTGGCCCGGCCAGCCGATGAAGGGGCACTGGGGCATCCCCGATCCCGCCTTGGTCCGTGGCACCGACGAAGAGAAGCGCAAGGCGTTTTCTGCCGCCTACACCCAGCTCAGCAACCGCATTTCCCTTTTCATCAATCTTCCGCTCGCCCGCCTTGACGCGCTCGCGCTGAAGAAGCAGCTCGACGAGATCGGGAAGACTGCCTGACCAGGGACTTCCGCGCTGCACCAATCCTGCGCTTCGTTGACCCTGCGGGCTGCTAGCCTGTAAAATTCAATGATTTAGGTGGGCCGGGTCGAGATGCGGGCGAAGCTGGTAGCGGGCAACTGGAAGATGAGCGGCAGCCTGGCCTCCAACCAGGAGCTGCTGGCAGCCCTAGTCCCCGCACTTGCGCCCCTCGCCCGGGCGAGCTACGCGGTTTGCGTGCCTTTCCCGTACCTGGCCCAAGCCCAGCACGCGTTGCGCGGCAGCAACGTGGCGTTGGGAGCGCAGGACGTGTGCCAGTTCGACGGAGGCGCCTATACCGGCGGGGTGTCGGCCGCGATGCTCGCCGATTTCGGCTGCCGCTACGTCATCGTGGGCCATTCCGAGCGGCGCAACGTTTTCGGGGAAACCGACGACGTGGTCGCGCTCAAGTTCGCGCAAGCGACCCAGCACCGCCTGACGCCGATCCTGTGCGTGGGCGAAACCCTCGCCGAGCGCGAGTCGGGCGTCACGGAGGCGGTGGTGGCGCGCCAGCTCGACGCCGTGGTCAAACGCAGTGGCCTGCCGGCGCTCGCGCAGTGCGTGATTGCGTACGAGCCGGTTTGGGCGATCGGCACCGGCAAGACCGCGACTCCCCAGCAAGCGCAGGAGGTGCATGCCCACATCCGGGCGCGGGTGGCGGCCTCGGACCGACGCCTGGCCGATGAGCTCGCGATCCTCTATGGGGGAAGCGTGAAGGCCGCCAACGCGGCGCAGTTGTTCGCCATGCCGGACGTGGACGGCGGGCTGATCGGCGGCGCCTCGCTCGCAGCCGATCAGTTCATCGCGATCTGCCGCGCCGCACAGGCCGCCCGGGAAACGGTGAGAGCGTGAGAACGTGAGGGCGTGAGAGCGTAAATGGAAACGCTGGTTCTGGTGGTACACGTGGTGGTGGCCCTCGGCATCGTCGGGCTGGTCGGCCAACTTCCTGAGCCGGGCCACCGCGATACTCGCTGCAGTTTTTTTTCTGACCAGCCTCGGGCTCACCTATTTTTCGACGCGCAAGACCGAGCCCAAGGGCGTGATGGCGGCCAAGCCCGCTCCGAGCCAGCCGGTGCCATCGCAGGTGCCGGTGCCGTCGCAAATCCCGGTGCCGGGCGCACCCGTGGCGCAACCCGCGCCGGCCGGGCCGGGCGCGGCACCGGACTCCGGCTCCAGGGCGCAGGACGTACCAAAGTGATGAATGATGAGTGATGAATGGCATAAACCACGTCACGGGTTTTTTCATTCCGTATTCATCATTCCGCACTCATCACTGAAGTTGACACGCCGACGTGGTGGAATTGGCAGACACACCATCTTGAGGGGGTGGCGGCGTAAGCCGTGTGAGTTCGAATCTCACCGTCGGCACCACAAATGCAGGATTCAGGATCAAGGATTCAGGATTCAGGGAAATGCGGGAACTTTGCTTGAACCTGGGCGCGAACGGCGATATCCAAATGATTGGATGCGCGATGCCTGCACCCGCTGAATATCGAATCCCGACATCTGAATCGGGTTTTTCTGAATCCCGCATCCCGCATCCCGAACCCTGATGTTAGAAAACTACTTTCCCGTCCTGATGTTCATCCTGGTCGGCATCCTGATCGGGGTGGTACCGATCGCGCTGGGCGGAGGCATCAGCCGCCTGATCGGCGTGCACCGTCCGAATCCCGAGAAGCTTTCCCCTTACGAGTGCGGTTTCGAGGCGTTCGAGGACGCGCGCATGAAATTCGACGTGCGTTATTACCTGATCGCGATCCTCTTCATCCTGTTCGACCTCGAGATCGCGTTTCTCTTCCCGTGGGCCGTGGTGCTGCAGGAAATCGGCTTCTTCGGCTTCATGGCCATGGTCGTATTCCTCGGCATACTGATCGTCGGCTTCATCTATGAGTGGATGAAGGGCGCGCTCGAATGGGAATAGTCATGTCGCTAGCGGCGATCTTCATCCGCGTTTATCTGCGGTTAAATGTGGTTTGTGACTTTGGAACGGGTCTAGATCATGGGCGCACCGGAAAATTTCCACGATAAAGGCTTCATGACCACCACCGCGGATGCGCTGATCAACTGGACGCGTACCGGATCGCTCTGGCCGATGAC
>JACPEF010000188.1 GCA_016183675.1 Betaproteobacteria bacterium
CCGCGGAACGCATCCGGGGAAAGGCCGATCAGGTCGAGCAATGCCGGGTATTCAGTCCCTTCCCGAGGGAGGACATCCGGCTCTTCGGTGATCGGAGCCTTGCGGTTCCAGGGACAGACGTCCTGACAGTCGTCGCAGCCGAACACCCGGTTGCCGATCAGCGGCCGCAGTTCCTCCGGGATGCTGCCCTTCAGTTCGACCGTGAGATAGGCGATGCAGCGCCGCGCGTCAAGCTGGTACGGCCCGACGATGGCGCCGGTGGGACAGATGTCCATGCACTTCTGGCAGGTGCCGCAGTGGTTCTCCGGAACCTGGTCGGTGGGCAGCGGGAGGTCGGTATAGATCTCGCCGAGAGCGAAGAACGAGCCGGCCTCGCGGTTCAAGAGCAGCGTGTGCTTGCCGCGCCAGCCGAGGCCCGCCTTCTGCGCGATCTCCACCTCCATCACCGGCGCGCTGTCGGTGAAGACGCGGTAATGGAATTCGCCGGTCTCGGAGGTGATGCGCTCGGCGAGCTTTTGAAGCCTGCCGCGCATGATCTTGTGGTAATCGCGCCCCAGCGTATAGCGCGCGATGAAAGCGTTCGTGCCGTCCGCCATCACTTCCTCGGCTGCGCGCGCCGGCGGATTGCAGTTCATGCGCGCGGCGATCACGCGCACCGTGCCCGGCACCAGCTCGGCGGGGCGGGCGCGCTTCACGCCGTGGCGCTCCATGTACTCCATCTCGCCGTGGTAGCCCCTGCCGAGCCAGTCGAGCAGCCGCGCCTCGGCCTCGGAGAGGTCGCAATCGGCGATGCCCACCTGCTGAAAACCGAGCTCCGCGCCCCAGCGCTTGATCTCGCGCGCGAGGGCAGCAAGATCAGCCGCAGATTTTTTTAATGAAACCTGTTCCATACAAGAATCATATTAGCCGCAGATAAACGCGGATGAGAATCTCTCTTGATCCTATTTCTGTTTTTGCTTCTCTCCCTATCTCTGCGGTTCATTATTGTTCTGCTTTTCCTGGCATCCTTGGCGGCCTTGGCGTCCTTGGCGGTTCAATTATTACCGGAAATGGTGGTTTGTCCCTTACTTGATTTATGTCAGCCTGGCTCCAAGCCATTCGCTTTCATCACCGGCGCCGCGGCCGGAGCCGTAAGAAATCGGATCAGCGCTCTGGCAGCCTCCGGCTCCTTTGAAGCCGCGCTCGCGCCAGCCGTGAAAACGATATAGGACTGAAGTTCGGGCGGGAGCGCCCCCACAAGTTCGGCGTCAGCCGCAGCGAGAATTGGCCCAATCCCGGTCACGCCAAGTTCGGCCTCGCCCGCTACGACGGCCTCTTCGGGTCTACCGTAAGCCTTCAGTTTGGGTTTCATCTCCGCTGCGATCCCCAGACGATCCAGCCCCGCGAGAAGAACTTTCCCGCTTCCGCCTTCCTTTGAATAAGCTACCGACTTTGCGTTCAGCATTGTCCGTGTGAACGCTTCGACCGAACTGATGTCGGGCTTGGGCGCACCCTTGCGCACGGCAACTCCGATCCCGGAGCGGCCGAGGATGGCGCGCGTGTCCGCAGCGACCTTGCCCACTTGGATCAGCTCATCGGTCAGCACAGGATTGAGAATTGCGACGTCGAACGTCTCGCCGGCATCAATCCTTCGTTTCAAGACGGCGAAAACACCAAATTGCATGACGAGCTTGTGGCCTGTTGCCTCTTCAAACTGCCTGCCGAGCTCGCTAACTACGGTCCTCACCCCAGTGCCGCTGAACACTTTGATTTCAGCGGCATTGGCGAGGCCGCCTTTGGACAAGGCTACAAGAAACGTCACAACCGCTGCGGTGACGGTGACTGCCGCAAACAATCTTCGGGTCATGGGTCTCCTCCATTGGGACTTCATTGAAGACAAGGTCTCGGCGGTTCGTGAAAGTCGTGATTCGACTCACTGTCCTTCCTCTATCTCCTTTGCGGCGAGGTTTCTCCTCTTCCTTCGATGCGATAGCGTGTCCTATATGCCACCCTTGGCGAGGTCCTTCGCGGCCTTCAGGTTTTGCTGTTGTTCTTCCTTCTTATCATCTCCTTCCCGTTGAAGCTTTTCAGTTCCTTTGCGTCCTCCGCGTCCTTGGCGTTGAGGCCGTTCATTTCCTTCCCGTCCCTTGCGGCCTTGGCGGTTGAGTCTTTGACCTTATCCGCGTGTATCTGCGTTTATCTGCGGTTCCGTATTAGCCGGCGGTTTCAATCATAATCCGCCGATGCCCCAGTTGACCCGCTTTCTCCCCACTGCGGAGGACACGCTGGCGCTCGGCGCCGCGCTCGCCCCTCGCCTCGAACCGGGGATGGTGGTGTACCTCTCCGGGGAGCTAGGGGCGGGCAAGACCACGCTCGCGCGCGGCATCCTCAAGGCCTTGGGCTACACCGGGAAGGTCAAAAGCCCCTCGTTCGCCTTGGTTGAACTTTACAAACTTTCTAGGTTATACTTGTATCACTTTGATTTTTATCGGTTCAACGATCCTCGCGAGCTGGAGGAAGCCGGGTTCCGGGAACACTTCAGTCCCGACGCAGTGTGCCTGGTGGAATGGCCGGAAAACGCCGCTGGCGCGTTACCTCCAGCCGACATAAGAATCGAGATGCGGATCGCCGGGACAGGGAGAGACGTGGAGATCTACGCCGACACGGAGACGGGCAGGCTTTGCTTAAAGCGCTTCAAGCACTAATGCGCCGCTGCCGGGTGACGTTGCCACCACCCGCGCCGCTCCTTTCCGCCGTTTTTGCTGCCTTCCTTTCCCTCTGCTTCTTCTCCGCAGCGGCGCATTCCGGCACGCAGATCACTTCGGCGCGCGTATGGCCGGCCCAGGATTACACCCGCGTCACGCTCGAGACCCACGCGCCGGTCCAGTACAAGCTCTTCAGCCTGAAAGACCCCGAGCGGGTGGTGCTCGACCTCGAAGAGGTGGACATCACCGCCACCCTGACGGGGCTGCCCGACAAGATCGGGGCCGACGACCCGTACGTGAAAGCGGTGCGCATCGGTCGCTTCAAGCCGGGCGTGGTGCGGGTGGTGTTCGACCTGAAGAGCGAGGTCAAGCCGCAGGCGTTCACGCTCGCGCCGATTGGCGACTACGACCACCGCCTGGTGATCGACCTCTATCCGCTGGAGCCGCCCGATCCCCTGCTCGCTTTCCTCGACCGGCTCGAGGCGAAGCGCGCGGCACCGGCCGACAAGAAGCCCGCCGAACCCGCGCAACCGGAATCCGAGACGGCGCGCGAAGCGCCGCGCGCTGCCGCGCCGCCGGCGAAGGGGGCAATCAGAAAGCCGGAGACTTCGCGTCTCATCATCATCGCGCTGGACGCGGGCCACGGCGGCGAAGACCCGGGCGCGCGCGGCCGTGGCGGCACTTACGAGAAGAACGTGACGTTCGCCATCGCGCGCAAGCTGAAGAGCCGTATCGACGAGGAACCGAACATGCGCGCGGTGCTGATCCGCGACGGCGACTACTTCATGCCGCTGCAGATGCGGGTTGCGAAGGCGCGGCGGGCGCGCGCCGATCTCTTCGTCTCGATCCACGCCGACGCCTTCATCAGGCCGCACGCGCGCGGCTCGTCCGTCTTCGCGCTGTCGGAGTCCGGGGCGACCTCGGCGGCCGCGCGCTGGCTCGCGAAGCGTGAGAATGAGGCCGACCTGATCGGCGGCGTCAATCTCGACATTCCCGACCCCTACCTCAAGCAGACGCTGCTCGACCTCTCGCAGACCGCGACGATCAACGACAGCCTGAAGGCGGCCCGGGCGGTGCTGGCCGAGCTCGGCGGCGTCAACAGGCTGCACAAGGCCAACGTCGAGCAGGCCGGTTTCGCGGTGCTCAAGGCGCCCGACATCCCCTCGATCCTGGTGGAAACCGCCTTCATCAGCAATCCGGAGGAAGAAAAGAAGCTCAAGAACAACGCTTACCAGGACAAGATGGCGGAGGCGATCAGCTCAAGAACAACGCTTACCAGGACAAGATGGCGGAGGCGATCCTCGCCGGCATCAAGCGCTATTTCGCGAAGAACCCGCCGCTGGCACGCGACCGGCTCGTGTCGAGCCAGTGACGAGGTGACGAGGTGATGCAGTGACCGGCCGTTACTTCGTCACTTCGTCACTACTTCACTGCGTCACTCGTCAAAGCGCTCAGTGGAGCGCTTTGACGATGTCCTCGACGACCTTCTTCGCGTCGCCGAACACCATCATCGTCTTGTCCAGGTAGAAGAGCGGGTTGTCGAGCCCGGCGTAGCCCGAGGCCATGCTGCGCTTGTTCACCATGACGTTGCGCGCCTTGTGCGCTTCGAGGATCGGCATGCCGTAGATCGGGCTGCCCTTCTCGTGCGCGAGCGGGTTCACGACGTCGTTCGCGCCCAGCACCAGCGCGACGTCGGTGGTGCCGAACTCGTTGTTGATGTCCTCCATCTCGTGGACGAGGTCGTAGGGCACTTCGGCCTCCGCCAGCAGCACGTTCATGTGCCCCGGCATGCGGCCCGCCACCGGGTGGATGGCGAAGCGCACGTTGACGCCCTTCTCGATCAGCTTGTCCGCCATCTCCTTCACCGCGTGCTGGGCGCGCGCCACGGCAAGCCCGTACCCGGGAACGATCACGACGCTCTCGGCGTTGGCCATGAGGAACGCCGCGTCGTCGGCCGAACCGGATTTCACCGTTTTCTGCCCGGCGCCGGCGGCCGCCGCGCCCTCCGCCGCGCCGAACCCGCCGAGGATCACCGAGAGAAACGCGCGGTTCATCGCCTTGCACATGATGTAGGAGAGGATCGCGCCGGATGAGCCGACCAGCGAGCCTGCGATGATCAGCATCGAGTTGTTGAGCGAAAAGCCGATGCCGGCCGCGGCCCAGCCCGAGTACGAGTTCAGCATCGAGATCACCACCGGCATGTCCGCGCCGAGGGGGCCACGTGGTTCCGGGACGCCTCGGAGACCGTCCTGGAATCCCTCCCCGCCAAGCCAGAGGGCAGGGACCTCTTCCTGCGCGGCTGCGCGTCGTACGGACGCGCTGACTTCCCCGCCGCGGCGGCGCGCTGGAAAAGAGGCGGAAATGCTTGCCCAGCCCCGCGAGCTTGCCGAAGGCGATCACCGAACCCGAGAAGGTGATCGCGCCGACAAAGGTCCCGATGAAGAGCTCCAGACGGTTGCCCGTGGGCATCGGGTCCGGCACCCCGAACGCTGCCGGGTTGTTCACGGCCGCCACGGCGATCAGCACCGCCGCCATACCCACCAGCGAGTGAAACGCCGCGACCAGCTCCGGCATCTGCGTCATCTGCACGCGCCGCGCCACGAAGGCCCCGATCGAGCCGCCGATCACCATCGCGAGGAAGATGAAGTCGAGCCTGCCCGCCGCGACGATGGCGATGGTGGTGATCACGGCGATCGCCATGCCGATCATGCCAAGAAGGTTGCCGCGCCGCGCCGTCTCGGGCGAGGACAGCCCCTTCAGCGCGAGGATGTAGAAGACCGACGCGACGAGGTACCAAAGGGCCACAAGGTTAGCGCTCATCACGGCAACCTCGTGGCGGTGACGAGGTGACGAGGTGACGAGGTGACGAACCCCGCTCGTATTTCCACGCTCCTGATTGTCATCGTTTCGTCACTTCGTCGCTGCGTCACTTCGTCACTGCGTCACTTCGTCACTGCGTCACTTCGTCACTGCGTCACTTCGTCACTGCGTCACTCTTCTTGGGCACTTTCTTTTTGAACATTTCGAGCATGCGCTGGGTCACGAGGAAGCCGCCCGCGACGTTGACCGACGCGAGCGCCACCGCGACGACGCCCATTACCGAGCCCAGATCGAGCGCGCTCATCCCGGCGGCGAGGATCGCGCCCACGATGATCACGCTCGAAATCGCGTTGGTGAGGCTCATGAGC
>JACPEF010000189.1 GCA_016183675.1 Betaproteobacteria bacterium
TATGTCGATATTGGCAAGCCGCGCGACAAAGCTAGCGGCGATTCTGGCCGCAACCCTTGAGGGCTGGCGCGATTTTGGCCCACGGCGCACCCACCGACTCACCCTGAATTCCTCGGCCCCAGCCTCCGCTGCACGGTCCCAGCCAAAATCGTGACAGCGCAGCGTGTGTTTCATTATGTTAGGGGCTCTAAGCACCTGATGCTGGGGAAGGATGACAACCGGGCAGACTGGGGTATCTTATTACACGGCACTCAGGAAGTTCACTATCTGTTAGCGGTCTCGCAAAGGCGGTATTTTTGAGTACGTCACAGATTTACAGTGCGGTTGTCAAGGTAGTGAAAGCCAAGTGCCGCACCATCGGTGGGCAAAAGCTGAAACACTTGGATATTGGCGCAGGAGGCGGGGAGCTTATCCAGCTCATGAGGGCGGAGTTGCCGGTGGAGTCCTTCGCGTGTGACTTTCACGTTGAGAGATTCGCCGTTGATGGAATTTCAATCAAGAAAATCAACCTTGACAGTGATCCGCTGCCGTATCCTGAATGCGAATTTGATTTGGTCACATCCTCAGAAGTGGTGGAGCACGTTGAAAACTATCGCACCTTGCTCCGCGAAGCCCATCGGGTATTAAAGCCCGGGGGGCTGTTGGTTATCACGACGCCGAATGTATTGAACGCCAACTCGAGACTGCGATACCTGATAAGCGGCTTCGCCAATCTCTTCGGCCCGTTACCGGTCAAGAACGACAAACGTTACTCAACGGGCGGGCACATAACCCCTATCCCCTATTTTTACCTTGCTCATGCGCTGCTCGATGCCGATTTCAACAGCATCTCTCTCACTATTGACAAAGTTCAGAAAACATCTGTTTTCTGGTTGATCTTGTTGTCCCCGCTGATTTTTCTTGGCTGGCTTCGGTTTTGGAATCGTGAGGAGAAGAAATACCGGACACTGACAGCGGAGAACCGTGTCCACGTGTCCCGACATCTGTCTTGGCCGGCGCTTGTCGGTCGCACTATTGTCGTTTCTTGCAGAAGGTGAAGTGAATAGTGACCGGGAAATAGGAAACCAGCATTCGGTTCTCCCTGAATCCCGAATCCTGAATCCTGAATCCTGGTCCCCTTGGCGTCCTGGGCGGCGAGAGCCCAGGGATGAGGGCGGAGGGATGAGGGATGAGAGAAACCCCTCCAACCTCGAACTCATTTCTCGGGTCCCTTGGCGTCTTGGCGGTTAATTCCAGTTCTAGTTTTTCCCCTGCGTCCTCCGCGTCCGCGGTTCAGCTTTCTGTTTGAATCTCCTTGGCGGCCTTGGCGGTAAGAAGTTCGGTTTCTAAGCCGAGAACTGCCGCTCGAACTCGGCGATGAACCGCCGGAGCTCCGGCTCCGGCAGCCAGTTGATCCCGGCCGCTGCCTCTCTTCCGCCGCCCGTTTCGAATTTCAAGCAGAGCGTGTCCGCGCCGTGCGGGCGCTCGAGTGGCGCGCGCACGCTCACGGTGTAGCCGCCCGCCTTCCTGACCAGCAGCACGTGCGCACGCTCCGGCCGCTCCTGCGCGAGCTGGTTGGCGAAGAAGCCGTGGATGCGCCGGCTCCACGCCGCGTCCGGCAGGATATAGGCTACGCAGCTGCCGCGGCGCGCTCCAGGTCGTCGGCGAGCGCGTTTCTCAGCACCTCGAACACCGGCTCACCGTTGATGAAATCGCGCGGATCGCGGTAAGCGCGCACCGTCTCGAACAGGTCGGCCGGCGGGTAGTGCAGGTCATCCACGGTGTCGCCGTAGGCGTTGTAATTGATCGCTTCGCCCAGTTGCCGCAGGCGCTGGAGATCGCCGTCGTCGAGCCGCAGCGGCGCGGCCGCGTGCAGCGCGGCCTCGGCCAGGTTGTCGCCGAACGCCGCCACCACCGCCCACAGCCGCTGGCGGCCGCTCAAGTAGCGGTCCACGATGAGGCTGGTGCACGTGTCCGGGGCGGTGTCGATGAAGGTCTTCAGGTTCGCGTGCTGCGGGATGTCGCCCGCAGCATGATGGTCGAAGTAACGGCAGCGCGCGCCCGCGTCGAGCAGCCGCTTGAGGTCGCCGGCGTTCGTCCTGAGCGAGATGTCGAGGACGGTGAGCTCGTCGCCCGCGCGTGCGTTGACGCGCTCGAGCAGCCGGATGTCGCGCTTGACACCGGTCACCAGCACGGCCGCGCGCGGATCCTCGAGCCGGAGCTGCTGCAGCGCGCACAGCCCGTCGGCGTCGCCGTTGAAGATATCATAGAATTGCATGGAGGCCAGTTTACCCGACTCCACGTTGATGCCGACCGTGCTGGTTCTGCGGACTGCCGAGGGCCGCGGATTCGAGAGCGACGACCGCGTTCGGTCGCGCCTCAATTCGCGTGCGGAAGCTCAATGAGTTCCCCGGGACAAGGGACGCATCCGGTTGCCGACGCGCAAGGCGGAGGCTTCTCAGCGCACAGCGTGCGGCTGGCGTGGATACTGGCGGTAGCTTATTCTCTCGTCATCGTCTACGCGAGCGTGCAGCCGTTCCACGGCTGGCGCACGCCGCCGCCCGAAGTTTTGCGTTTCCTCACTGCGCCGTGGCCGCGCTACATCACGCTCGAGGACATCGCGGTGAACCTCGCGGCGTACGCCCCGTTCGGCTTTCTGCTCTCGATCGGATGCGGCGCCCGTTACGGCGCCGGGCTTGGCGTGCTCACCGCGGCGTTCTGCGCCGCCGCGCTCAGCCTCGGCATGGAAGCAGCGCAGATGTTCCTCCCGTCCCGCATCGCCTCCAACGTCGACCTGCTCACCAACAGCCTGGGCGCGCTGATCGGCGCCATGGCCGCACCCCTGTTCGCGCCGACGCGCATCCTCGGCGGCAAGCTCCACGCCCTGCGGCACCGCCTGTTCGTCGAAGGCATGGCGGCCGACATCGGCTTCGTGATCGTCTGCCTGTGGCTGCTCACGCAGTTCCACCCCACCGCGCAGCTCTTCGGCACGGGATCGCTGCGCGCCGCCTTCGAGCTGCCCGCGTACTTCGCGTACACGCCGCAGCTCGCGTTCTCCGCCGAGGCCGCCGTCGTGCTGCTGAACCTCCTCGGCGTCGGGCTGCTGGTTTCGGCGCTCATGAGCGGCACGGCGCGCCGCATGCCGGTGATCGGCGCCGTGGTCGGCGCCGCGCTTGCCATCAAGCTGGTCGCGGCGGTGACGCTCGCCAAGTCGTCGGCGCCGCTCGCCTGGCTGACGCCCGGCGTCTCGCTCGGATTGATGGGCGGCTTGATCGTCGTCTATGGCGCGGTGCGGATTCCGCGGGCGGCCCAGCTCGCGGCGGCCGCCCTGTGCATCGCGGCCGCAACCGTGGCGATCAACCTCGCCCCGGACAACCCCTACCAGAGCATTCCGCCGCATCTCCTCGCCCGCGGCGCACGCCACTTCCTGAGCTTCTCGGGCATCGTGCGCGCGCTTTCGGAGCTGTGGCCGCTGCTCGCAGTCGGCTATCTCGTCTACGCGCTAGCCGTCCGTCGGACTTGACGGTCCGACAGGCGGCTAAGGAATTTGTCGGACCTAAGTCCGACAAATTCCTAGGTGCGCGTACGGCGGATGCGTCGTGAGGCGGGGATCGTCCACCGCGCCACCGACGGTGAAATGGTAAAGCGACTGGAAAGCCGTGCCTTCGAGCCCGAGCAGCTCGTGCATCTCGTCGTCGAAGAAACAGCCGATGCCGGTCGCGCGCACGCCGGCGGCTTCCGCCTCAAGGTAGAGCACCTGCCCCAGCACGCCGGTTTCCCAGAAGAGGCGCCGGTAAACCCACGCTCCCGCACTGAGCGGCGCCTCGAACTCGGCGAGAAAACCGAGGGCGAAGCACGAGTCCGCCGCGATGTCCTGATGGCACGAGACGACCCGCGCCGCCTCCCGCAGGTCGTAGGGGAGCAGCAGGTAAAGCGGGATGTGCCCGGGACAGTCGGGCGGGCGCTGCCACAGCCACTCGCGCCTGAGACTGTGTTTGAGGGTCTCGAGCGCCGCTTCGCTGCGCGCGAGCAGGTAGAGGCCCGGCGCGAGCCCGGCCACGCGGTGCACGAACAGCGCCGGGTGCACGCGCGGGGCCGCGGCCCACGCGTTCCACGGTGCGAGGCGCGACCGCGCGAGCAGCGCGTCGAGCATGGTGTGGAACGCCGCGGCGCTGATCGTGGTGACGCCGTCAAAATCCACTGCGCTGCGCCGCTGGCGGATGACGGTTGCCGCCGGCAAGTCGAGCCGCGGATCGCGCAGCTGCGGTAAATCCGGCGTCGCACCGGGCGCCTCCGTCGGGCTGCACGGCTTCACCGCCGCGGCCGCCGCCCGGTCGATGTCGCGCCACTCCACTTGATCGAGGCTCAGGCGGTTCGCGCGTCCGAGCCACTGCGCATCGCGCGCCAGCGCGACGAGCTGTCCCGGCTCCGGAATCGCGCCGTCGCGTCCGACCCACAGCAGCACGTCCGGCTCCTCGCGCTCGGCCATGAAGAAGTCCGCCTCGCGGTCCAATCCGAGCAGGGCCGCGATGTCGGCATCGCTCCATTCCTCGAGGAGGCGCGTCCGCCATCCGAGGCACGCCGCCGCGAACGCAACCGCCGCGATGGCGTGGCCGCAGTCATGCTGGCAGTAACGCCAGGCGCGCATCCCGTATTTCCACGCCTCGCGCCAATGGATGCTCGTGAGCCCCACGACCAGGCCGCCCTGCGGCAACGCGCTCGCCCACGCCGGCGTGCCGAGCGCGCGGCGCTCCAGCTGATGGTCGCGGCTCGCGTAGTGGTAAACGCCGGCCTTGAGATCCGGCAACTCGCCGCACGCGAGATACCCTTCGGTGGGGTGGAGATTCCCGCTGGAGGGATTGCAGCGCAGCGCCCAGCGCGCCCCGCCGTACGATTTCCACGCCGAGATCCCCAGCGCGAGCTCGAAGAGGGCGCCGAGCGCGTCGAGATTGATCGGGCGCGGGGCGACGTAGCGGCCGCGGCTCACCGCCGCATACGAAACCGTGAGCGAGTCGGCGACGAGCGGCAGCTGCACCCTGGGCGCCTGCGCGAAGACGCGAAACGGGTCGGGCTGGTTCGCCCAGTCGAGCCCACCCGGGCCGGGGGCATAGCGATGGAGCTGGTGCTTGCTGCGCTGGTGGTACGCGGCGATCTGCTCGATGCCCTCCGCGGCGTTCGTGGTCCCGGTAATCATCATCAGATGCTTCGCGCCGTGTGGATAGGATCCACGCATGTTAACCCGAACTCTCGCGGTGATCGTTTATAATTCCGGGCCACGGCATCGCGGCAACTGACCGCGTCACCCCGAATGGGAACGGACGCCGCCCGTCGAGCGGCGCCGTTCCATTCGAGCCACGCCCGGAAGCATCATGAGCTACTACGAGCGACACGTGTTCTTCTGCTGCAACCAGCGCGACGCGGCCGAGCAGTGCTGCAACAACCACGAATCGCGGAAGATGCGCGAGTACGCCAAGGACCGCATCAAGCAGCTCAGGCTCTCCGGCCCCGGCAAGATCCGGATCAACCAGTCGGGCTGCCTCGACCGCTGCAAGGAGGGGCCGGTGATGGTCGTCTACCCCGAGGCCGTGTGGTACGCCTACGTGGACCGGCACGATATCGACGAGATCATCGACGAGCATCTCGTCCACGGCCGCGTCGTCGAGCGCCTGCGCATCTAGTGCCGTTCCAACTATCTGCGGCTATCCGGATCGCCTCAATTGGGGGAGATTCCCCACGCCCCATACTCAACCCACTTGGCGAAACAAGTTGGAACGGCACTAGAGCAATCTGAAACCGCGGAACAGCTTCACCGCCAGGGCGCCAAAGACGCCAAGAAAACCAAAATCTTTAACCACAAAGGACACAAAGAGCACAAAGGAAAAGCAGTTCATTCAAAAAACTTCGTGTCCTTAGTCTCCTTCGTGGTTCAAGAACTTCCTTTGCGCCCTCCGCGTCTTTGCGTTGACAGATTTCGGCGTTTATCGGCGTGGATCGGCGGCTGGATGCCTTTTCTCGGTTCTTTGATATGAGTTCGGGTCAGCCGGTCCATCTGCGCGTCTCCGGCCTGCGGAAGCTCTACGGCGATCTTGAGGTAGTGGCCGGCATCGACCTCGAGCTCAAGCCCGGAGAATGTTTCGGGCTCCTCGGCCCCAACGGCGCGGGCAAGACGACGACGCTGAGGCTCTGTCTCGGCCTGATCGATCCCGACGGCGGCGAGATCGAGGTGCTGTCCCTGCCGGTGCCGGACAGAGCGCGCGAAGCTCGGCGCCGCGTCGGCGTCGTGCCGCAGGCCGACAATCTCGGTCCCGACTTCACCGTGGAAGAGAACCTGCTGGTGTACGGCCGCTACTTCGGCCTGGGCGATGCCGCGGTCCGCGGCCGCATCCCCGCTTTACTCGACTTCGCCGGGCTCAACGCGCGCGCGGGCTCGCGCATCCAGACGCTCTCCGGCGGCATGAAGCGGCGGCTCACGCTCGCGCGCTCGCTCATCAACGACCCCGACCTCATCTTCATGGACGAGCCCACGACCGGGCTCGACCCGCAGGCGCGGCACCTGATCTGGGAGCGGCTGCGCCAGCTCCTCCACCAGGGCAAGACCATCTTCCTCACCACCCATTTCATGGACGAGGCGGAGCGGCTTTGCCACCGCCTGGCTATCATGGACCGCGGGCGCATCATCGCGCAGGGGGCGCCGCGCGAGCTGATCGCAAGACACATCGAGCCGCAGGTAGTCGAGGTCTACGGCGACGGCGCCGGGCGCTGGGCGCGCGAGTTCGGGCATGCCCACAGCGAGCGCTGCGAGACGGCGGGCGGGACCGTGTTCTGTTACGCGCGTGACGCCGACCCCCTGGTGCACAACCTCGAGAGCGAGGAGGACCTGCGCTATTTGCATCGCCACGCCAACCTGGAAGACGTGTTCCTGAAATTGACCGGCCGGGAACTTCGTGACTAGCACAA
>JACPEF010000192.1:0-1423 GCA_016183675.1 Betaproteobacteria bacterium
GGACGCAGATCGAGCTGTGGCGCGGGCGCGATTGTCTCAAGTACGACCGTTCGAGCCCGCTCATCAAGCCGCAGTACGTGATCGAGAAGCTCTACGAGGTCACCCGGGGCGAGGCGTTCGTCACTTCCGACGTGGGCCAGCACCAGATGTGGGCCGCGCAGTTCTACAAGTTCGAGAAGCCGCGACGCTGGATCAATTCCGGGGGGCTGGGCACCATGGGCTTCGGGTTGCCCGCCGCGATGGGCGTGCAGCTCGCGCACCCGAAGGAAACGGTCGCCTGCGTCACCGGGGAGGCGAGCGTGCAGATGTGCATCCAGGAACTCTCCACCTGCAAGCAGTACCGGCTCCCGATCAAGGTGGTGAACCTTAACAACAAGTACATGGGCATGGTGCGGCAGTGGCAGGAGTTCTTCCACGGCAACCGCTACGCCGAGTCGTACATGGACGCGCTGCCGGATTTCGTGAAACTCGCCGAGTCGTTCGGCCACGTCGGCATGAAAATCGAGAAGCCGGAAGATGTCGAGCCCGCGCTCAAGGACTCGTTCTCGCGCAAGAGCGAGCTCGTGTTCATGGACTTCGTCACCGACCAGACCGAGAACGTGTTCCCGATGGTGCCGGGCGGAAAGGGCCTCTCCGAAATGATCCTCGTATGAGGCACATCATTTCCGTGCTGCTTGAGAATGAGGCGGGGGCGCTGTCGCGCGTGGCGGGCCTGTTCTCCGCCCGCGGCTACAACATCGAGTCGCTGACCGTCGCGCCGACCGAGGACCCGACGCTGTCGCGCATGACCATCGTCACGGCGGGATCGGACGAGGTGATCGAGCAGATCACCAAGCAGTTGAACAAGCTGATCGATGTGGTGAAGCTGGTGGATCTCTCCGACGGCGACCACATCGAGCGCGAGCTGATGCTCGTGAAGGTGCGCGCGATGGGCAAGGACCGCGAGGAGATGAAGCGCATGGCGGACATTTTCCGCGGGCGCATCATCGACGTGACCGACAAGGATTACACGATCGAGTTGACGGGCACCGGCGCCGAGCTCGATACCTTCCTCAAGGCGATAGACCGCAGTGCGATACTGGAGACGGTGCGCACCGGCGCCTCGGGCATCGGCCGCGGCGACCGGGTTCTGCGGGTGTAGATAAAGCGGGGCTCGGGGCTCGGGACTCGAGCAGACTCGAATGAGCATACTAGCCCCAAGTCCCGAGTCCCGAGCCCCTGATTGGAAGAGGAAACCATGAAAATCTACTACGACAAGGACGCCGACCTGTCGCTCGTCAAGCGCAAGCATGTGGCGATCATCGGTTACGGCTCGCAGGGGCATGCCCACGCCAACAACCTCAGGGACTCGGGGGTGAAGGTCACGGTGGGCCTGCGCAAGGGCGGCGCGTCGTGGGACAAGGCGAAAAAGGCGCGCCTCAAC
>JACPEF010000192.1:1430-18049 GCA_016183675.1 Betaproteobacteria bacterium
CTGCTGCCCGACGAGCACCACTCCGAGGTCTACCGGGGCGAGATCGAGCCCAACATCAAGAAAGGCACGGCGCTCGCGTTCGCCCACGGCTTCAACATCCACTTCAAGCAGATCGAGCCGCGCGCGGACTTGGACGTGATCATGATCGCGCCGAAAGGCCCGGGGCACCTGGTGCGCTCGACCTACACCCAGGGCGGCGGGGTGCCTTCGCTGATCGCGGTCTACCAGGACCCCAGCCAGAATGCGCGTGATCTCGCGCTCTCGTACGCCGCCGCCATCGGCGCCGCGCGCGCGGGCGTTATCGAGACCACGTTCCGCGAAGAGTGCGAGACCGACCTCTTCGGCGAGCAGGTCGTGCTCTGCGGCGGGCTCACCGCGCTCATCGAGGCCGGCTACGACACGCTGGTCGAGGCGGGCTACGCGCCGGAGATGGCCTACTTCGAGTGCCTGCACGAGGTGAAGCTCATCGTGGACCTCATCTACGAAGGCGGGATCGCCAACATGCGCTACTCGGTCTCGAACACCGCGGAGTACGGCGACTTCACCCGCGGGCCGCGCATCATCAACGAGGGGGTGCGCGCCGAGATGAGGCACATCCTCCACGAGATCCAGACCGGGCAGTTCGCCAAGGAATTCATCCTCGAGAACCGCGCCGGCGCGCCCTCGCTCAAGGCCATGCGCCGCGTCGCCGCCAACCACCAGATCGAGATCATCGGTGCGAAACTGCGCGACATGATGCCCTGGATCAAGAAGAACCGGCTGGTGGACCAGTCGAAGAACTAGGATTGAGCTGTTAGGATTGAGGATCGAGCACAACATGATACATCGAGAAGACGCAGGATCGGGACTCAATCCTCAGTCCTCAATCCTCAATCCTGCGCGCAGCACGTATCCGCACCCCGTCATCGCGCGGGAAGGCTGGCCGTTCATCGCGGCCTCCGTCATCGCCGCGGCGCTCGCTCACTGGCTGGCGGGCCCGTGGTGGGCCGCCCCGCTTTGGCTGGTGGTGGTTTTCATGTTGCAGTTCTTCCGCGATCCGCCGCGCGCCATCCCGCAGGAGCCGAAGGCGGTGCTCTCGCCCGCCGACGGGCGCATCGTTACGGTCGAGCGCGCGCGTGATCCGTATCTCGAGCGCGACGCGCTCAAGATGAGCGTATTCATGAACGTGTTCAATGCGCACTCGAACCGCAGCCCGGTGGACGGCGAGGTCCGCAACGCCTGGTATCACACCGGCAGCTTCTTCAATGCCGCACTGTCGAAGTCCTCGCTCGAGAACGAGCGGGCCGCGCTGTGGATCCGCGCCGCCGGCGGGGCGGACGTGACCTGCGTGCAGATCGCGGGGCTGATCGCGCGCCGCATCCTGTGCTACGCCACGACCGGCCAGCGGCTCGCGCGCGGCGAGCGCTACGGCTTCATCCGCTTCGGCTCGCGCCTGGACGTCTACCTGCCGCCGGAGTCGCGCCCGGTCGCGGCCATGGGCGACAAGGTCTACGCCACCGAATCCGTGCTGGCGCTGCTGCCCTGAAGGGGCGAATAGGAAATAGGGAATAGGAAATGGCAAACGGCGACGTGCAAGCAAGACCCCCCATTCCCCATTCCCCGTTTGCCATTTCCTGAGCATGTACGAACCGCGCGAGCACAAGCTTTTCATCAAGTCGCGCTTCGCCCGGCGCGGCATCTACTGGCTGCCAAACCTCTTCACTACCATCGCGCTGTTTGCCGGTTTCTACGCCATCGTGCAGGCCATGAACGGGCGCTTCGAGCAGGCGGCGATCGCGATCTTCGTGGCGATGGTGTTCGACGGGCTCGACGGACGAGTGGCGCGTTTCACGCGGACCCAGAGCGCGTTCGGCGCCGAGTACGACAGCCTCTCCGACATGGTTTCGTTCGGCGTCGCGCCGGCGCTCGTGGTGTACGTGTGGGCGCTGAAGGAATTCGCAACCATGAAGACGGTCGCGATGCTCGGGCCGTGGCTCACCACCAAGCTGGGCTGGATCGCGGCCTTCATCTATTGCGCCTGCGCCGCGCTGCGCCTGGCGCGCTTCAACACGACGCTCGACGTCGCCGACAAGCGCTTTTTCCAGGGCCTGCCGAGCCCCGCCGCGGCGTGCCTCGTCGCGGGACTGGTGTGGGCCTTGAACGAGTACCAGATCAAGGGCGCCGACGTGAAGTGGCTGGCGTGGGGCCTCACCATGTTCTCCGGACTCACCATGGTCAGCAACTTCAAGTTCTACAGCGGCAAGGACATCAACCTGCGCAAGAGCGTGCCCTTCTCGGTGGTGGTGGCGATCACCTTCGGCATCGTGGCGCTGTTCATGTTCTCGAGCACGCTGCCCGAGCTGCTGTTTCTCCTGTTCGCGAGCTATGGCTGCTCAGGCTACGTCATCTGGGTCTACGAGGCGGTCAGACGCCGAACCGCCGGCGGGGCGCCACCCGTGCCGCCGGCCTAGGCTGCGGCCTCCGGCGGCAGATCGCGGGTGTTGCGTGTCCCGAGTTCCGAGTTCAAAGTTCCAAGTTCAAAGTTCCAGGTTCGCCGCATGAAACTCCAGTAGCCGCGGTCGTCTACCCTGGAACCTGGAACCTGGAACCTGGAACCTGGAACCTAGAACCCGAAACCCCGAAGGCGCTGCTTGCGCGCCGCGGGAAAAGCCGTTATATTCCAGTGCCATGGACCGTTTGACGCAGGCCAACACGCTGCTACTTCCTGCCAGCCTTCTGCTGGCCGGCCTGCTGCTGCGCCCCTAAGGCGCACACACACACCACTTTTCCATCATTTTGTTTCGGGTTCGGCGCGGCGCAGGCCGCAGCCGCAGTTTTGCAGCCATTTCCCGTGCTGCCGCGAATCCGTTCGGGCGGCCGGTTTGAGCATCGGAGCAAGCCATGGCCAAGGACAGGTTGATCATTTTCGACACCACGATGCGCGACGGCGAGCAGAGCCCGGGCGCGTCGATGACCCGGGAAGAGAAGCTGCGCATCGCGCGCCAGCTCGAGCGCATGCGCGTGGACGTGATCGAGGCCGGGTTCCCGGCGGCGAGCGACGGGGACTTCGAGGCGGTGAGGGCGGTCGCCTCGATCATCAAGGACAGCACAGTGTGCGGGCTCGCGCGCGCCAATGAGAACGACATCCGGCGCTGCGGCGACGCGGTGAAGCCGGCGGCAAGCCCGCGCGTTCACACCTTCATCGCGACCTCCCCCATCCACATGGAGAAGAAGCTCAGGATGGAGCCCTCGCAGGTGATCGAGCAGGCGGTGCGCGCGGTCAAATGGGCGCGCGCATACACCGACAACGTCGAGTTCTCGCCCGAGGACGCGGGCCGCTCGGACATCGATTTCCTGTGCCGCATCCTCGAGCGCGCGATCCAGGCGGGGGCGACCACCATCAACATACCCGACACCGTGGGCTACACCTTCCCCGAGCACTTCGGGCGGCTGATCCGGCTGCTCCGCGAGCGCATTCCAAACTCCGACAAAGTGATTTGGTCAACCCACTGCCACAACGATCTCGGCCTCGCGGTGGCCAATTCGCTCGCCGGGGTGCTCAATGGTGCGCGCCAGGTCGAGTGCACCATCAACGGGCTGGGCGAGCGCGCCGGCAACGCGGCGCTGGAGGAGATCGTGATGGCGGTGCGCACGCGCCAGGACATCTTCCCGTGCGACACCGGCATCGACACCACGCAGATCGTGCCGGCGAGCCGGCTCGTCTCGGGCATCACGGGCTTCCCGGTGCAGCCCAACAAGGCGATCGTCGGCGCGAACGCCTTCGCCCACGAGTCGGGCATCCACCAGGACGGGGTGATCAAGAGCCGCGATACCTACGAGATCATGCGGGCGGAGGACGTGGGCTGGAAGGCCAACCGCCTGGTGCTCGGCAAGCACTCGGGACGCAGCGCCTTCCGCCAGCGGCTTCAGGAGCTCGGCATCGTGCTGGATTCGGAGCTGGTGCTCGGCAAGCACTCGGGACGCAGCGCCTTCCGCCAGCGGCTTCAGGAGCTCGGCATCGTGCTGGATTCGGAGGAGGCCCTTAATGCCGCGTTCAAGCGCTTCAAGGACCTGGCCGACAAGAAGCACGAGATCTTCGACGAGGACCTCCAGGCGCTGATCAGCGAGCAGGCGAGCGATTACGTGGAGAACGAGCATTACAGGCTGGTGTCGCTCACCGCCCACTCCGAGAGCGGGGCGCTCCCCTACGCGAAGGTCGTGGTCAGCGAAGAGGGCAAGGAGCGGAGGGCCGAAGCGCAGGGCAGCGGGCCGGTGGACGCCTCCTTCAAGGCGATCGACAGCATCGTCAAGAGCGGGTCCGAGCTGCTGCTCTACTCGGTGAATGCCATCACGACCGGCACCGACGCGCAGGGCGAGGTGACGGTGCGAATCGCGAAGGGCGGGCGCATCGTCAACGGGCAGGGCGCCGATACCGATATTGTCGTGGCGTCGGCCAAGGCGTACATTAACGCCCTCAACAAGCTGCACTCGAAGCTCGAGCGGGTGAACCCGCAGGTCTAGCAGTTTGTCGGGCTATCGCCGTACAAACTGCTAATGGAAAAAACAAGAATGGGGTCGCAGTAATGCGCAGCCGATGCCCCGCCGTGCGCGCTTACCCGACGCTGCGCGCCGAGAATTCTGGTTGTGAAGTTCCGGGTGATCAATGAAAACGGCGTGCAATCTGCGCGCCGTTTTCAGCCTTCGACGATATGGCGCGCGCCGGGCATGGCGAGGCGCAGTTTGTTGACGATATCTTTCACCCCGGGGACCCTGGAGGTGACGTCCGCCGCGTCCTTCGGCTCCTGGCCGGGTTCGACCAGGCCGGCGAGCGTGACCACGCCGTCCTCGGCGGTGATCGAGATCGTCATCCTGCTCGTGCGCGGGTCCTGCCGCAGCGCCGAGCGAACGTGCGCGGCCGTCGCGAGATTGCGGAAGATGCGCTGCGATTCCGGCGTCTCCTGGAAATTCGGGTCGTCGAGCAGGTTCACGACCTCGTCGGCGCATTCCCCGATCGTCACGCGCTCGGTGTTGAGCACGAGGTCGTACTGGTCGGAGTGCTGCCAGCTGATGCCGAAGTGGCGGCGCGTGATCGCCCCGTGCGCTTCCTCCGAGAGCTTGATCTCGTTTTCCACGAAGTCGCGGTCATCCGTGTTGAGCCGTTCCATCATCCGCCTCACGCGCACCCCCAGCGGGGCGCAGACGCGTACGGAAATCACGTGCGGCACCGGGCGCAGCAGGTGCGCGGCGCCCCAGCCGCGGATCACCGCGACCTGGTCGTTCTCCGCGAGCGAGAAAGTCTCGTCTGCGGTGTAGATGGACATGCTGGTCTTGTCGGTGGTGAGACGCTCCCAGATGCCGGCCTTGCCTTCCAGGAAGCGGATGACGTGGCTCTTGCGGAGGCGCATCTTGCTGGCGAGATGGTCGATGATCTCGTGGTGCACCACCTGCTTGTTGGTGCGCTCGGCAACCAGCGCGGCCACGTCCTTGCCCAGCGATCCCATTTCGCGGGTCATCGCGATGAGTGGCATGGTCTCCTCCTTCTTGGAATCTCTGGGTGGGGCTGGCGAGCATAGCACGGTACCGCCGGGCGCGAACGGGGGACCGGCGGACCGGTCCGATCCGGTATCATGAGGGGCTGACCGTATCCTGAAATGGCGGCGGGCACGCCATGGCAAAGTGGCTGATTACTATCGGAATCGTGCTGGTGGCGCTGGGCCTCGCCTGGCCAATGCTCGCCAAGCTGGGCCTCGGGAGCCTGCCCGGGGACATCAAGCTCGAACGGAAGGGCTTTACCTTCTACTTCCCGATCACCACCGGACTCATCATCTCGGCGCTGATCACGCTCATCCTGTGGATCTTCCGGCGCTAGCCGTTCAGAGGCCGCGCGCCTTCTTCGCCATCAGGACAAGCTGCTCGCGGGCGGCCATGGCGTCGGTGACCGGCTGGTCGAAGCCGACCCGTATCAGCTCACCGTCGGCGCGCACGTCGAAGCCGTCGCAGTCGATCCCGACCATCCGCGCCTCGCTCACTGTCTTTCCGCGATAGTGGCGGCAGCAGTCGCGGACGTCGTGCGCGTGATCGGAATTCATGTGCGCAAGGATGTCCTCTTCCTGTTCCGCAAGGCGATGGGAGGGCGGGGCGTAGGCCTCGCACGAGATCCAGTGTATGTCGCCGAAGCCGCCGATGAAGCGCAGCCGGCGCGGCTCGATGCGGTAGAAAGCAAAATCGCCGAGCGCAATGAGCCGTTCGGAGTCAGGGAAATAATTCCGGTAGCGCGCATGCAGTAAGTCAAGGTGGTCCTTGGCGGGCCCGGCGTCCCCGATCAGCGTCAGCCGCGCGCCGACCTGCACGTCGCCGCCATCGCTTACCAGCAGGCTCACGCGCGGATCGGCCTCGATGTTTTTCGTGTGCTCGGCGAGCCGGCAGATGAGGATGACCGGCCTTGCCTCGTGATCAAGCACGTAGGGCACGACCGAGCCGAACGGATAGCCTTCGAACGCCCTGGAGATCGTGGACAGCACGCCATGACGTTGCGCGCGCAGATAACGCCGCGCCTGCTCGCCGTGGCTCATTGCGCCAGCTTGATCGCCGTTTCCGCGAGCCGGCGCCCGAGCGCGAGGCAGAGCTTGCGCTCGGGCTCGGTGATCGGCCGCTCGCCGGCGTGGCCCGCATGGTGGCTGGCGCCGTACGGCGTGCCGCCGCCGGCGGTGGTGAACAGCTCCGGTTCGGTGTATGGCAGACCGACGATCACCATGCCGTGGTGGAGCAGCGGCATCATCATCGAGACGAGGGTTGTTTCCTGGCCGCCGTGGGGGCTGGCGGTGGAGGTGAACACCGCGGCAGGCCTGCCGGCGAGCGTGCCCTTGAGCCAGAGCTCGCCGGTCGAATCCCAGAAATATTTCATGGGCGCCGCCATGTTGCCGAAGCGCGTCGGGGAGCCGAGCGCGATCCCGGCGCATTCCACGAGGTCCTTCAGCTCCGCGTACGGAGCGCCCGAGCCGGGCACCGCGCTCTCCACCGCTTCACAGACGGTCGAGACTTTCGGCACGGTGCGCACGCGCGCGGCGCAGCCTGCCACCTGCTCCACTCCGCGCGCGACGAGTTGCGCCATCTCCTTCACCGCGCCGGTGTGGCTGTAATAAAGGACGAGGATTTCCTTCATCGTGCCAGGATTTTGTCCGGGCTAAGGCCGACAAAATCCTAATGCAAGATCGGCGCAGCGAAAGTTGCGATAGTAGATGACGGACATGCGAATTCAACCCCCGTTTTCCTCGAATACGACGGTTTCGAGTGGGTTTCGTTTCGAATTGTCAGCTGGTTTTGCTGTTAGCAGCCTGGCGGACCCGCAAGTCCGACAGGCTGCTAGAGAGTATTATATAGATGAGATCCCGTTGCAGAGGATAACGTGCTCCTGAAGCTGAAGAAATCCCCGCCGCTGGTCGATTTCACGCGCATCGTGTGGCGGCGCTTCGACGAGGATCGCTGCCTGCAGATCGCCTCCAGTCTCACCTTTACCACGCTGCTCGCGATCGTGCCGATCATCACGGTGGCGCTGACGCTGATCTCGGCGTTCCCGGTGTTCCGCGAGCTGCTGGGCCACATCGAGCAGTTCCTGCTCCAGAACATGCTGCCGGAGTCGGCCGAGACCGTCGCCGCCTACACCCAGCAGTTCACGGAGAACGCGGCGCGGCTCACGGCCGTCGGGCTCATTTTCCTGTTCGTGACCGCGATGATCGTGCTGATGACGATAGACCGCGCCTTCAACCAGATCTGGCGCGTGCCGCGGCCGCGGACCCTCGTGCAGCGCGTGTTCATCTACTGGGCGCTGCTCACCGTGGGCCCGATCCTGATCGGGGCGAGCCTGTCGCTCACCTCCTGGGTGGTGAGCCTCTCGCTCGGCCTCGTGAAGGATGTCCCCTACGCGGCCCTGGTGCTGCTCAAGATCGTTCCCATCCTGCTCACCGGGCTCGCGTTCGCGCTGCTCTACATCACGCTGCCGAACCGGCGCGTGCTCGTGCGCGATGCGCTCTCCGGGGGTTTCCTGGCGGCGCTCGCGTTCGAGGGAATGAAGCAGGGCTTCGCGATCTACATCACGCATTTCCCGACCTACAAGCTGGTCTATGGCGCTTTTGCCAGCGCGCCGATTTTCCTGTTGTGGGTCTATCTCTCGTGGCTCGTGGTGCTGTTCGGAGCGGTTTCGGCTGCGGTGATGCCGGAATGGCGCGAGCGCGCTTCGCAGGTCGAACCGGTCCCCGGCACGCAATTCCTCGACGCGTTGCAGATCCTGCGCGTGCTCTGGGAGGCGCACCGCACCGGCGAGGTCGTCACCGTGTTCCGCTTGCACGGCATCATCAAGCTGCCGCTCGACCGCATCGAGGCGATCCTGGACACCATGAGCGCGGCGCGCTGGGTGGGCAGGGTGGCGCACGGCTGGGCGCTCATCAAGGATGCCGCCGAAATCGGGGTCGTGGAGATCTATCACCTGTTCGTGTTCCGCAGCAGCGCGAAGCTCGCGGCGCGGCAGTCGGGACAGGAGCTCGATCAGCTCGCGCTCGAGCTCGCGGGCAGCGTCGAGGAGAGCTTGCGGCTCTCCCTCGAAGATCTGTTCCACCGGGCGGCCCCGACCGAAACCTCCGCCAGCCCCAAGCGCATCCAGGCCGTCTAGCCATTCAGCCGCGCACGTCGGCGCGGGCGTCAGCGGTGCGTACCGCGTAGTGCCAGTCGCGCTGCCAGGCGCGCACGACCCGGGTCGGATACTCCGGTTTGCCGAGGCTGCCGTTGTAGCGGCCGAGCGCGCGGTACAGGTCGCCGTTTTCCCGGTCCAGGTAGTGGCGCAGGATCACGCTGCCGTAGCGCAGGTTGATGCGCAGGTGGAAGAGGTTGTGGTCCCGGCTGCCGATCAGCTTGACCCAGAACGGCATCACCTGCATGTAGCCGCGGGCGCCGGCGCCCGACACCGCGTACTTGCGGAAATTGCTCTCGACCTGGATCAACCCGAGCACGAGCTGGGGATCGAGGCCGGCGCGCTTCGCTTCGTAGTGCACAGTGACCAGGAATTCCTCGCGCGCGACCCGGTCGGGCATGCGCCGGGCGAGCCGTTTAGACATCGCGGCGAGCCACCGGCGTGCATCCGCCTCGGTGTCGAACGCGAGGAAGGGCACGGCGTGGTCGGCAATCGCCTTGTGCAGCGTGGCCTGCACGCTCGCCGAGAGCGGCTCGTAGACCTGTGCGCCGGCCCGCGCTGGCGCCGGTGCGGCCAGAGCGAACCCACACGCCAGGACGGCAGTCGCGTGAACTATTGCCCGCATACCATTGATTTTACGGATTTAACTGCGCCTTGCAAGCCGACTGGCTCGGCCTTGGCATCGCGCCGCCCCTGGTACTCGACCTGGCCGTTCTTCAGTCCGCGCTCGCCGACCACCACGCGATGGGGGACGCCGATCAGTTCCATGTCGGCGAACGCCACCCCGGGACGCTCGTCCCGGTCGTCGAAGAGCACGTCGACGCCCGCCGCGGTGAGTTCGCCGTAGAGCCGCTCCGCCGTCTCGCGCACCTGCGCGCTCTTGCCCATGCCGATCGCTACCAGCACGAGCTCGAACGGCGCCATCGCGCGCGGGAAGATGATGCCGCGCTCGTCGTGGTTCTGCTCGATCGCCGCGGCGACGATGCGCGTGACGCCGATCCCGTAGCAGCCCATCTCCATGACCTGCGACTTGCCCGCCTCGTCGAGGAAGGCGAGGTTCATCGCGCTCGAGTACTTGGTGCGCAGCTGGAAGATGTGCCCGACCTCGATGCCGCGGAGAATCTCGAGCACGCCCTTGCCGTCGGGGCTGGGATCGCCCGCCACCGCATTGCGGATATCCGCCACGACGGGCTCGGGGAAATCGCGGCCGATGTTGGCGCCGGTGTAGTGATGGTCGTCCGCGTTCGCGCCCACCACGAAGTCCGCCATCGCGGCTACGGTGCGGTCGGCGATTACCGCGCCCTTGAACCCGACGGGCCCCAGCGATCCCGGATCCGCGCCGAACGCCTCCCGTATGGCCTCCGGCGCCGAAAAGGCGACCGGCGTCTTGACCTGAGCGAGCTTGCCCGCTTTCGCGAGGTTGAGCTGATGATCGCCGCGCACCATCATCAGCACAGGCCTGCCGTCGAAGCCGTCCACGCAGACCGCCTTGACGGTCTTCTCGATCGGGACCTTGAGATACGCGTACAGGTCCGCGATCGTTTTCACGCCCGGCGTGTGCACGCGCTGGAGCTTTTCCGCGGGCGCGGGGCGCGGAGCCTTCGGGGCGAGCGCCTCCGCCAGCTCGACATTCGCGGCATAGTCCGAAGCGGGACAGTAGGCGATCGCGTCTTCTCCCGAGTCGGCGAGCACGTGGAACTCGTGCGAGGCTGTGCCGCCGATCGCGCCGGTGTCGGCTGCCACCGCGCGGAACTTCAGCCCGAGCCGCGTGAAGATGCGCGAGTAGCAGTCGTGCATCTCGCGATAGGTCGCGTCCAGGCTCGCTTTGTCGGCGTGGAACGAGTAGGCGTCCTTCATGGTGAATTCGCGCGCGCGCATCACGCCGAAGCGCGGCCGGATCGCGTCGCGGAACTTGGTCTGGATCTGGTAGAGGTTGAGCGGCAGCCGGTAGCTCTTGACCTCACGCCGCACGACGTCGCTCACCACCTCCTCGTGCGTGGGACCGAAGCAGAAGTCGCGCTGGTGGCGGTCCTTGATGCGCAGCAGCTCCGGCCCGTACTCAACCCAGCGCCCGGACTCCTGCCACAGCTCGGCCGGCTGCACCGCGGGCATCGAGAGCTCGATAGCGCCGCTCCGGTTCATCTCTTCGCGCACCACCGCTTCGACCTTGCGCAGCACGCGCAGCCCCAGCGGCATCCAGGTGTAGACGCCGCTCGTGAGCCGCTTGATGAGGCCCGCGCGCAGCATCAGCCGGTGGCTCGCCACTTCGGCCTCGGCCGGCGCCTCCTTCAGCGTGGAGAGCAGGAACTGCGAAACGCGCATGGTTGTTATGGAGCGATGAAAATGGCTATTCTACAGAACCCGTCGAGCCGACAAAAAAGGAGGACATGAAGTTCTTCGCCAGGTGGCTGCTGCGCGGGCGCGCGGAGGATCCCGACTCGGTGTACGTGACCGAGCGATTCGGGGTGAGATCGCTGCACATCGGCAGCGACACCATCCAGAGCTCGATGCGGCTCGCGCGCCCCAACGATCTCGAGCTCGCCTACACGCGCAGCATGATGGCGTTTCTGCTGTTCAACGAGGAGCCGCGGCGAGTGCTGATGGTGGGGCTTGGAGGAGGCTCGCTGCTCAAGTTCATCTACCACCGCCTGCCGTGGGTCGGGATCGAGGCGGTGGAGGTCAATCCGAAGGTCGTTCTGATCGCGCGCCAGCAGTTCCACGTGCCGCCGGACGACGAACGGCTCACGGTGCGCGTCGGCGATGGCGCGGAATACCTGGCGCGGGAGGCGGCCCTGGCCGACGTCATCGCGGTGGACGGCTACGACGGCGAATCGCAGGTCGAGGAACTGTCTTCTCCCGTGTTCTATGAAGTGTGCCGGCGGCGGCTGAACGGTGGCGGCGTGCTCGTGGTGAACCTGTGGGGCTCGGATCGCAAGTTCAACGAGTATCTCGAGCGCGTCGAAGCGGCGTTTCCCGCGGGCACGCTGTGCCTGCCGGCGGAGAAGCCGGGCAACATCATCGTGTTCGGCTTCCGCGATGCTCCGGGCAACCCCGCCTGGAGTGAGCTCGCCCTGAGGGCGCGCGAGCTCGAGACGCGCTACGGGCTCGAATTCACGAAATTCGTGCGCGGCTTGCGCAAGATGAACCGCTGCGATGAGCAGCGGCTCTACGTTTGACGTCGTTGAAATTAGCCGCCAAGACGCCAAGGGCGCCAAGAAAATCCGGACGAAACTGGGAATTTTGCCTTGGAATTTCACCGACACGTGATCAGGCTTTTGTTCGGCCCTGAATTGTGAAAAAATCTCGGCAAGTGACCCGGTTAGGGGATTTCCCATGATCGATCGTGACGGATATCGCCCGAACGTAGGCATCATCCTATGTAACTGGAAAAACGAGGTTTTCTGGGGCAAGCGGGTCCGAGAGCATTCGTGGCAGTTTCCACAGGGCGGCATCAAGCCGGGAGAGTCCCCGGAGGCGGCGATGTACCGCGAGCTGAAGGAGGAAGTCGGGCTGCTGCGGGAGCACGTGCGCGTCCTCGGTCGCACGCGCGACTGGCTGCGCTACGACGTGCCCGACCAGTGGATCCGGCGGGAGTGGCGCGGCAACTACCGCGGCCAGAAACAGATCTGGTTCCTGTTGCGGCTCATCGGCCGCGACTTCAACGTGTCGCTGCGCGCTTCGAGCAAACCCGAATTCGACGCCTGGCGCTGGAACGATTACTGGGTGCCGATGGCGTCCGTGATCGAGTTCAAGCGCGAGGTCTACCAGAGGGCGCTGGAAGAGCTGGCGCCGTATCTCATTCGCCGCCGCGGGCAGCGCCGGCCGGGCGAGCCGCGTGAAGCGGTGAACGTGATCGAGCGGGGGTGATGTCCGTGCTGAGAGACTATCCCCCCTTGAAGACCACCCTGCTGCAGCCGGGCGTCGGCTTCGCCCAGCCCACCCAGGTGGTCCCCGACAAGGTCACGCTCGAGGACGCCGCAGTGAACGTGATGACCGATCTCACACGCGTCACCGCGGTCATCATCCTGCCCGGCGACACCGTGGACGAAGCACACCGGCGCATGATCCAGCGCGGCGTGCGCATGCTGCTGGTTGTGGATCAGGACCGCCAGGTGCTGGGACTGATCACGGCGACCGACATTCTCGGGGAGAAGCCGGTGCAAGTCGCTTCCGAGCGAGGCGTCCGACGCCAGGAGCTCGCGGTGCGCGACATCATGACCCCGCAGGAGCGCCTCGAAGTGCTCAACATGGAGGACGTTCGTGCAGCCAAGGTCGGGCACGTGGTGGCCACGCTCAAGAAGGCCGGTCGCCAGCACGCCCTGGTGGTGGAGCCCGACGGCAAAGGCCGGCAGACCGTGCGCGGGCTGTTCTCCGCCACCCAGATCGCGCGGCAACTGGGCGTTTCGATCCAGACCAGCGAAATCGCCGGCACGTTCGCCGAAATCGAGTCGACGCTTGGCCGCTAGCAGCCTGTCAGACTTGGCAGTCCGCACAGGCTGCTAAAAGCAAAACCGGCTGACCATTCAGCAACCAACCCAGCCGAAGCGGTCGAATGTGAGGAAAGCGAGGGTGAAATCGCATATCCGTCATCCTCTCCTGCAATTTTCCTGGCGCCGGTTTTGCATTAGGAGTTTGTCGGGGCTAAGTCCGACAAACTCCTAGGGGCGGGCTGCGGCGCCGGACGACCGGGGGATCCTAATCTTCCCTGCGCAAGAACATGAATTCGTAAACGACCGCCGCCAGCGCACCCCCCAGCAGTGGACCGACCCAAAAAATCCAATGGTCAGCCCAGGCGCCGGCGACCAAGGCGGGACCAAAACTTCTGGCCGGGTTCATTGAGGCACCGGTGACCGGGACCCCGAAGAGGTGATCTGCCAGGACGGTTAGGCCGATCGCCAGGGGCGCGATATGCGCCAGCCCCTTAGGATCCATGGCTGTTGCGAACACTACAAAAACCAGGGCAAAGGTGAGCACGATCTCTGCCAGCACGCCGCCACCCACCGTGACGCCTGAGCCGAGGCCATGGGCTCCCAGGTTGCCGTGAGCAGCGTCCGGAATGACCGCTGCGATTAGCAAGGCGCCAACGACGGCACCCATCAGCTGCCCGACGACGTACATCACGCCTTTAGTCAGGCTGATTTTGCCGGTAATCCACGCCCCAAACGTCACCGCCGGATTGATATGCCCCCCGGAAACCTTGGCGGTCGCCGATACCAACAGAAAGATGGCGAGCCCGTGCGCGATGGCGATCGCCAGGAGACGGGCTGAGGTCAGTCCTTCCTGAAGCATGCCGCCGGTGACGACCACCGTGCCGGCTCCCAGGAAAACAAACAGTCCCGTCGCTATGAATTCGGCCAACGTAGCACGCCATGCGGCCGATGAGGAAAGTTCCTGAATCGCGACTGCGTTAGCCATATAGTCCCCTCCTTTTGATCTCGGATGGATGCTTGGCGCCGAGCGGCGATGGGAATGCACCAGGTGGTTTTTTTGTAGGATAGCCCGCGCCCAGCAGGAAATATATCGGGAAACCCGGGTCCGCGCTACACCGCGACGGTGCCCGCGTGAACCCGGCGCCGCGCACGGTGAAGGTTGCCTGCCGCGCGCCTCCCTTGCTATGCTCGCAAGCACCTGCCTTCCGGGGCGGGTTCTTTCGATGCTGGGATCCCGCCTCCTCGCCGGGTTCGAACGCCGCCTCAACGAGAGCGGACTGCCGCTCGCGGTGCGCCTGTGGGACGGCAGGACGGTGGCGCCGTCGCCGCCGCCGCAGGTGACGGTGACCGTCAAGAGCGCGGCGGCGCTCGCCGCGCTCGCCCGCCCCACCCTGGGCAGGCTCGCACGGTGCTATGTCGAGCAGCAGATCGATGTCGAGGGCCCGCTTCGCGACGTGATCCGCATCGGCGAGGCGCTGTGCGACGCGCCGGGCGCGGTGCGGCGCAGCCGCCGGCGTCTCCCCCGCTGGGTGCGGCACACGCGGCTCTTCGACCGCAAGGTGGTCCGCCGGCACTACGACGTCGGCGATGACTTCTTCGGCCTGTGGCTCGATGCGCGGCGCGTCTATTCGTGTGCGTACTTCCGGCGCGCGGACGACACGCTCGAAATCGCGCAGGAACAGAAGCTCGATCACATCTGCAGAAAGCTCCAGCTCGCCCCCGGTGAACGCTTTCTCGACATCGGCTGCGGTTGGGGCTCGCTCGTGATGTGGGCGGCGCAACGCTACGGAGTGAATGCGCTCGGCGTGACGCTCTCCCGGAACCAGCACGACTACGCGCGCGCGAAGATAGCAGAATTCGGGCTCGACGGGCGCTGCGAGGTGCGGCTGCTCGATTACCGCGACGTCCCGGACGAGGGATCGTTCGACAAGATCGCGAGCGTGGGCATGTTCGAGCACGTCGGGCGCAGGAATCTTCCCGTCTACTTCGGCAAGATCGCGCGGCTGCTCAAGCCCGGCGGGCTCGTCATGAACCACGGCATCACGTTGAACGCCGTCGACCAGCGCGAGCTCGGCAGCGGCATCGGCGAGTTCATAGACGAGTACGTATTCCCCGGCGGGGAGCTCACGCACCTCTCGGAGGTCATTGCCGCGATGTCGGTGCAGGGACTCGAGACCTGGGACGTGGAGAGCCTGCGCTCGCAATACGCGAGGACGCTGTGGCAGTGGGTGGAGCGGCTGGAGGCGAACCGCGCGGCGGCGCTCGCGGCGGTGGGCGAGAAGCTCTACCGCGTGTGGCGCATCTACATGGCGGGGTCGGCGCACGCGTTCGAGCGCGGCTGGATGTCGGTCTACCAGGTGCTGGCGGGCAAGCCGCGCGCCGACGGCGCGCTCGCGCTGCCCGCGACGCGCGATCACATCTATGCGGGCTAGCATGCTGCTGGTGCTGGCCGCCGCAGCCTGGCCGGCGGCCGCGCAATGGAGCGGATGGGATTACGACCGCGACGAGCCCATCAAGAAGCGGGTGGAGCTCGAGGCAAAACCGCCCGCTTACCCCAAGGAGGGCAATCTGCTGCAGTTCGACGCAGGGAGCGCGAGCCCGCACCGCTTCTTCATCGATCCCGAAACCATTTCAGTGGGAGGAGACGGAGTCGTGCGCTACACGCTGGTCGTGAAGGCCGCGGGCGGCTCGACCAACGTCTCCTTCGAAGGCATGCGCTGCGATTCCCGCGAGCTCAAGGTCTACGCGTTCGGCCGCGGCGACGGCAGCTGGATCGCGGCCCGCGATCCGCAGTGGCGTCGCATCGAGTACCAGGAGGTCAACCGCCACCACGGCGTGCTCTACGCCGACATCCTATGCCGCGACCGCGCCCCGGTGAAGAGCGCAAGAGAGGCGGTGAACGCGATCCGGTACGGAACGAGGTGACGGGCGTGCGGGGAAGCCGCCGTCCCATGGAGCTCCGAACGGTCAGCGGCAAGTATCAGAGACATCGCGTCGGCCGCCCGCGTGCAACCTCCGAACCGCTGGCGGCGTGAATTCGACTCTGTGGCGTCGGCTGCCTCGCGCGCCTACCCGCTCCAGCCTGCGGCGCCCTCCGAATCCCCGTCGCAAGTATCCCAGGCCGTCACGTCGGTCGCGTGCCTCGCTCCGCACCACGCTGCGCGAGACCGAGAGCGAGGCACTACCCCTCGTTCCGGCGCGCCCTCCTTGGGGCGCACCCGGCAAGCCGGGCACCTGCTCCTCGCTTCGACGCGCGGCCTCGGAACGGTCAGCGGCAAGTATCAGAGACATCGCGTCGGCCGCCCGCGTGCCTCCGGGGTCGCACCCGGCAAGCCGGGCACCTGCTCCTCGCTTCGACGCGCGCGGCCTCGGAACGGTCATCGGCAAGTATCAGAGACATCGCGTCGGCCGCCTGCGTGCCTCCGGGGTCGCACCCGGCAAGCCGGGCACCTGCTCCTCGCTTCGACGCGCGCGGCCTCGGAACGGTCATCGGCAAGTATCAGAGACATCGCGTCGGCCGCCTGCGT
>JACPEF010000185.1 GCA_016183675.1 Betaproteobacteria bacterium
AATCTCCGGGTCGGGGCGCTGCTTGAACGCGCGCTGCAGATAGTCGAGCCCTTCCTGTTGGCGGCCCATGCGGTAGAGCACCCAGCCCATGCTGTCCATGATGAACGGATCCTCCGGTGCGAGCTTGAGCGCGGTCTCGATCAGCCCGTAGGCCTCCTGGATGCGCTGGTTGCGGTCGGCGAGCGTGTACCCGAGCGCGTTGTAGGCGTGCGCGTGATCGGGGCGGATCTGGATGAGCTTCCGGAGGTTTCCTTCGAGGACGTCGAGGCGGTTGACCTTCTCCGCGGCCATGGCGTGGTCGTAGAGCAGGTCGGGATAGTTGGGCAGCCTCTCGAGCGCCTGCCCCAGCAGCTCGAACGCCTCCTGGTAGGCGTTCGCCTCACGCAGCAGCTGCGCCTCGGCCTGCGTCAACTGCACGCGCTGCTGGTTGTTATGCGCGCTCACCTCCTGCAAGTGCCTGCGCGCGTCCCCGAGCTTGCCCTGCTTGGCGAGGATGCCGGCGTAGCGCGCGTGGGCGCTGACGTACTGCTCGCCCTGGCCGACGCTCCCGTACCACTTGAGGGCCTCGTCGAAGCGCTTGCGTTCCTCGTTCACCTGGCCGAGGTAGAAGCGCGCCTGATCCGGGTCCTTGTAATTGAGCTCGAGCACGCGCTTCAGGTGCGTCTCCGCCGCGTCGTAGTCGCTGGCCTGGATCGCGAGCAGCGCCACCGCCATGCCGACATCCGCATTCTGCGGGTACTCGCCCACCAGCGCCTCGAACTGCCGGCGCGCCCCGGCGTACTGCTTGGCGTTCACCAGCAGCCGGGCGTAATTGAGCCGCACGTCGCGCGCCTTGGGATGGCTCTTCAGGTACTCGCCGAGATACTGCATCGCCTCCTCGTCGGAGCGGCGCTGCAGGACCTGCGCGACGAACAGCGCGGCGATCTCCCAGTCCGGCCGCAGTTTGAGCGCCGCGCGCGCTTCCTCGAGCGAGAGCTGCTGCTCGTCGGCGTTCCATGCGGCCTGCGCCACCGAAAGCCGCGCTTCCGGCACCTCGGGGTAGGGCTGCGCCAGCCCTTGCATGACCTTCAGCACCGCCGCCTTGTCCTTGTGGCGGGCGAGCAGCGAGTTCAAGTGGAGGAAGCTCTGGCCGACGTTCCCGCGGTCGGCGGCGAGCCACTTTTCAAGGTGCGGCTGCGCCTCGGCGAGCTCCGCCTGGTTGACCAGCAGCGCGGCCATGATCCGGCGCGCCTGCGTCGAACCGGGGTCGGCCTGCAGCCAGATGCCGGCGGCCTCCAGTGCCGCGGGCATCAAACGCGCGTTCCACGCGACTTCGGTTGCGCGCTGTGCGATGCGCGGATCGCGCGTCTCGCGCGCGAGCTCGAGATAAGCGGGCACCGCCACGTGCGGCTGCCCGCGCTGCACCGCGACTTCGGCCAGCATCATCTTGAACAGCAGCTGCTCGCTGAGCTCCACCTCGGGCAGCGGGGGGCTGCGCGGCTCAGGCTTCGCCACCACCACGCGCGGCACGGGTTTCGCCCCGCCCTTCCCGGGCGCGCCCTCCGCAGGCTGCGCGCTCGGCGGCTGTTGCGCGCACGCGGCGAGGGCGGCGCAAAGCGACCAGACCAATAGGCGAAAAAGCGTCATGCGGCGGGGAAGGCGCGCGGCGGCGGTGCGATCAGTGGGAGTGCCGAAGGGCCGGCGGCTTCATAAACGTTGAGATATTAGGCACATTTCGCGCGCACCACAAGAGACGCGCGCGCCGTGTATCATTAGACGCGACGATGCCGGAACAGGAAGCCGCCACCACGATTTCCGCGCGCGGACTGACCCGCAGTTTCGGCAGCCACATCGCCGTCAACAACCTCACCCTCGAGGTCCGGCGCGGCGAGGTGCTCGGCTTCCTCGGGCCGAACGGCGCCGGCAAGACCACCACGATGCAGATGCTGACGGGCAATCTCGCGCCCACGCGCGGCGCGATCAGCATCTGCGGCATCGACCTCCTGGAGGAGCCGACCGCCGCCAAGGCGCGCATCGGCTATCTCCCGGAGGTGCCGCCGCTCTACCGGGAGCTGACGGTGGACGAGTACCTGCTGCTCGCCGCGAAGCTGCACCGCCTGCCGGGCGCGCGGCGCCGCGAGGCGATCGCGGCCGCCAAGCAGCGCTGCGGGCTGGTCGACGCCGGGGCGAAGCTGATCGGCACGCTGTCAAGGGGCTATCAGCAGCGCGTCGGCATCGCGCAGGCGATCGTGCACTCGCCGGACGTCGTGATCCTCGACGAGCCCACGGTCGGCCTCGACCCCAACCAGATGCGCGAGATCCGCGGCCTGATCCGCGAGCTCGGCGGCGCCCACAGCGTGATCCTCTCCACCCACATCCTGCCCGAGGTGGAAGCCGCCTGCGACCGCGTGCAGATCATGCACCACGGCAACATCGTCTACGGCGACACCATCGCCGGGCTCCAGCAGTTCCAGAGCGGCGCCACCGTGCTGCTCGGGCTGCGCCACCCGCCCCCGCTCGAGGAGCTCGCCGCGGTGCCGGGCGTGGCGGCGGCTGAATGCGTCGAGCCGACGCTGTTCCGCATCCAGTTCTCCGCGAACGCTGACCCGACCGACGCGCTGGTCAGGCAGGCCGCCGCGCGCGAGTGGGTCCTCTACCGGCTGAATCCGGCGCAGACCAGCCTGGAAGACGTGTTCGTGAACCTCACCCGCCGCGAAGACAATGCTTGATCTCACCATAGAGGCACAGAGCTCACAGAGGAAGATGCACGAAATGCTTGGATTCACCATGGAGCCACAGAGTCTGCAGAGGAAAGCAGAAGAAATTGAAAAATCTCCGTGTCTCTGTGTCTCTGTGGTAGAGGTGCCTTAAATGATCTTGACGATCGCGGGAAAGGAGTTGAAGGCGCTGTTCGCTTCACCCTTGGCGTGGGTGGTGCTGACCGTCACGCAGATCATCGTCGGTTACGTCTTCCTGCGCCGGCTCGACGATTTCCTGCAGCTGCAGCCGCAGTTCCTGCAGATGGCCAACCCGCCCGGCGCGACCGAGCTGGTGGCGGCGCCCACGTTCGGCACCGCCGCGGGCGTGCTGCTCTTCGCGGTGCCGATCCTCGCGATGCGGCTGATCGCGGAGGAGCGCCGCAACCAGACGATGGTGTTGCTGGTGTCGGCACCGGTTTCGATAACCGGGATCGTGATCGGCAAGTTCCTCGGCCTCACCGCGTTCCTGCTGGCGATCGTCGCGCTCGTCGCGCTGATGCCGCTCTCGCTCGCGGTCGGCACCGATCTTGACCACGGCCTGCTGGCGGGCCTCGTTGCGGGAATTGCGCTGCTCGCAGCAAGTTTCGCCGCGGTGAGCCTGTTCGTTTCCTGCCTCACGGTGCACCCGGTGGCCGCGGCGATCGGCGCGTTCGCCGCGCTGCTCGGCATGATGCTCGCGGGAGAGGCGGCAGGTGACGGGTTGCGCGCGCGCGGCTGGCCGGTCGCGGCAAGCCTCGCACAGGTGCTGTCGCCCATCAAGAACTTCGAGCCCTTCGGCAAAGGCATGCTCGACAGCTACGCCATCGCCTGCTCGGCTCTGCTCATCGCCTTTTTCCTCGCGCTGGCGATCCGCCAGCTCGACGCGCAACGCCTCAGGGGCTAGAACCGAAACAAGGATTAACCGCAGATAAACGCCGATAGACGCGGATGAAAACCCCCACCAGCGGCGGCGCAACCTGTGAATTATCTGTGTTCATCTGCGTTCATCTGCGGTTCCAAGAGGTTTTTTTGACACCGCTTCCAGGACCGATCTCATGGAGCTGACGCGCAAGCTGCGCGTGCAACTCATGGCGCACCACGGTCTCTTCGTGGTGCTGCTGATCGCGCTCACGGCGCTCGCCGCCTACCTCGCGCGCGATTACCGTATCGAGCACGATCTCACGCGCGCCCACCGCAACACGGTCTCGGCCGCCACCCTGGAGGTCCTGAAGCGGCTCGACGCGCCGGTGAACGTCACCGCCTATGCGGTGGCGAAGGACGCGCGCGGCGACAACGTGCACCGCCGGATCGAGGAATTCCTGCGCCCGTATCAGCGCGCCAAGGCCGACATCACCCTCGGCCTGGTCGATCCGCGCGAGCAGCCCAGGGCCGCGGCGGCGGCGGGCGTGCGCGCCCCGGTCGAGCTCGTGCTCGAGTACAAGCGCAGGACCGAGCACCTGACCGAATTCAACGAGCAGGCTTTCGCCAACGTGCTGATGCGCCTCGCCCGCGGCGCCGAGCGCCTGGTGCTGTGGCTCGACGGGCACGGCGAGAGGAAGCTCGACGGCATCGCCAACCACGACCTGGGCGAATTCGGGCGCCAGCTGCAGCACAAGGGCTTCCGCGTGAACAGCGTCAATCTCGCGCTCGCCCAGCAAGTGCCGGCCAACGCCGCGCTGCTGGTGATCGCGAGCCCCCAGGCGGACGTGACGGCGGACGAGGTGCAGAAGATCCGCCGCCATCTCGCGGGCGGCGGGAATCTCCTGTGGCTGATCGACCCCGAGCCGCTGCGGGGGCTCGCGCCGGTCGCCGAGATGCTGGGGCTGGTGCTCACTCCCGGCGTCGTGGTGGACCCGCGCGCGGTCCAACTCAAGGCCTCGCCCGCGTTCGCGGTCGGGGCGGCCGGAGGTTACAGCCGGCATCCCGTGACCGGCATGCTGAACCTCAACACGCTGTTCCCGTTCTCGCGCCAGATCGGCGTCATCGAGAGCGAAGAATGGCGCGCAACCCCCTTGATCGAGGTCGCGCAGCGCGGCTGGGTCGAGACCGGCAAGCTCGACGGCGACGTCACCTTCGACAAGAACCGCGACATCCCGGGACCGGTCACGATCGCCGCCGCCTTCGAGCGCACCGTCGGCGACAGGCAGCAGCGCGTGGTGGTCGTGGGCAACGGCAATTTCCTGTCCAACACCTTCCTCGGCAACGGCGGCAACCTCGATCTCGGGATGAGCATCGTCAACTGGCTCTCCGGCGACGACAGCCTGTTCGCGATCCAGCCGCGCCCCGCCGCCGACAGCAGCCTGGAACTCGACCACGTCGCGCTCTTACTCATCGCCTTCACCTTCCTGTTCGTGCTGCCCTTCGCCTTCATGGTCACCGGCGCGGTGATCTGGTGGCGCCGGCGCAAGGTATGAAGCGATCCCTGTGGCTGAACGCTCTGCTGCTCGTTGCGGTCGCGGGGCTGGGGCTGTTCGTCTACCTCAGGCCGAAGAGCGACGCGCCCGCCGAACATGCGCTGTCCGCGCTCAAGCCGGAGGAAGTCGGCTCGATCCGCATCGAGCGCGAAGGTGCCGCGGCGGTCGTGCTGGAACGAAAGCAGGACGCCTGGTTTCTCGTCGCGCCGTTGGCCGCGCGCGCCGATGACTTTGCGGTGCAGCGCCTGCTCGCGATCGTGCAGGCGAAGGCGGCGCACCGACTCGCCGCGACCGATCTCGCGCGCTTCGATCTGGAACGGCCGCCGGCGCGCCTCATCATCGGCGGCCAGAGCTTCGGCTTCGGCGTGGTAAGCGAGGTTGCGCGCGAGCAGTACGTGCTGACCGGCGATGCCGTGTATGCCGTCAACCCACGCTACGGCATGGCGCTGCCGGGGAACGCCGCGGCCCTGATCAGCCGCCGGCTCTTGGCTCCCGGCGAGGTACCGGTGCGGATCGAAGTCAGCGGCTTCTCGGTGACGCAGCGCGACGGCCGATGGGTGCTTGCCCCGGCCCCAGGGGAACCGAGCCAGGACGATCTCAACCGCTGGGTGGACGATTGGCGGCTCGCCACGGCGATCCGCGTCGAGCCCTACGCGAAGGGCAAACCTCGGGGCGAGATTAAGCTTGAGCTCGAGAACAGCGGCAAGCTAGCGCTCGGCATCCTGGGCCGCGAACCGGAGCTGGTGTTGCTGCGCCCCGACGAGAAGCTCCAGTATCACTTCCTCGCCGAGATCGCGAATCGCCTCCTCTCCCCGCCCGGCGCAGCAAACAAATGAACCACCGAGCACGCCGAGAGAAACATAACAATATCGAACCGCCAAGCACGCCAAGAGAAACAAGAATGGAACCGCAGATAAATGCCGTTACAACCTGTGCTTCTGGGGCCCGATCGCCATGTCATACAGAGAATCAAATTGTATGGTCCTGGCCTTGCGATGGTTGTAACGGCATAAACGCAGATGAACGCGGATAAAGGCAAATCCAAAATGAATCTAGCCGCCGATGGACGCCGATTAACACGGACAGAAACCAATAACCCAGGTTTGGTCGGGCCCGCTAGATACTAAAAGGCACTCTTCCCGGGTCTGCGGCTAACGAGTCACAGCCGCCCCCCATCTCGGCTGCGACTGCTCGGCGGCAAACAGGGGCCCCAAAAACAGAACCCCGCCAAAGCGCGGACCATTGGAACCGGTCACCGAACACTGAGTCTTGTCAGCGACCGTAGTTTTTCCTCCGGTCGCGCATAGTCGCCCAAGTGGGCAGCGGCAGGATGAACTCCTTGTACTTCGCCGCATCCTTCGCGCCGCGTATCGAGCACGCCGCGTCCCAGATCCAGTTTTCGAGAGATTTTCCGTTGTTGTTCATGTTGAGCCTTCGTTAAACCCATTTTCCAGCGCGGCCAGCAGCTCGAGCGCTCGCTCCTGATTATCTCGCATCATCTCACCGGCAAGCTGCAACTGCCCTTCCTCGTCTGCCTCGTCGGCGATGACACGTGCAAGCCGTTCCCGGCCTCTAGCATCAAGCAGCTGCGCCATGTCCTTGCCCAGCAGCCAAGCGCCTGCGCACTCGTAATCTGCTGGCGAGCCGACCAGATAGGAATTCTGGTCATACAGACGATCCTCACGGTTCGCATCGGCATAGTGCCTGATGATCAGCTGGAGGTCATAGGCATCCTTCTGCGGATCGCGAATATGCCGGTCAGCCCAAGCATCGATCTTCAGCACGGCGAGGGCCGGCAAGGTTACCACTCGACCAATGGCATTACGGGGAAAGCGCACCTCGACCGTTTGCTCTGCCGCTTCGCGGAAGCCAAAGACGCTCATAACGAATGAGCTGTCGGGCGGCCACGCAATAGAGCGCGTCTCCGCCCTCTCGATTCCACCGAACGGAACGAGATCCATTGGAATGCCGTTACGGTGACGCAGTCGATGCGGTGGCGCTCTTGGCGTATCCCGGAACTCGCCGGAGTCGAGCAGCCCTTTACGAAGCGCGTGAAAATCTTCCCAGCGCGCGACCGCTATCGCGAAATCAACATCGTTGGTCTGCCGGGCGATTTAGACCCCCAGGTGATGCGCGATCCATAAGTCCCGTGCTAGGGCGCCGGTGATAAAGCATTGAATACCAAGACCGCGCGCAATAGCACTGACCGGAGCAATAACCTCGCCGACCGGCTGGAGCTCAGCCTTAAGGGAAAAGTCGAGCAAGGTGACCGTCATACAGCATCCTGGCTGTCTCGATACATCGCCCATCGCCAGTTGCAAGCAGGTCGGCGTAGACCAACGCGGGCGGAACGATGTGCGGCTTGTCCATCGGAACGTCGAAGTCCCAGAACTTGTTCCGAATCTCGACGATGTAGTCGTCTGTCACTTGACGCGGCGCGGTTGTCAGCTTGTGGTCGAGTATCATCCGCCCCGGAATTTTCTTGGTATAGAACGTCAGTATGCCGGGCTTGAGATATTGGGTCAGAAGCGCCGCCGCCGGTTCGCCGCCCCACAGCGCCCCCTCGTTCTCCGGCTGCCACTGCTGCCAATCCTGAAACGTCGGGGCGCGATAGCGGCCTATCAACAATTTGGGGCGCAGGGCACGCGCGTAGGCCAGCGCCCATTCGTCGAGCATGCGTTTGGTGGTATGCAGTCGGCGAACGCGCTTGAGTACCGTCAGGAACCCCAGTTCCCGCAAGTCTCGCATCACCCAATTGATGGTGCCGAGCGCCGTGCCTGTTTTGTCCGCGATTTCCCGGTATGGCGCCGCCGCCAGTTCCGGCTGGCAGATGAGGCCAAAAAGCAGCTTGATGCCGGTCGGTTGAAACGCCCTCGGTGTACGGTCTCCGGTAGCGGTGCCCTGCGGTTTCTTTCCCGTTACCCAGACCAGCATGCCGGGCAGGCGCAAGTAGGCATTGCCCGCGGCGTCCGCGAACTGGGTATTCATTGCCTTGAGCTGTTCAGCCAGAGGCGGGGTAACGTAATCGGTCACCAGGACTTGAGGCCGGTTGTCTTGAGTCCTGAGCTGGTCGAGTTGGGCGAGCGTGGCGCCGAGCGTGGCGGGAGTCAGCCGTCGTTTTGCCTCGATGAGATATTCGGCGGTGCGCCCATCGACCCCGATGCGCGCTAATGCGTCTACGCGCCTGTGGGTGGCATGCAGGGGCACGTCCCGCGCGGTGACCTCAACGTCGAGACCCTGATTGCGGAGCGCCGCCATCGTGGCATCAAGGATCTGGGCTTCCATATGCTCCGTATTCTATCATTCAATTGTGTTCATTATAAGTGAACAGTAGTTAACAATGAACATTATAGTATAAACAATAAGATACATTACTTATCGTTCATTTAATTAAATTGTTCACCGTTAGTGAACACCACTGTAAGTATATTCTGTGCAGCAAAGCGCCAGTGCCAGTGATATTTCGTTGCACTGGATATACCGCTCGCATCCGAACCGATTCTGCCTTCCCCCCGTTCTCTGTGCTCTCTGTGTTCTCTGTGGCTAAATGCTTTTATGCCTGAGTTACCAGAAGTAGAAACAACACGCCGTGGCCTGGAGCCGTTGCTCGTCGGCCAGCGCATCAGGACCGCGGTAATTCGCAACCGCGCGCTGCGCCGGCCGGTGCCGCGGCAGCTGGCGCGGATCGTGGCTGGCGCCACCATCCGGGCGCTCACCCGGCGCGGCAAATACCTGCTGGTGGATTGCGGCAGCGGTACTCTGATCCTGCATCTCGGCATGTCGGGACGTCTGTGGGTGGCCGACGGGGCGACGCCCGTCACCGCGCACGATCACTTCGATCTGGTGCTGGAAAACGGCACGGTGGTGCGTCTGCGCGATCCGCGCCGCTTCGGCCTCGTGCTGTGGCAGCCCGGTGATCCGCTCGCGCACGGCCTTCTCGCGAGAATCGGGCCGGAGCCGTTCGCTCCGGAGTTCGGCGGGGCCGCGCTCTACGCAGCGACGCGCAACCGCAGCGCCGCGATCAAGCAGGTGCTGATGGACAGCCGCGTGGTGGCCGGGCTCGGCAACATTTACGCCAACGAGGCGCTGTTCCGCGCGGGCATCCACCCGCGCACCGCGGCGCGGCGGCTGAGCCGCGCGCGGTGCGCCCTGCTCGCGGAGAAGATTCGCGAGACGCTCGAGCTCGCGCTGGAAGCCGGCGGCAGCACGTTGCGCGATTACGTGGCGAGCGACGGCCAGGCCGGCTATTTCCAACACCAGTTCCTGGTCTACGACCGCGCCGGCGAGCCGTGTTACCGCTGCGGGAGCGCGATCAAGGAGGCCACGCAGGGACAGCGCTCGACGTTCTACTGTCCAAGCTGTCAGCGACGCTGACAGCCCGGAAAGGCGGGGCTAGCGTCTCGGGACTAGGGACTAGTGCCGTTCCAACTTGTTTCTCCAAACTTGGGCGGCTTGTGCCGTTCCAACTTGATTGGCCTAATGACCACGAGAACTCTTCTGCTGAATATCGTGCCTCGATCACGCATCACAGATAGCTCGAAATAGTTGGAACGGCACTAGCGATTCTCGCAGTTTCGTGCCCCGAGTCCCGAGTCTCGAGTCCCGCAGTCAGGCAGTCTCTTTCTTCCCCGTCAGCCGCAGGTACTTCGCGTAGAGCTGCTCCTTGGTCTCAACCCATTGCGGGTCAAGGGGAATGCAGTCCACGGGGCAGACCTTCTGGCATTGCGGCTTGTCGAAGTGCCCGACGCATTCGGTGCACCGGTGCGGGTCGATGACGTAGATTTCCTCGCCCTGCGAGATCGCATCGTTCGGGCACTCCGGCTCGCACACGTCGCAGTTGATGCACTCGTCGGTGATGATCAACGCCATCAGCGCCTCGCGTTGCTCGAACTTATCTCAAAATCAAGAACAGGATTCAGCCGCAGATACACGCAGATGAACGCGGATAAGAGCAAGGTCAACATCCAGAACGTTAGCCACAGAGATCACAGAGAACACAGAGGGTGCAATATCAGGACCTCATTCCATTCGTTCCTCGATTTTCTCGGTGCACTCTGTGTCCTCTGTGGCTATGGGTTTCTTAAGTTTGAATTATCTGTGTTTATCTGCGTTTATCCCGTTCCAATGTCCGTTTTCCGGGCGTGTCGCGGACCATTAATCATCAGGAGCTTGCAGAAGTCATTGGAACGGGATTTATCCGCGGTTTGAGTTGGGTTCTTGAAGCTCCGGCTCGTCACCTGCCGCCGAGCTGCCTGATCTTCGCCGCCATCCGCTTCGCA
>JACPEF010000186.1 GCA_016183675.1 Betaproteobacteria bacterium
GGGAAGCGCGGTTAAAATGACGTCACGACATCGCCTGCCACTCCTATGAACGAGATCGTGTCAACGCCCGCCCTCGCGAGCGTGGTCGTCCTGAAAATCCAGGAATTCACCCGCAGGCCGGTGGCGGAGCAGATCGGGCTCAAGGCGCAGCTCGAGGCGCTCGTCACGCTGGCGATCCGATCGCTGCCCGCCGCCGAGCGCATCGTCCTCGACGCGCCTGACGGTGTCGCGGTCGTGGTGCTCGGCAGCCCCAGGGACGCGCTGGAGCTCGCGGAGCGCTCGCAGGCGGCGGCTGATCTTCCGCTTGGCATCGGGGTCAACCACGGGCCCGTCAAGCCCGCAACCGACGCGCTGCGCGGGCCGGGGCTTGTCGGGGACGGGCTTGCCGCAGGCATGACCCTGGCGAACGTCGCGACGCCGGGCCGCTTTCTCGCATCGCGCTCGTTCCACGAAGCCCTTGAAGCCTTCGCCCCCGGCCGCGCCGACGAGCTCAGCTCGGCAGGGGTGTTCACCGATTCCAACGTGCGGACGCATGAGCTGTTCACGCTCGATCCGCAGGCCGCGAACGCGCGCCGGCGGCGGCTGATCGACATTGGCATCCTCACCGTCGCAGCCATACTCGGCCTGGGCACCGCGGCGCGATTCGCCCGCCTGGACAGCGGCCCCGTCCCGGTACGGCCCGCCGTCATCGCCTTCGAGATCACGCCCCGGGGCGAGGTCGTCATTAACGGCGTGCCGCAGGGCAGAAGCCCTCCGCTCACGCGGCTCGAGGTCGACCCCGGGTACTACACGATCGAGGTCCGCAACAGCCCGTATCCGCCGCTCAAGCTCAATGTCAATCTCGGATCGGCGGAGGAAATGACCATCACGCACTCGTTCGCCAAGCCGAAAAGCACCACCAAGAGCAAGACTCAAAGCGCTCGGGAAAGCGCCCGGGAACTTGTCCGCGATGTGCGCCGCCAGCTCGGCTTCTGAGGCCTCGCAACAAGATCATGTTCGGATCCACCGCCCATCCCTCATCCCTTCCCCTTCTCCCAAATGGAGAAGGGTAAACTCGAGCCTCCCCTCTCCCTTCGGGAGAGGGGCGGGGTGAGGGTCGAACGCCGATAGACGCCGACAAAAAATCAAGAACCAGCCACAGAGATCACAGAGAACACAGAGGGTTGAAAGACCAAGAGCGCCTTTTCCTTCATTGGCATTCTCTGTGAACTCTATGTCCTCTGTGGCTAGAGGTTTATATCGGCGTTTATCTGCGGTTTCATCGATGTTCGTTTTTTTTCATATTGACTCCAAGAGATGGCCGGCGCCGCGCTGACCCAGCTTGGCCGCTACCGGATTCTCGCCGAGCTCGGGCACGGCGCCATGGGGGTCGTCTACAAGGCGGAGGACCCCCTGCTCAACCGCACGGTCGCGATCAAGACCATCATCATGTCGGCGGACGCGGCCGAGCGCGCCGAGTACGAGAGGCGCTTCTACCAGGAAGCCAAGGCCGCCGGCGGCCTGAACCATCCGAACGTCATCACGATTCACGACGTCGGCCGCGAGGGCGACATCGCGTACATGGCCATGGAACTGCTCGAGGGCGTCGAGCTGCGCGAGGTGATGAGACGGGGCCCGGTCGCGCTGCCGCTCGCCCTCGAAATCGCGGCGCAGGTGGCCGACGGCCTCGCCTTCGCGCACGAGCGCGGCGTGGTTCACCGCGACATCAAGCCCGGCAACATCATGATCGTGCGCGACCGGCGCGCGAAAATCATGGACTTCGGGATCGCGAGAATGCGCGTGTCGGACGTCAGGACGCAGACCGGAGCGATACTCGGGTCGCCGAAATACATGTCGCCCGAGCAGGTGGCCGGCCGGCCCGCCGACCACCGCTCCGACATCTTCTCCCTCGGTGTCGTGCTATACGAGCTGGCGGCCGGCGCGCCGCCCTTTACTGCGCCCGACATGGCCCAGCTCATGCACCAGATCACGAGCACGGCGCACCGCCCACCGAGCTCGGTCAATCCCTCGGTGCCGGCGATGCTCGACCTGATCATCGCCAAGGCGCTCGAAAAGGCGTCCGACGCCCGCTACCAGAGCGCGGCGGAGCTCGCTGCCGACCTGCGCGCGTGCCTGGCGGAGGTCGCTGACCGGGAAAGCGTCCCGCCTGCAGCCGGCGATGTCACAGCGCGACTGGACGCCGGCACCACTGGAAGGGCTATGGTCGACCTGGAACTGGCACCGACCCAGCTGCACGATACGGCTGGGGTAAAGACCGTGAAATCCGGAGGAATAGGCGGCGCTACCGACGCCGGCACGCACCTTCCCCTGTCACGGAAATTTGATTCTTCCGAGGCCCTCCGGCGACTCACGGAGCGGACAAGGAGCAGCGATGGTGTGGTTGAAGCGCAGGCCGCATCACTCGCGCCGTCGCCTGGCGCTCAGGTCATCCTGAACCGTCTCTGGCGCGATCCCGTTCGACGGACCTTCACTGCTGCTGTCATCACGGCGGCTGTCATCGCCCTGGCCATCGCGTTCTTGTAAGTCCTGGAACCGGTGACCAGTGACCGGTATAGGGCAAACCCATATCAGGTTTCCCCTGAAGTGTCGCCGGTTTCCCTGAGGAACACGGGCAGATCGGTCGTCGGCGGACGGGCGGGCACCTGATAGAACAGGTCAGCCACGAAGCCGCGGTGATAGCTCGTGTGGTTGACGACGTGCAGGAGAATCTCGCCCCGCGTCATCACGCCGAGGTTACCGCCGATGAGCGTGAAGCTCACCCGCTCCTCCAGCGCGGCGTCCGAAAGCCGATCGCTCCAGGCGATGTAC
>JACPEF010000187.1 GCA_016183675.1 Betaproteobacteria bacterium
GCGCGACCACAACGATCTGCACTGCGAGATGCCGATCAGCATCACGACCGCCGCCCTCGGCGGCGAGATCGAGATCCCGACGCTCGACGGCTATGCCAAGATCAAGGTGCCGACCGGCACGCAGACGGCCCAGATGTTCCGGCTGCGCGGCAAGGGCATTAAGGGCGTGCGCTCGGCAGCCCACGGCGACCTCATCTGCCACGTGGTCATCGAGACGCCGGTCAACCTCACGCCGCGCCAGAAGGAGCTGCTGGCGGAGCTCGAGGCGATCAACGAGAAGGACGCCGGCCGGCACAACCCGCGCGCCCGCTCCTGGCTGGAAAAAGTGCGGGAGTTCTTCGCGGAGTAGCGGGCGACAGGCACGATAAGCAATCAGCCAACGACTCCTTTATTTTTGTTCCCGCACTTTTTAATCGAATCTAATTCAGGAGTCGGCTCTCCGGATTCGGCAAGATCGCACGGCCAAGAGACGTGCCTCTCATATTGTAAGGAAGCCCGCGCCTTTGGATGTCAACGAGACTTTCACGTAACGTTGAGGCGCCTGAAGATTGGCGACTATCTGTTGGGCAACCGTCTACTGCTTGAGCGGAAGACCCTCAAAGATCTAGTGGCCGCAATTATCAGCGGCAGGCGTTTTACGCAAACGCTCAGACTCGCCGAAACGCGACGGCGACCCGCAATGGTTCTGGAGGGAACCAGCCGCGATCTGGCCGACAGCGGTATGCGCTGGGAGGCGATTCAGGGAGCCTTGGTGTCAGTTTCAGTGATCTGTGGGGTTCCAGTGCTCAGGACGCGTACACCCGAAGAAACCGTACGTACGATGTTGTTCGCGGCACGGCAAGTAGAGACCATCGCCACGGGCGCAATTCCGCGACATGGCTGGCGTCCACGAGGTAAATATGCGCGGCAACTCTACATACTCCAAGGACTGCCGGGAATCGGCCCGGAACGTGCGCGTAGGCTGCTGGCCCGTTTCGGGAGCATTGAAGCCGTCGTTAATGCCAGGCCCGAGGAATTGCGTTCGGTCGGCGGCATTGGCAAACGAATCGTCGACAAGCTTCGCTGGTCGGTCGAAGAGCCGCCCTGCAAGTATTGCCTTGCGCAACCATAACCCGCGCGTCAAGTCTGGGATGAAAGGTTGCGGAGGCGCATAATGTAGGCACAGGCTAGCGCGCAGCCGCGGGTGCGAGCCGCGCGCCCGGAGAGGAGGCCGGCCGAAAATGGCGACACCAGGAGGAGGTTCAGCCCTCGCGAGAGCAGCAGGCAGAGCGCTGTGCTTGCTTGCCGCGGCGTTCGCTCTCGCCTCCGGGCCGGCCCACGCGGCGCCCGAGCGGCCCGTCGTGACGCTCGAGATCAAGGGCCCGATCGGCGTCGCCACCGCCATGCAGCTCGCCGCGGCGCTGGAGCGGGCGCGCAAGGAGGATGCGCCCCTCGTCGTCGTGCGCCTCGACACCCCGGGCGGGCTCGTCGACTCGACCCGCGAGATCATCCAGGCGGTACTGGCCTCGCCGGTGCCGGTCGCGGTTTACGTTTCTCCGAGCGGTGCGCGCGCGGCGAGCGCCGGCACCTATATCGCTTACGCCGCGCATCTCGCGGCCATGGCCCCGGGCACCCATCTCGGCGCGGCGACGCCGGTGCGCCTTGGCGTGCCGGGCACTCCCGGACCTCCCGGTCCCGACCCGGGCGCCCGGGATCCGTCCAAGAAGGGCGCCCCGCCGTCCGATGAGAGCACGATGGATCGCAAGGTGCTGAACGATGCCATCGCCTATCTCCGCGGCCTGGCGCAACTGCGGGGCCGCAACGCCGAGTGGGCGGAGAAAGCGGTGCGCGATGCGGCCACGCTCACCGCGGAGGAGGCGGTCAGGGAGCGCGTCGTCGATTTCCTGGCCCGCGACCTCGAAGACCTGCTCAACCAGGCCGACGGGCGCCGCGTCGCCGCCGCGGGCGTGGAACGCACGCTCGCGACGAAAGGCGCCGAGGTGATCGCCGTCGAGCCCGACTGGCGCATGCGCGCGCTCGGCGTGATCGCGAACCCCAACGTCGCCTTCATCCTGATGCTCGCCGGGATCTACGGCATCCTGTTCGAGTTCTGGAACCCGGGTGCGGTGGTGCCGGGCGTCATCGGCGGGATCAGCCTGCTGCTGGCGCTTGCGGCGTTCGCCGTGCTGCCGGTGAACTACGCCGGCCTCGCTCTCGTCTTGCTCGGCATCGCGTTCATGACCGTGGAGGCGTTCACACCGGGCATCGGCGCCCTCGGCGTGGGCGGAGTGGTCGCGTTCATTGCCGGCGGGGTGTTCCTGTTCGACCCCGAGGGCGCGGACATCGCGTTCCGCGTGACCTGGCCGGTGCTCATCGCCGCGGCGTCCGCGAGCGCCGCGTTCTTCCTGTTCGCCCTCGGCTACGCCCTGCGCGCCCGCCGCCGCAGGGTGGTGAGCGGAGCCGAGGAGATGATCGGCATGGCCGGACGCGTGGTCGCGTGGGAAGGCCTCTCCGGCAGCGTGCACGTGCACGGTGAAGTCTGGACCGCGCGTGCCGAGGCGCCGCTTGCGCCCGGGGACCCGGTCAGGGTGGCGCGCCGCGACGGCCTCACGCTCACCGTGCAACGATCCGAAACGACAGGAGACCACCATGCCTGAATCCATCCTGATGCTGCCCGTCTACATCGTTCTTCTCGCGCTGGCCGCCGCCCTGCTCGCCTATTCGTTCCGGGTCCTGCGCGAATACGAGCGGGGCGTGGTGTTCATGCTCGGCCGGTTCTGGAAGGTGAAGGGCCCCGGCCTCATCATCGTGGTGCCGTTCATCCAGCAGATCGTGCGGGTCGACCTTCGCACCCGGGTGCTGGACGTGCCGCCACAGGACGTCATCTCGCGCGACAACGTATCGGTGAAGGTGAACGCGGTGGTGTATTACCGCGTGATGGACCCGGAAAAGGCGATCATCCAGGTCGAGAACTTCAACCAGGCGACCAGCGAGCTGTCGCAGACCACGCTGCGCTCGGTGCTCGGCCAGCACGAGCTCGACGAAATGCTCGCCGAGCGCGAAAAGCTCAACAGCGACCTGAGGCGCCTGCTCGACGAGGCGACGGACGCCTGGGGCATCAAGGTGGCGAACGTCGCGCTCAAGCACGTGGATCTCAACGAGGTCATGGTGCGCGCGATCGCGAAGCAGGCCGAGGCCGAGCGGCTGCGCCGCGCGAAGATCATCGACGCCGAAGGCGAGCTGCAGGCCGCGGAGCGCCTCGCGCAGGCGGGCGAGATCCTCTCGCGCCGCCCCCAGGCGATGCAGCTGCGCTACCTGGGCACGCTGCTCAACATCGCGGGAGAGAAATCCAACATCATCGTGTTTCCGTTGCCGATGGACGTGCTGTCGGCCATCCGTCCGCCCTCGGAACGCTAGGATTGAGGGGAGGAGCCGGGCGGCTCACGCCCGGTGCTTCTTCACGAACTCCCAGTCGATCTCGACGCCGAAGCCGGGCTTGTCGTTGAGGTGCACGTAACCGTCGCGCACCTGCGCGCGTTCGGTGAACAGCTCGAACCAGAGGGGATCGCGCTCGGGCCCGCCGTGCGTCTCCACGCCGAAAGCCGCACCCGGGAACGCAGCCACGAGATGCGCGTGGATCTCCGGGACCAGGTGCGGGGCGATCCTCACCCCGTGCTGTTCGGCAAGATGGGCGACCCGCAGCGCCTCGGTGAATCCGGCCGCGCGCGTCGAGTCGAATTGCACGTAGCGTACCGCGCCGCTCGCGATGAAGTCGCGCACGGTAAAGCGGGTGAGCTCCCGCTCCCCGTGCGCGAGCGGGATCGGCGTCGCTTGCGCAAGCCGCACGAAGTCGGCGGGCTGCAGGTACCAGTGCAGCGGCTCTTCCAGCCAGAAGATGTCGAACGGCTCCACCGCGCGGGCGAAGGCGATGCAGTCCTCCAGGTTGTACGGGGCGTTCATGTCGAGCATGAGGTCCGCGCCGGAGCCGATCGCCTCGCGCACGGCGCGGACTCGTCTCGCCTCGTCCGCGATGGTTTCTGCACCCGTCTTGAGCTTGACCGCCCGGTATCCGTTGGCGACGAATCCCGCGAGCTCTTCGGCGCAGTCGGTGAGCCCGGCTCCCTCCCGGTAATAGCCGCCGGTTGCGTAGGTAAAAATCGGTTTGGCATCGCCTCCCAACAGGCGATAGACGGGTAAACCGGCGGCTATGCCCTTGATGTCCCACAGCGCGATGTCGATGCCCGCGATCGCGGCCATGATCTGCGGCCGCTCGCCGCGCGGCAGCGGGGGCGGCAGCCCGTCGCGCC
>JACPEF010000194.1 GCA_016183675.1 Betaproteobacteria bacterium
ACGATGTCGCCGGGCTTGACGATGCGGTCGGAGAAGTTGCGCCAGTTGGGCCAGGTGTTGGGGCCGGAGGAGACGATCACGTCCTCCACGTCCTCCATGCCGGGGACGGAGTAGAGGTATTCCATGATGTGCGCGGTCATCTGGTTCTCGGTGCGGCCGGGCTTCAGGAACTTCATGAACTCCCAGTGCGCGGCGTCGCCGATCGCGCCCACCATGCGCAGGGCCTCCTGCTCATCTTCGTTCTTGATGGCGCGGGCCTCCATCATGGGCGTCATGCCATCGGTCCAGTCGATCTTCGCGTCCTTGAACGCCTGCAACATGTTGATGTCGATGAAGTCCACGCCGAGCTTGGCGCCGCCGACGTTCGCCTTCTTCATCTCCTCCACGACGGCATTGGTGAACTTCTTCACCTGCTGGGTCGAGGCGGGGCCCGCCGCGCCTTTGATCCAGGCGTAGGACCAGCGGACGTGGTCCTTCGGGATCCACGGCGAATGGCGCTGGATCTGGAAGCCGATGTCGCCCTGCTCGAAGAGGACCGGCGCGTCGTCGCCGCACAGCATCGCATAGCGCAGGCCGGGCTTCAGGCGGTTCCAGCCCGGGGTAAGCGTGCCCGTGACGTAGCGCACGTTCTCGTCGTACATGAGCAGCATCGCGCTCAGCCCGCGGGCCTTCATCCGCTCGCGCGCCCGCTCGGTGCGGTACTGGCGCAGCCGGTCCCAGTTGATCCGCTGCTGCCAGTCCAGTCCTACCATGCCGAAATTCGACATCTCGTTCTCCCATTCGTGTAACTAGAACCGTTTCAAGAATCAAGTATTAGCCGCAGATAAATCCCGTTCCAATGACATCCGCCAACCCTGGAATTTAATGGTCCGCGACACGCCCCGTTCCAATGTCCACATCAAAGTTGAACGGGTGCATCCTCGTCCGATTGCTGGTTGGAAATCATTGGAACGGGGCACGCCCGGAAGACAGACATTGGAACGGGATAAACGCCCATAAACACAGATGTCCATGATCCAGATCAAAGCCTACGCAAGTAATCCGCCCGCTCCATCAATGACGTTCGTCCGAGTCCATCGGCGACCCTCGGTCGAAAGCGTTATCCGCGTGTATCTGCGTGTATCTGCGGCTATTGTTTTCTTGGGCCTTATCTGCGTTCATCGGCGCCTTAATGGCCTTTGCTGCCCGCCGTGCATCATTCCGTCCGGATGTTCGCGTCCTTGATCACCTTGCCGAAACGCTCGGTTTCCTTTTTCACGAAAGCGACGAAGTCCGCCGGCGACTTGCTGGTGACGATGGTGACCCCGGCATCCCCGAGCCGCTTGACGACCTGGGGGTCCCTCATCATCTCGGTGCCAACCTTATACAGCCGGTTGACCACCGCTTGCGGCGTGCCCTTGGGCACGAACAAGCCCTGCCACGAACCTACGGTCAGGTCGAGCCCCTGCTCGCGCATCGTCGGAATTTCGGGAAGGGCGGGATTGCGCTCGGGCGCGATCACGCCCAGCATCCGCACGCGTCCCTGCTTGGCGAAACTGACCGAGGAGGAGAACGTCACGAACATCATCTGCACCTCGTTCCCGAGGAGCCCGACCATCGCCGGCCCGGCGCCGCCTTTATACGGGACCTGCACCGCGTTCGTGCCGGTGGCATGAAGGAACGCGAGCATTTCCAGCGTGTTCGCGCTGCTCGGTGCCGCCGCGCCGTAGTTCAACTTGCCCGGATTGGCCTTCATGTGGGTGATCAGTTCCTTGACGTTCTTGGCGGGCAGGGAAGGGTGCACGACGAAGGAGCCCGGAACATCCACCACCTGGGTGATCGGGATGAGGTCCTTCAACGGCCGGTACGGGAACTTGGTGTAGTAGTTCGGGTTGATCGCCATCGTGCCGATGTTGCCGAGCAGGAACGTGTAGCCGTCCGGGGTCGCGCGCACCGCGACTTCCACCCCGATATTGCCGGCGGCGCCGCCGCGGTTGTCCACCACCACCAGTTGCTTGAGCAGCTCGTTCATCGCCGGCTGGATGATGCGGCCGACGGTGTCCGAAGCCCCGCCCGGGGCGAACGGCACGATCATCCGCACTGGCCGGTTCGGGTAATCGTCCTTCTTCGCCTGCGCGAACGCCTGTGAACCCGGCAGCAGGGTTGCCGCAAACAGGGCGGCGAGCAGGTATCGTTGAGGTTTCATGGCCGTGTCCTCCTTTTATCGGTTGTATTGCCGGACTACCTCTTGGGGATTACCGGCAGCAGCAGGTGCGAAGCCATGCTGCCGCCCGCGTAGATCGTGTTGCTGCCCACATTGTAATCCGCGCAGTAATGGGTGTAGGGCGCGCTGCCCGCGCCGTCCCGGGGCTGGATGTCGAGACGGATGCGGTGGCCCTTGCGGAAAACCACGCAGGTCGGCCAGATCTCCACGTCCACTTTAACCGGCTGGTTCCGCCCGATCCAGAGCCGCTCGTCGTGCGTGTGGTAGGGCCGGTGGGGCAGGGAGAGGTTGGCGTCGAGCTTGCGGTGCGAAGCGCGCAGCCAGCCCTTCGCGACCGGCACCGGCTGCTGCTGCTGCCCGACTTCCCACACGTCGCGCCCGTCGCGATCGATGTTGCGCAGGGTGGCGAAGAGATCCATATCCTCGGTCGTGCTCGATACCCAGAGCGTCAGCGCCACGGGGCCGGTGACTTCGAGCTCCTCGGAGAGCGGCTCGGTTTCGAACGAGACGCCGAGGCGCGGGAGACTTCCCGCGAGGGCCGTTGAGGTCCAGGACGCGGAGGCGATTCCCGCCTGGGACATGCCCGTCGCGGAATAAGTGACGGCGCTCTTCCTCTTCGGCGCCGCGAGCGTAAGCCGTCCTTCCGCCGGTTCTCGCCCGCGCGTCGCCACCTTTCCGGGGCTCAGATAGAAACGCGTCCAGCGGGTCCGCTTGAGCGGCCACTCCTTCTCGTGACGCCATTCGTAGTTGCCGCCGCCGCCCTTGCGGATGAGCAACTTGACTGGCGGATCGCTCCGGATGCCCGTGTCCACACCCTTCAGCCAGTAGTCGAAGAAGCGCAGCTGGTCCCGCCGGCCGTCCTCGCTGTAGAAGGGATGGTAATGCGTGCCCGCGTGGATGCGCAGCCGCTTGAACTTCGATGCGGCGCGCACGTAACCCTCGGTGTTGCCGCGCAGGTGCAGCCCCATGCCGCTCCAGTTGCCGGCGGTGAATAGCGGCACCTCGATGCGGTCCCACGCGGCGCGGCGCTGGTCGAACCAGCCGGTGTCGAGGTTGTGGCGCATGTACTGCCACAGCCAGTTGTTCGAGAACGCGTCCGGGTTGTGCTCCTGGGGTTTCCCCAGCAGGTGGTGCGCCATGTGGTTGTTGAACCAGTTGGCCACGAACCCGAGACAGAAGATCCCGCCGTGGTAGGCGAAGTCGCGGTACATGTCGGCCGCGCCTTCCCACGGGATGATCGCCTTGAGGGACGGGGGCTGCAGCCCCGCGACGAGCCACTGGTTCATAGCGAAGTAGGAGATGCCGGCGAGCCCGACGCGGCCGTTGCACCAGCTCTGCCGCGCCGCCCACTCGATGCAGTCGTGGAAGTCCACCGCTTCCTGGCGCGACCACGGGTCGAACATGCCAGGCGACTTGCCCGTGCCGCGGGTGTCCACGCGGATCGCGACGTAGCCGCGCGGGATCCACCACAGGGGGTTCACCGTCTCCCAGTTCATGTACGGGTTGGGCTTTTCCTCGAGGTCGGCGGGCGGCACCCATACCTTGTCCTTGCGGTAGCCCCCGATGTTCATGATCACCGGGAAGCGGCCGTTCGACGCGGGGCGAAAGAGGTCGGCCTTGAG
>JACPEF010000016.1 GCA_016183675.1 Betaproteobacteria bacterium
AAGGTCGCGCAACTGCACCTGATCGAGTCGGGACTCAAGGTGGACTACCGCCTGATCGCCCCCGAAGCGCTGGCGCGCGAGACACCCGGCCGCTTCGATGCCGTCACCTGCATGGAGCTGCTCGAGCACGTGCCCGACCCCGCGGTGACGGTCAAGGCCTGCGCCGAGCTGGTGCGCCCCGGAGGCGATGTCTTCTTCTCGACCATCAACCGCAACCTCAAGTCGTACCTGCTCGCGGTCGTCGGCGCCGAATACGTGCTGAAGCTCCTGCCGCGCGGCACGCACGATTACTCGAGGTTCATCAAGCCCTCGGAGCTCGCTGCGTTCTGCCGCGGAGCCGGGCTGCAGGTGGAGGCCGTCACCGGCATGACCTACAACCCCCTTACCAAGGTTTACGCGCTCGGCCCGGATGCGGATGTGAATTACATTTTGCACGCCACAAGATCATGAGGTCGCGAGATCGTGAATCCCGTTCGCCCTCACGCCCTCCCGCTCTTACGTTCTCACGTTTGATCATCAGTCACACCTTTCCATGATCAAGGCCGTTCTTTTCGATCTAGACGGCACGCTCGCCGATACCGCACCGGACCTCGCGTACGCTCTCAACCGCGTGCGCAGCGCGCGCGGGCTGGCGCCCCTGCCCCTTGCGGCCATGCGCCCCTTCACTTCCCACGGCGCGCGCGGCCTGCTCGGCGTGGGCTTCAATATCCAGCCAGGCGATCCGGATTACGACGCGTTGCGCGAGGAGTTTCTCGCAGTCTATGGAGACAACCTGTGCCGGGAGACCCGCATTTTCGCCGGGATGCCGGAACTCCTCGACGCGCTCCAGGCGCGGGGGCTCCCATGGGGTATCGTAACCAACAAGCAGGAACGGTTCACCCTCCCCTTGCTCGAGAAACTCGGCGTGCGCGATCGTGCCGCTTGCGTGATCGGCGGCGATACCACCGGCCAGATCAAGCCCCGTCCGGAGCCGCTGCTTGCGGCGAGCCGGGCAATCGGGGTGGCCCCGCACCGCTGTGTGTACGTCGGCGACGACCAGCGCGATGTCGAGGCCGGCCGCGCTGCGGGGATGAAGATCGCGGTCGCCGGGTGGGGTTACCTGAACGGCGGCGAAGCGGAACGCTGGAACGCCGACTGGACACTCAAGAATCCGCAGGAACTCCTGCGGATTCTTTAAGATTCAGAATACTTGATACGCGCTGAACGGGGGGGCCACATCAGTCCGCTTGAATTCATTGCGCTTGCCCAAATATGCGATAATGAGTTTGCTCAGATCAAATTTGGCTGACAGCCCAACGGCAATTGCTGACAGCCAAATTTGGGGGCGACCTGGTTTCGACGCGGGTCGCGAAGCAGCGCAGGGCATGCCAAGGTCCAGTCACCTTGTAAAACCGCTGGAAACCACTAAACGCCAACGACGAGCGTTTCGCTCTCGCCGCCTAACACCGGCGAGACGCTGCACTAGCTTGCTGATGGGCTAGGCCCGGTTCGCCGGGTGCAGCGTCATTTACATCAGCCCCTCCGTGCGGTCTGGTCGCTTGGCTGCACGGATCCGTCGAAGCGACTGGCTGAGCGTCAGCCTGCCGGCCGGCGGGCGCGAGGCGAGACCCAAACGACCAGGCTAAGCATGTAGTCCTGACTGTGTAGGGCTTGCGGACGGCGGTTCGATTCCGCCCGCCTCCACCAATAAAAACGGCCACCGCCCGGTGGCCGTTTTTATTTAGGTAAACCGCAATTACAGCGGCTTGATCGCGGCGGCCTTCAGGCCCTTGGGGCCGCGCGTCACTTCGAACTCGACGCGCTGCTTTTCCTTGAGCGACTTGTAGCCGTTGCCCTGGATCTCCGAGAAATGCGCGAACAGGTCTTCACCGCCTTCGTCCGGCGTGATGAACCCGAAGCCCTTCGACTCGTTGAACCACTTCACGATGCCAGTTGCCATGATGCTCTCCATAAAAGATGAACGAAACGCGGGCACGCGCCCGCGGCCTGCAAACGAATCAAAAAATTCCCCCAGCGTGTCAAAAACACGAAACCGGGGGAACCGCCGATGAACGCCGATAAAAATGACAAAATGAACTACAGAGACACAGAGGGCACAGAGGGCACAGAGAAAAACCGAAAATTGAAATCACCCATGAATGCCGATTCCTACAACTGAGAATATTCCCATTTTTCCTGGCGCCTTGGCGTCTTGGCGGTTCAATTCTTGTCTTGTTTTTCCTTGGCGGTGAGAGGTTTCGGTCCTTCAGCGCCGGAGGTATTTCTTCGCGAAGTCGGCGGCGAGCGCCGCGTCGAGCTTGCGCAGCTGCGCGTGGATCTCGTGCACCTTGTCCTGCTGGCCCTGACCGTAGTACGCCGCGCCGAGGTTATACGTCGCCCGCGCGTCGCCGGGCTTGATGCGCAGCGCTTCCTGGCTCGCTTCGAGCGAGCGGTCATGCTGGTTCAGCGCGAGATAGGAAGCGCCGAGGTTGAGCCACGCGTCGAACGACTCGGCGTTGTAGCGCACCGCCTGCTGGTAGGCGGGGATCGCGCGCCGCGGCCGGTTGGTGGCCCGGTAGGCGTCGCCCAGCTCCTGCCAGGCGCGCGCGCTGCGCGGCTGGCTCCGCACCCACTGCTGCGCCAGCGTCAGCAATTCGATCCAGTCCTTTTTCGCGCGCGCCTCGTTCACCCGGCGCAGCCATCTCGCCTCGGCCGAATCCCCGGCCGGCGCCCTCGCTCCCGGCCGGCTCCCGCGCTTCGCGAGCTCGGCGATCCAAGCAGCAGGCAGCGCGAAATTGAGGTTCTGCCCCTCGGCGATGAAGAACGCGGTGATGCCGATCAGCCGCCCTTCAGCGTCGAACAGGCCGCCACCGCTCGAGCCCTGGGATATCGCGGCGGAGGTCTGGATGTACTGGGAGCCCTCGAACTCGCGCAGGCTCGAGATCAATCCCTCGGTCAGGGTCAGTTCCAGCCCTTCGGGCGCGCCGATCGCGTAGACGCGCTGCCCGACGCGCAGCCGGCCGGTGTAAACGGGGGCACGCGGCGCAATGAGCTGCGGCACCTTCAACTGGCACAGGTCGCGTTCCGGATCCGCAGCCGCCACAGTCGCGGTGAAGAGCTGCAGCCGGTAATGCACGTCTATCCGGGCGGCATCGTCCACCACGTGGCAGTTGGTCGTTACGAGCTCCTTTCCGCTGACCAGCCCGCCGCCCTGGTTGATGGCATCCCCGGAGGCGTCATACGAGTAAATGACGACCACGCTACGGGACGCCTCCTGGAAGACCTGCTCGGGCGCCTTCGCACCCGCCGCATGCGGTACGAGCGCCAGGGCCGCAAGGCACGCCCAGGCCGGATAACGATGCATGGGTGTTCCTCCCGCCGACGTCAGTCGTTTAATCGCTCACTCGACTTACCGGTCATCAGTCCCGCCTTCCCCTGATCACCGGTCACTGGTCTCTGGTCACTGGTCACTGGTTTTCGCCGCGCACCAGCGCCCGGACCTCGTCGCGCCGCGGCAGCGCGGCCGGATCCAACCGCACCAGCCGGATGCCCGCAGCCTTCAGGCATTCGGCCTTGAAGTCCTGTCCTGCGGCGGCCGCGGCTTGATTCAACTCGACCGCGGCCACTGCGCGCATGCTCTTGTCGCAAACCACGAAGCTGAACTCGTGCTGCGCCAGCCGCCGCAACCGCTGGTCGCGCTCGTAACCCGTCATATGCGGCCCCACGCCGACCAGCGCGGCAAGACCGACGTGCGCAAAGATTTCGTGGTCCGGCAGGCCGGCTTTCAACGCGTAATACAGCAACGTTTCGGGCTGCGACAGGAACCGCTCCCGCGCGACCCACATTGCAGCGGCCGCGGAAGCCGACGGCGGCGGCGCCGGCAACCCCCTTCCAGCGGCGCCCGCCGTTTTCTCGATTGCGGCGCCCTCACGCCGACGACTGCCCAGCACTGCGGCGAGTCGCTCGCGGCTGGCTGCTTCCTTCTCGGCCGATTTCCTGCGGTAGGTCCAGACGAGGTAGGCGATGGCAACGACCGGCGCGAGCGCCAGCAGGTACCAGAACAACGACCGAAGCAACGGCTATCTCTCCGCCACCCCAGGAGTTTGTCGGGCTTCGGTCCGACAAACTCCTAAAGCAGCCTGTACGACCGCCAAGTCCGACAGGCTGCTGGCGGTATCGAGGAGCTTGAGGCCCGGCCGCGGCGCCTCCGTCGCGCGCAGCGGCAGATCGGGCGCGTGCAGGAACTCGGGATTGAGGTCGGCGACGCTGCGGGCGCCGATCAAGGCCATCACGCGGTCGATTTCCTCGCGGAAGATCGTGAGCGCGCGCCGCGCGCCGGCCTCCCCGCCCGCCGCCACGCCGTAGAGCGTGGAGCGGCCGATCTGCACCGCCTTCGCTCCCATCGCGAGCGCCTTGACCACGTCCGAGCCGCGGCGGAAACCGCTGTCCACGAGCACTGTGACGCGCTTGCCCACCGCGTCCACGATCTCCGGCAGCGCCTCGATCGGCGAAATCACGCCGTCGAGATTGCGCCCGCCGTGATTGGAGACGACGACGCCGTCCGCGCCGCAGTCGGCGGCGAACACCGCGTCCTGCGGGTGCAGGATCCCTTTCACGATCAGGATATGGGGCCACATCTTGCGCAGGACGCGCAGGTCCTCCCACGTGAGCGAATCGTTGCGCATCATCGAGCGCCCCATCGGGCGCGCGGTAATTCGGTACTTGATCTCGCTCGGGTAGTTTTCGTAGCGCGGCATGCCGCTGGTCAGCACGTAGCGCGCCAGCACCCCGGCGAGCCAGCGGGGGTGCATCAGGACATCGGTCACGTTGCGGCGCGTGAAGCTGAACGGGATCGTGAACCCGTTGCGCAGGTTGTACTCACGGTTGCCGGAGACCACGCCGTCCACCGTCACCACGAGCGCCTTGAATCCGGCCGCCCGGGCGCGCTCCACCAGCTGGTGCGAGAGGTTGCGGTCCGGCCACATGTAAAGCTGGAACCACAGCGGTATGCCGCCCGCCTCCTCCGCGACCTTCTCCATCGCGGTGGTCGAGCCCGTCGCCAGCGTGAACGGCACGCCGGCTTCCGCCGCGGCGCGCGCGAGCGCGATCTCGCCGCGGTACCACATGAGGCCCGCCGTCCCGGTGGGCGCGATGATGATCGGCATCTTCTGCTTCTGGCCGAACAGCGTCGCCTCCTGGCTGCGCCCGGAAACATCCACCAGCGTGCGCGGCCTGAAGCGGATGCGCTCGAAGACGGCGCGGTTGTTGCGCAGCGAAACCTCGTCTTCCGTGCCCCGGTCGATGAACTCGAACAGGCCCTTCGGCACCCGTCCGAGCGCGATTTCGCGCAGATCCGCGATGTTGTACGCCTTGTCAACCGCCTTCTTCATGCCCCGGCTCCTGAATGCATATTGGCCCTTTGGCCCATCGCCTGCGGCGGCTGGAATAGTAAGCGAAACGATGGGCCCGCGCCAGATTCGGCCGTCGCCTCAGCGCGGCACGGGCGTGCCGGAGCGAGCGCGGTTGCGGCGCCGGTCGAGCCACCAGGCGAGCGCCGGCAGCATGAAGAAGCCCCCGGGCATGGCGATCACCACCAGGTATGGGCTGATTCTCGAGAGGCGCTTCAGATGGATCACGAGCTCGTTCTTGTCCTCGGGCGTCCAGCGCTGCTTGTTGCGCGGCTTCATGAGCAGCGGCATGAGCCCCCGGACCTGGAGAATCTCGGCGAGCAGGAACTGCTTCTCGCGCGTGGTGAGCGCGCGCACCGAGCGGATCACGTTGAGCGTGCGCAGATTGAGCTCCCGGAGTCGCGGCGGCATGGGTTGTTTTTCGGGATTGATGGCAGCGCGCGGCTCAGGCGAACAGTTTGCCCGACCAGGACGACAGCAGGCGCCAGGCGCGCCACGCCGCGAAGCCGCGGCCGGCGAGCCCCACCAGCTTGCGGCGCCCGAGCGCGGCCGCAGCAGCAGCCACCGCAGCGAGCGCCAGCGGATGGGCGCGGAAGAAACGCGCCACCGCGATCACCCGGTCGGCGGCTCCGATCGGCGTCCGCAACCGCTCGAAGGTCGCGCCGATTTCCATCCGCTGGCTCTCGGCGCGGGCGATCAACCGTTCCTTACGGCGCGCGAGCTCGATCAGGCGCTCGGTGGTGCTCATCGGGGCGTCAGCTGTTCACGGTCGTTGGCGAGCTCGGCGAGGCTTCCGGAAAACAGTCTGGATCGGGCGCGCGCCCTGGAGCGCGCCACGGCGGCGGCGGCGAGGCCGATCGCGAGGAAGGTCAAGGCGAGCAGTCCGGAGACCAGCACGCGGTGCGTGTCCCAGAACAGCACCACCACGAACAGTGTCAGCATGACGACGCCGAGCAGAAGAAAAGCGAGGGCGATGCAACCCCACAGGAGCACCTGGACGAGCCGCACGCGCTCCTCTTCGAGCTCGGTCGCGAGCAGCTCGAGGCGCGTCTGCAGCAACGCGACCAGCGTTGCCGCGAGCCTGCGCAAAGACTGCACCAGCCCGGGGCTCTGGCCGCCGGGCGCGCGCTCTTCCACGACCGCGCTCCGGAGCGGGACTCAGCGCCGGCCGATCAAGAGACCGATGATCAAACCGGCGCCGGCCGCGATCCCGACCGCCCGCCATGGATGCTCGCGCACGTACTCGTCGGTGGCGCGCGCCGCCAGCTTGCCCCGGTCGAGCAGGGCCTCTTCCGTCTCGGAGAGCTTGGCCTTGGCGCGATGCAGGCTGTCCTGGACCTTCTCGCGCGCCGCGGCGACCTTCTCGCCCGCCTGGCTGGCCGTGGCGCGCAACAACTCCTCCGCGTCGGAGATCACGATCTTGAGGTCCTGCACGAGCTTGTCTTTGGTGACTGCGGTTTCGTTAGCCATGGAATCCTCTCGGATGATCGGGTTGGAACAGGGGGATAACCGGGGCTTGTAAGGCTACCGATTTCCCCCGTTGGAATCAACCAGTTTTCGCGTCAAACCGTCGCGCCAGTGGGCGCGTGACCAGCGTCATCCCGCTGTGCGGCGTCACGCCGCGTTGTGCTCGAGCGCGGCGCGCGTCTCACACCGGCTTGTGCCGTTCCAACTTCTAACTGCGATCCAAGCGGCTACAAGAGATCGGGCCGTACCCGACAGGTAGTCCGCAAATTGGGAGAACCCGTTGGAACGGCACTAGCGGTCGATCCACTTGCTCGGCTCCGCCAATGGTTCGTTGGCAAGACGGTCGAGCAGCCGGTCCGGCTCGACTTCCACGATCAGCATCGAGCGGTGCTCCTGCTTCAAGAAGCGCTCCTGCACCGCGTGATCGAGGAAGGCGCCGAGGCGCCCGAAATAGCCCTCCACGTCGAGCGCGCCGCACGGCTTGCTGTGTAAGCCGAGCTGCGTCCAGGTGAGCATCTCGAACAGCTCGTCAAGCGTGCCCAGCCCCCCGGGCAGCGCGATGAAGGCGTCGGACAGTTCCGCCATCAAGGCTTTGCGCTCGTGCATCGTTTCCACGACGTGCAGCTCGGTGAGGCCGGAGTGGACGACCTCCCTCTCGAGCAGCCGTCGCGGCGTGACGCCGATGACGTGCCCACCGGCGGCGAGCGCTGCCTCGGCGAGCACGCCCATCAAGCCGACGCTGCCGCCGCCGTAAACGAGCCGGAGCCCCCGTTTGACCACGGCGCGGGCGAGCGCCCGTGCCGCCTCGGCATAGGCTTCCCCCTCGCCCACGTTGGAACCGCAAAACACGCAAACGCTGTGCACTTTTCCCCCGACTCTTTCGGCCAGGGCGGATTTTAAGCGATCGGGGCCCCGTCTCGTTGCGCTGGATCAAGGTCGCGGTGCCCAACCGCGTCTTGCGCGCCCGGATTAACCCCTCATCGATGGCCCCTGCGTTTAAAGCAGCGGTACCCCCACGCTCTAGGAGTTTGTCGGACTCATCCTCGACAAACTCCTAAGGCAAAACCGGCCGCAGGAAAAAGGACGAAAAAGGATGACAAACATGCGAATTCGCACACGCTTTTGTTCACGCTCGACGGCTTCAGGGGGTCTTCCATCCGGATTCTCGGCCGGTTTTGCTTTTAGCAGCCTGCGCGGACTCTTAAGTCCGACAGGCTGCTAGAGAAAGGAGCTTATATGAAAAACGTCACGATGCATGCTTCGGCCGTCGCCGTCGCACTGGCACTCGACCCGATCGGCGCGGCTCACGCCGCAACGGGTGGCGACGCGTTGACCCTCTACAGCGCCTCCCGGCCCGGCTCGATTTCGCCAGAGGTCTACCGCCACGGCGGCCGCGGTCAGGCGATACCGGGCTACGCGGTGGTGCGGCACGAGCGGGACCTCGCGCTCGAGCGCGGCCGCAATACCGTGCGCTTCACCGATGTCGCCGCGCTGATCGACCCCACCACCGTCAGCTTCGAATCGCTCACCGATCCCAAGGGAACCAGCGTCGTCGAGCAGAACTTCCAGTTCGACCTGGTGAACACCGAGAAGCTGCTGCAAAGGTACGTGGACCGCAAGATCAGCGTGGACCAGGTGCGCGGCAGCGGCGTCGAATCGTTCGCCGGCACGCTGCTTTCCACTGCGGGCGGCCTGGTGCTGCGGCGCGAAGACGGCGGCATCCAGACGCTGCCGCACAACGCCGGCGTCAGGCTGCCGGAACTGCCGGGCGGACTGATCACCCGGCCGACGCTGGTGTGGGACGTGGCCGCGCAACGCGCCGGCGCGCACCGCGCGCGCGTGTCGTACCAGACGACCGGCATCGCTTGGTGGGCCGATTACAACGTGGCCTACGCCGAGGGACGCGATGCCCATTCGTGCCGCCTCGACGTGGGCGCCTGGGTGAGCATCATCAACCAGTCCGGCGCCACCTATTCGGATGCAAAGCTCAAGCTCGTCGCTGGAGACGTGCAGCGTGTCACGCCGAGAGGACGCATGGTGCCGGGCGCCGTGGCCGCGCGCTCGGCCGTCGCGGAAGACCGCGCGGCGGGCTTCGAGCAAAAGGCCTTTTTCGAGTACCACCTCTACACGCTCGGCCGCCCGACGACGCTGCCGGACAATTCCACCAAGCAGATCGAGCTGTTCTCCGCTGCGCGTGGCGTGCCGTGCGAGAAAACGCTGGTCTACTACGGCCTCACGCCGGGGCATGGCTTCCTCCCCCACCCGGCGACGGACCGCAACTACGGGACGCAGAGCAACAAGAAGGTTGATGTCTATCTCGGGTTCAAGAATGCGAAGGCGAACAACATGGGCATGCCGCTGCCGGCGGGGCGCATCCGCGTGAGCAAGCAGGATCCGGCCGACGCCACGCTCGAATTCATCGGCGAGGACGCGATAGACCACACCCCGCAGGACGAGAAGGTTCTGATCAAGCTCGGTTCCGCCTTCGACGTCGTGGGCGAGCGCCGCCAGACCCATTTCTCGGTGGAGACTTCGCGCAAGACCATGAGCGAGGAGATCGAGGTGAAGCTCCGCAACCACAAGAAGGAGGCGGTGACCGTCGTCGTCAAGGAGAACCTCTATCGCTGGGTGAGCTGGCGGATCACGGCCAGGACCCACGACTTCCAGAAAGAGGATGCCCGCACCGTGCACTTTCCGGTGAAGATTGCCGCGGG
>JACPEF010000196.1 GCA_016183675.1 Betaproteobacteria bacterium
AAGAAGCGCCTCGAGGACCAGGGCATCGCCGTCACGCCCACGACGCCCGAAGCGTTCGCCACGCACGTCAAGGCGGAAACGGACAAGTGGACGAAGGTGGTCCGCGACGCGGGACTGGTGGGCGATTGACGCGGCAGGAGATAAGTGACGGGGGAGAACCAAGGATGAAGGCAGAAGGATGAAGGATGAAGTGAAGATCTAATCCCTTCTGCTTTTTGCATTCTGCCTTCTGCGTTGGTTTTATCCCTTCCACGCCCCGTCGTGAGAGGCGATAGCGACGACGGCGGGGCGCGTCGAGCGGTTGCTCCAGGCGTGGTTGGTGCCGCGCTGCACCACGATCTCCCCGGCCTTCAGGCGCACTTCCTGCGTGTCCAGCACCAGCACGATCTCGCCTTCCAGCACGAGACAGAAATCGAGGGTGCGCGTCTTCTGCATGTAAGGGTGAGGCGCCAGAGGGGAGTAAGTGGAGGCGCCGGGTGAGCCCATGGCGCGGAAAAACGCCTGGACCCCGGCGGCGCGAATCTTGCCTTTCCAGCCGTCGTCGGGCGGTAAGGTAACGACCCGGCAGACGGTGCCTCGCGCCGGCGGCTCGAGGGTATGGGGCAGATGCAGCGTTTCGAATACGATCTTCGCCGGGGCGCTGTCGGTGACCCAGAGCCGCGCGCAGGCGTAGCCCGGCCGCGCCGGATCGGTGCGCACGTCGGGCGCCGGGCCGTCGCTCACCAGAACACCCAGGCCCGGCTCGCGGTCTATGGTGACGATCCTTCGCTGCGGCTTCACGCCGTCAGGAAGCTTGGGCGCAGTGCGGTTCGGCACGTCTTTCCCCTGGGCCAGTCCTTGCGGCCCGTCCACGAAACGCGCCCCGATCATGTCGAAGACCATCTGGGCGCCCTTTGGCATGCTCCACTGGTGCCATGCGCCGACCTGGATGACGACGTCGCCGGGCTTCATCACGAGCTTGCAATCGTCGAGGATCAGTTCCCGCTCGCCCGCCAGCACGATTCCGTAGTCCACCGTCTCGGTCTTGTGCATCGCGGACGAGTAGGCGTTGTTGCCGCCCCGGTCCCACGTCCTCGTCATCCCGGGCCGCAGCTTCGGTGGATGCGCGGGCACCGCGTCCTTGTCCTTCGCCGGGTCGTAGCTCGGCGGGCGCGGGCCCGCTTGGACGACGCGCAGGTGCCCGCCGTTGTCCGGACCCGGGAAGACGTATCCCAGGTTCCCGTCGTCGCTCTCCCCGGACAACGGGGCGGGATTGTCGTTCCAGACCCACAGGTCCGTGTGCCCGCGGCCGGCGCCCATCGAGGCTTCGTGGGCGTTCGGCGCCGGCCCGTCCCATACGACCTTCGACCGGCCGCGCCCGTCGTTGCCGGTGACCACCCGCCGGATCGGTTTCAGACCTGCCGCCATGGCTGCTTGCTCCTCCTTAGGCTCGCCTTATCGCCGATTGATTATGCCACCGCCGTGCGGCTGATGAGTGACGAGTGACGAAAGTCTTGTTCAAAGTTCCGAGTTCAAAGTTCAATGTTGCACGACGAACCTTGAACCTTGAACCTTGAACCTGCAACCTGGAACCTGGAACAGCTCTTCGCCCTCATCCCTCGGGTTTCGCCCTCATCCCTGAAATAATTGAACCGCCAAGGCGCCAAGACGCCAAGGAAGAGCCATCAGGGAAAGGGATGTCCTTCTGCCTTCATCCTTCTTCCTTCTGCCTATTGCCTGAGGTTCATGCTCAGTCCGAGTTGTAAACGTCGGCGACGTTGCGCAGGCCCTTGAACTCGATCGCGTTGCCGCAGCCGTCGCGGACCGTCATCAGCATCTGCTCGCGCACCGTGCCTTTCTGGCGCACTGCCGGCCGGTTGATGAATTCCGCCCCGCCCTGCTCCAGCTTCCCGGCGATTCTCTCGAAATCCTCGAGCGTAGTGACCACGCCGAAGTGGCGCAGCGGCGTTTTCTCTCGCGCGCTGGTGGTGCGGCCCATGTAGCCGACCACCTCCTCCGGCGCGAGATGCGCGACGATGTGATGCCCGAAGAAATTGAAATCGGCCCGCCCGGGCAGCTTGCGCCCCTCAGGGCAGCCGAGCAGCTTGCCGTAGAACGCCCGGGCGCGGTCGAGATCGTCAACGGCGAAAGAGAAATGAAAAAGCGTTCCGACGGTCATGTCGTATCTCCCGGGTGGACGTGGGCCGCCCAAGTATAAGCCCTTTGCCCGCATTGCGGACGGGGGGTTCCGGGTCTAGCATGTAGGCATAACAACAGGAACCGGTGATGGGTGATGAGACATAGGTGACTCGAGGCCGGTGGTGCCGGCTATTCTTGTCGCTTGTCACTTATCACGCCTCGGCAGTTCAGCAGCGCTCTCTTGGAAATGCGCGGTAATAAATAGGTCAGAGCTAACTTGGCGGGATGGCGATTTCGGTCTCGTTCTATCTTCACGAGCCGCGTTCTTCGCTTTTGACAGACCTGTCTACGGGTTCGACAACCTCTAAATTGAGGAAGGAGGAGCAGCTATGCCCCGAATGAATGGACACCGCTTTTTTGCCGAGGCCATGCGCGGGTACGGCGTGACGCATCTCTTTTACGTGAACTCCATCGTCCCGCCGGCGATGCAGGAAATGGACAAGGTCGGCGTCGCGAGGGTGGTCACCCACGGCGAGAAAGCGGCGGCGTACATGGCGGACGGTTACGCCAGAGCCTCGCACCGGCCGGGCATCTGCCTTTCCCAGGACATCGGCACGACCAACCTGGCGGCGGGCCTGCGCGACGCGCACATGACGGGTTCGCCGGTCATCGCGATCACCGGCGGCCAGCACGACCAGCCGCGCTACCGCCATGCCTACCAGAATGCGGAAGACTTCACGGCTTGGGATGGCGTAACCAAGGCGAACTATTCCGTCGATACGGCTGAACGATTCCCCGACCTGCTGCGCCAGGCGTTCCGGGTTGCCACGAGCGGCGCGCCGGGCCCGGTGCACCTGCAGTTGCGCGGCAACGCCGGGCAGATGCTGGACCGTGAGGCCGAGTTCGATCTCGTGATCGAGAAGCGGTTCACGCAATTTCCGGCATTCCGGCCGGAGGCCGAGCCATCCGCGGTCAAAGCGGCGGTGGCCGCGCTGGCGCAGGCCGCGAAGCCGATCATCGTGGCCGGCGGCGGCGCCGTGTCATCCGGGGCGGGAGCGGAGATCATCAAGCTGGCCGAAGTGCTTCAGATCCCGATCGCGACGAGCCTGCACGCGAAGGCGATCGTCCCGGACGATCACCCGCTGGCGGTCGGCGTGCCGGGCAGCTACTCGCGCTGGTGCGCAAACCAGGCGATCGCGGCGGCGGACCTCGTGTTCTTCATCGGCAGCCACACCGGCGGCCAGGTGACGAACGGCTGGCAGATTCCGAAAATCGGGACGCCGACGATCCAGCTCGACATCAACGCCGACGAGCTGGGGCGCAACTACCCGAACACGGTGTCGCTGCACGGTGACGCCAAGGTGACGCTGCAGAAGCTCATCGAAGCGGTGAACGGCGCGCCGCGGCGGGCGGAGTGGCTCGAGCAGGTGCGCGGCTATGTCGCCGATTACTGGGCCGAATGCGAGCCTCTGCGCAACTCGGACGCGGTGCCGATCCGGCCGGAGCGGATCGGCAAGGAACTGGAGGAGTGGCTGCCGGCCGGCGCAACGCTGGTCGTCGACACGTTCCACGCGGCGATCTGGACCGCCCAGATGACGCGCCTGAAGGCGGGACAGCGATACCTGCGCTGCGCCGGCTCCCTCGGCTGGGCCTTCCCGGCCACGATCGGGGCGAAGGCGGCGCTGCCGGACAAGCCGGTGATCGGCTTCGCCGGCGATGCGGGCTTCTACTATCACATGGCCGAGCTAGAGACGGCCGCACGCCTGCGCCTCAACATGGTCATGGTCGTGAACAACAACTATTCGGGCGGTGTGGCCGAATCGGCGGCCTTCGAGCGGTCGGTCAACTTTGCGAAAGTCGCGGATTCAATGGGTTGTGTCGGGTTCCGCGTCGAGCGGGCGGCGGACACGAGGGCGGCGCTCGACCAGGCGCTCGCCGCGGGGCGGCCGGCGGTGGTGGAAGTGCTGGGCAATCCCGCGATCAGGGCGAAGCGGGGCTGGGTGCCGCCTGCGGTAAGCGGCGAGTGAGCGGTTCACGCCGGCGTAACTCGGCCTCACCGCCGAATCTGCCTGCGTTGACGGGGCCCCTGCCGCTCGTTAGCTCGATATAATGATGTGGCAGACAGCCAGGAGATGAAGAACGAATAGCGAAAGATCAACGCGTTGCCCGCGGGATCCGGTCCCGCGCAGCCAGCGGAGATCTCAGGCCGAAACCTGGTAGCCAACCAAAGGAGGATGCGATGAAACACGCAACTTGTGTGTTAGCGGGCTTGCTCCTTACCTGCACGGTGTCGGGCGTCCAGGCAGCAGAGGCAAAGTATCCCAACAGGCCATTGAGGTTCATCGTACCGTTCGCGCCCGGCGGGCCCAGCGACATCCTGGCGCGCCTGGTGGGCCAGAAACTCGGTGAAGGCCTGGGGGAGACGATCGTTGTCGATAACCGCGGCAGCGTGGGCGGCATACTAGGCTTCGAGCTCGGTGCGAAAGCGCCGCCGGACGGCTACACCATTCTGCTCGCCGTCAATAGCGGGCTCACCATCAACCCGCACGTCTTCAAGAAGCTGCCCTATGACCCGCAGCGCGACTTTCAGCCGATCACGCAGCTTACCGAAGGCGGCAATGTTGTGGTCGTGCATCCTTCGGTCCCGGCCAAGTCGGTAAAAGAATTCATCGCCCTCGCCAAGGCCAAACCTGGAGTGATCAATTACGCGACGACCGGCGCCGGCAATCTGCTTGGCATCGCGCGATTCAAGGAGATGGCCGGTATCGATATGGTCCCCATCGCGTACAAGGGAACGGGACAGGCGGTAATCTCCCTTATCTCCGGGGAAGTGCAATTTTTTTTCATGAACCCGCTGGTCGCCGTGCCGCACGTCAAATCGGGCAAGCTGCGCGGGCTGGCCGTGACCTCCCTCACGCGCAACCCGGCCCTGCCAGATATGCCGACCGTCGCCGAATCGGGAGTGCCCGGCTTCGAGAACATCTCATGGCATAACATCGCCGTGCCCGCCGGGACGCCCAAACCCATCGTGAAGCGCCTGAACGCCGAGCTGGTCAAAGTCGTGCACCTGGCGGACGTGAAAGAGCGTTTACTGGGGCAGGGGCTCACCCCTGTCGGTTCGACGCCGGAGCAAGTCAGCGCCAAGATCAAAGCAGAATCGATATTGTTCGCAAAGGTGGTCAAGCAGATCGGCTACCAGCCGCAGTGAACGACGTGCCTGCGCACTAGCAGCCTGCCGGACTTGGCGCTCCGACAGGCTGCTAGCTAGGCGGGAAGTGACGGAAAAAGTGACGAAGTGACGCAGTGACGAAGTGACGAAAAATCTGAACCGCCAAGGCGCCAAGACGCCAGGGAAAGCAAAGACCTGAATCCCAGCAGATCGTCCGAGATCACGTTACAGCGTCAAGTCAGAATCACGAATCGCACTCGAAGATTTGCTATCGAAGGTATCTAAAAGGAAAGCCAAAGTTATTTTTACCTTCCCCGCAAAGAAATGCTCAAATGGATTGTCCGGAAGGATCGTGAGAAATGTTGCGAAGAAATACTTTTTGCTTAGGGAAAGTAAAGTCGAGAGTACATTCAGCACGCTCGGGGGAAACAGCCAAAAATCTAAGAAGGGAAACAAGCGTCGCGCACGGCAGCACGCACGTGAACTTATTTTGATAATGCGCCCGAGACAAACTCGAACGTGCAGGCGGATAAACGGAGGATAAACCTTGGTTTCGTTTTTCCAGCGCCTCGCTGGCGTGTCATATCGCTTCCCACAGCCGGGCCGGGATAAACGGCGGTAGTTCGGCTGCTGAGAGCTGTAGTTCTGAGATCCGGGATCGTACCGCGCTAAGGCAGCGTGTAGAGCACTTCAACAAAGCGATTTGTGACGAGATCGAAGCCTTTCTCCGTGGGATGGAGTTCATTCGCCCACCACGTCTTGTAATCCGTGCCCGTTGACAGTGTATTTCTCAGATTAACGTACGTGACGTGCGCGAACGGTTTGAAATCTGCAATAGTTTTGAGCATTGCGTTAAATCGTTCGATCAATTCGTGCGCAAGCTCGATGCGGCGATCCAGATTTTCATACCCCTTTTGCCGGAATCCCGGTTCGAGCCACGGACCGGGTAATGGCCCCCATCCACCCAGAAAACCTCGGCCGTCAGGGACG
>JACPEF010000193.1 GCA_016183675.1 Betaproteobacteria bacterium
AATCAGCGCCTCGAGTCAGCGAGTAGAGATATCTCTGCAGATATATTCGAGAGAATCTCGTTCAATTTCCCTCTGGGAACTCGGCTTTCACAATGAATTCTTTACCCACTAAATAGGACATTGCCTTTTATTTTTAGGAATCGAGAGGATAAAAAAGCCCGCGCCAAGCGGGCTTTTTTTACGTACCGAGACGGCTTCGATCGAAAGGGTCTTAGCTCAAAACGCTGAACCTTGAACCTTGAACTTTGAACTTTGAACCTTGAACCCGGAACGCGGAATCGCGGTCAGGCATAACACCGCAGCCGGCGGCTGAATTCCTGGAGCGCGGCGATGCCGCTCTGCTCGGCGCGCGAGCACCAGTCCTCGAGCTGGCGCACCAGCTGCTCCTTGGATGCGCTCGAGCGCTGCCACAGCGCCGCCAGCTCCTGGCGCATGTTGTAGACGGTTTCGAGCACCTTGCTGTTGTTGATCGCCTCGTTGATCTTGGCGCGCTCGGCGGCGAGCAGCGCGGTCGCGTCCACATGGAGCATCCGCTTCACCGCGGCGCGATCCACGTTCACGGCGCGCTCCCTGAGACTGTGGATTTCCTCGGCGCAAGTGCGGCGCAGCGTCTTCGCGTACTTGGCGAGGACCTCGTAGCGGTGCGTAATCACCGCCTGCACCGTGGCGAGATCGCAGCGTGTCTTCGCGGTGTCGAGCTTCAGCTCGGGCGCGATCTTCTTCACTTCGGCCAGCCCCAGCGCCTGCAGCACGCGGATGTACAGCCAGCCGATGTCGAACTCGTACCAGCGGTTCGAAAGGCGCGCGGAACTCGCGTAAGCGTGGTGGTTGTTGTGCAGCTCTTCCCCGCCGATCAATATGCCCCACGGCACGATGTTGGTGCTTGCGTCTCCTGTTTCGAATTTGCGGTAGCCCCAGTAGTGGCCGAGGCCGTTGATCACACCCGCGGCGAAGAACGGGATCCACGCCATCTGCACCGCCCAGATGGTGATACCGATGAAACCGAACAACGCGAAGTTGACGAGGAGCAGAACGTTGATGGCGAACTTGTCGTACGGCGTGTAGAGATTGCGCTCGAGCCAGTCATCGGGCGTCCCCTGACCGTACCGCTCGAGCGTCTCCCGGTTACGCGCTTCCTTGCGGTAGAGCTCGGTGCCTTCCCACAGGACCTTGTTGATGCCGACGATCTGCGGGCTGTGCGGGTCTTCCTCGGTCTCGACCTTGGCGTGGTGCTTGCGGTGGATCGCGGTCCACTCCTTGGTCACCATGCCGGTGGTGAGCCACAGCCAGAAGCGGAAGAAGTGGCTGGCGACCGGATGCAGGTCGAGCGCGCGGTGCGCCTGGCAGCGGTGGAGAAAAATGGTGACGGCGGCAATGGTGATGTGGGTAGTCACCAGGGTGTAGGCGACCAGGCCCCACCACGGCAGATCCAGGATCCCTGTGAACATTGGCTTCCTCTGCCGGAAAGTCTATATGTGGGGCGCAGTCTACAGAATTTGCCCTACCTGGGATAGTGTTTTTTGCACTGGCGGCGCAACGGTCGCGAGGGCAGCAACGACCCGTAGCGATCTGTTTATGCGGCGAATTCGCTTTCGGAGCCCCCGAGGATCCCGGATCGCGGAATCGCCGGGAACCTGATCGAGGTCAATCGGATCTCGCTGCGCGCTGCGGGCGCTACGACTCGCGCGCTGCGGCGCGCGCATCGCCCACCACGCGCACTTCGCGCTGGGGATAGGGGATCTCGATGCCCTGCGCCTGGAACTCGCGCCAGATTTCGCGATAGAGGTCCGAGCGCAAGCCCGCCTCTCCCTGCTGCGGGTCCTCGATCCACACGCCCAGCTCGAGGTCGATGCCGCTGTCGCCGAACTCCTTGATCAGCACGGCGGGCGCAGGGTCGCGCAGAACGCGCGGGTGCCGCCGCGCAGCGTCCTCGAGAATGCGCGTCGCGCGGTCGAGATCGGTCCGGTAGCCGACCTGGAGCGAGACCGGCACGCGCACGCGCTGGTCGCTGTAGGAATGGTTGATCACCGGAGAGCTGATCACGGTTTCGTTGGGAATGATCGCCTCCGTGCCGTCGGGGTTGCGCAGCACTACGTAGCGCGCCGTCATCTGGGTGAGCTCGCCGAAGTAGCGGTCTATTGTGACCTGATCCCCGATGCTCACCGAGCGGTCCGTCAGCATGATGAAGCCGCTCAGGTAGTTCGCCGCGATCTTCTGCAGCCCGAAACCGAGACCCACGCCGAGCGCGCCCCCGAACACCGACAGCACGGTGAGATCGATGCCGACCGCCGGCAGCGCGATCAGCACCGCCACGAGCACCAGCAGCGCGCGCGAGAGCTTCGCGAACATGACGCGCACGTTGACGTCGAGCGTGCGCGCGCGCATCACGCGCGACTCGATCGCGCGCCCCAGCCACAGCGCCGCCAGGAGGGTGACAGCGACCGACAGCGCCGCCTGCAGGATCAGCAGCAGCGAAATCCGGTCTTTCCCGACGCCGAAACCGGCGCCGTCAAGAAAATTGACGAGCTCGGGCGCGAGCCCCGTGATGTAGATGGCGAACCCCATCCAGACCGCCCAGGCGATGAATCGCTCGGACGCGCGCAGCCACCCGCCCGGCGCGAACACGCGGCGCAGCGCATAGACCACCACGCGCACGATCGCGAGCGCGGTCAGCAGCGGCACCGCGACGTTGAGCAGATTGACGCTTTGCCAGGGCTTGAGCACCGCCCGCCCGATGAGGACGAGCACCAGCGCCGTGAGCGGCAACTGAACGCGCTGGACTCCGCCGAGCGTGAACTTGAGTGTCTCGTCAGGGCTGCCGAGGCGCGGCTGCATCAGGCGGCTGACCCATGCGCCGGCGGCAAGGCTTACCCCGATCACGGCGAGCTGCCACAGCACCCGCACGTCCTGCAGATCGGTCCACAGCTCCTGCAGCAGGTTGTAGAGTTCGGGGTTCTTCACGATGCGAATGTCATCGCGGCGGAGCGTTCATTCTAGCACGCGCGCCGAGCCGCTCCGTCCGCCCGCTAGTGCCGTTCCAACTTGTTTCTCCAAACTCGGGCGGCTTGTGCCGTTCCAACTTGATTGGCCTAATGACCACGAGAACTCTTCTGCTGAATATCGTGCCTCGATCACGCATCACAGATAGCTCGAAATAGTTGGAACGGCACTTGCCTGGCGGCGGTAATCAGGGCATGTAGAACTGAGTGGATTACCCGCAAATAGTTGGAACGGCACTAGCAGCCTGTCGGACTTGACAGTGCGCACGGGCTGCTAACAGCAAATCCGGCTGACAATTTAGAAAAAAACCCCGGCCGAAGCGGCCGAATGCGAAGAAATGCGAGGGTGAATTCGCATATCCGTCATCCTTTCTTGCAAGTTTCCTGGCGCCGGTTTTGCATCGGGAGTTTATCGGGGCTGATTCCGACAAACTCCGCGGGATGCCGGGGGCATTCCGGTGCTACAATCAACGCGCTTGCTCCGGGGGGCCGAACGATGCCCGACTACACCAGCATGACGCGCGCCGAGCTGATTTCCCTGATGCGCGAACTCGAAGCGATTCAGTCCCGAGGCTCCGATCCGGCCGGAGCGCAACCGGGGAAGTTCCCGATATTCGGCGAACGGCAGCGGCGGGAATTCGACGCGGGCCCCTGCCCGATGCGGATCTTCGACCGTGAAACCCTGCGGTACGTCGCTGTCAACGAAGCGGCATGCAGGCTCTACGGATACAGCCGGGACGAATTTCTCTCGCTGACCGTGAAAGATACGCGTCATCGGGAGGAACACGACGACCTCTTCGCGACGCTCTCTGAACCCACGTGGTATCTCAGGCACTGGGGGCCCCGGAGGCACGTGAAGAAATCCGGCGAGGTCTTCATCGCGGAGATCGTCACGCAGGACATCCTCTTCAACGGCGGAGAAGCGCGCCTGAGCCTGACGATAGACGTGACCGAGAGGAGCCGCGTGCAGGAGCTCCTGCGCAAGCGCGAGCGGGAATTCGAGGCCCTGGTCGAGAACGCGCCCGATATCATCATGCGTTTCGATCGCCAGTTGCGCCACCTTTACGTCAATCGGGCGGGGTCTGCGGCGACGGGAATCGGATCGCGAGGGTTCATCGGCAAGACGGGTCGCGAGCTGGGGATGACGCCCGATCTCGTGCGGCTCTGGGAGCAGAGCCTTGGGGAGGTCTTCGAGTCGAAGGGGGAAAGGACAATCGAATTCGGTTGTCGCAAGCCGGAAGGCCTTCGCCATTACGAGTCGCGCATCGTTCCGGAAACCGGCCTCGACGGCAGGGTGGAAACGGCGCTCGTCATCTCGCGCGACATCACGGCCCGCAAGCGTGCGGAGGTCGCGCTGCGCGAAAGCAGTGAATTTCTGCA
>JACPEF010000203.1:0-4792 GCA_016183675.1 Betaproteobacteria bacterium
CGAGCGTGAATTGCAAGCGCGCCTGCCCTGGAAAAACCCGCGATTCTGCTATACTTTCTGCGCGATGAAGACGGCACACGGCGGCACTGGCCGGACGCCCGACCAGCACCCGGCGCTCGCGATGGCGCGCGAAGTGCTGGAAATCGAGGCTCAGGCCGTTTCCAATCTCATCGGCAGGCTCGATCAGCATTTCGTGCGCGCGGTGGAGCTGATCATGGCCCGCCGCGGGCGAGTGGTGGTGAGCGGCATCGGCAAGTCGGGACATATCGCGCGCAAGATCGCTTCCACCCTCGCGAGCACCGGCACCCCCGCGTTTTTCGTGCATCCGGCCGAAGCCAGCCATGGCGATCTCGGCATGGTGACGCGCGATGACGTGTTCATCGCGCTGTCCAATTCCGGCGAGAGCGCCGAACTGCTGGCGATCGTGCCGCTGGTCAAGCGCCAGGGCGCCAAGCTGGTCGCGCTGACCGGAAACGCTGAATCCACGCTCGCCCGCGAATCCGACGTGCACCTCTACGCCGGCGCGGAAAAGGAGGCCTGCCCGCTCAACCTCGCGCCGACGGCGAGCACCACCGCGGCGCTCGCGCTGGGCGACGCCCTCGCGGTGGCGCTGATGAGCGCCAAAGGCTTTACCCGGGACGAGTTCGCCGCCGCCCATCCGGGGGGGACCCTCGGGCGGAAGCTGCTCACTCACGTGCGCGACGTGATGCGCACGGGCGAAAACGCGCCGCGCATCGGGCACACCGCGACCTTCATGGAGGGAATGCTGGAGATGTCGCGCGGCAGAATGGGCATGACCGCTGTCCTCGACGACGGCGGACGCGTCATCGGCATCTTCACGGACGGGGACCTGCGCCGCAGCCTGGAGAAGGGCGTGGACATGCGCGCGACCGGAATCACGCAGGTCATGACGCGCGGCCCGCGCACCATCGGGCCCGACAAGCTCGCGGCCGAGGCGGTCGAGATCATGGAGCGCTTCAAAGTCAACCAGCTGCTCGTGGTCGATCCGGACCAACGGCTGCTCGGCGCGCTCAACATGCACGACCTGTTCCGGGCCAAGGTGATCTGATTGTTCCGTGTTCAATGTTCCATGTTCCGGGTTTGAACCTTGAACTTTGAACCTTGAACTTTGAACCCGGAACGGAGAGCGCCATGCAAGACGTCTATAACCGCGCTCGAAACATCCGCGTCGCGGCGTTCGACGTGGACGGCGTGCTGACCGACGGCACGCTCTACTACACCGACTCGGGGCAGGAGCTGAAGGCCTTCAACGTGCTCGACGGCCACGGGATGAAGATGCTCCAGGAAAGCGGTGTTGCGCTCGCAATCATCAGCAGCCGCAGCTCGCGCTCGGTGGAGGAGCGCGCGCGCAACCTCGGCGTCGAGCTCGTGTTCCAGGGCGCCGCCGACAAGCTCGCCGCGTTCAATGAGCTTCTCCGGCGGTGTCGCGTCGCGGCGGGGGCGTGCGCCTACGTCGGCGACGACGTGGCGGACCTGCCGGTGATGAGGCGCTGCGGGCTGGCGGTGACCGTGCCCGATGCACCGGCGCTCGTGCGCCGGCATGCCCATTACGTCACCCGGGCGCGCGGCGGGGGCGGCGCGGTGCGCGAGGTATGCGAGCTCATCCTGCACGCGCAGGGCTCGCTCGAGGCGCGGCTTGCCGCCTACCTCGGCTGACGGCGTCGTGAAGGACGGCGCGCCGGCAACGGACAACGGGGGAGCGGGATGGGTGAGCGGCTGACCACGTGGATTCCGGTGACGCTCATAGGGATCCTGGCTGCGTTTACGTTCTGGCTCGATCGCGCGGTACAGCTGACGGGGCGCGATCCCACCGGCGCGAGCCGCCACGATCCCGATTACATCGTGGACAACATTGCGGCGGTGCGCATGGGGGAAGCCGGCCAGGCGCGTTACACGCTCTCGGCGGTGAAGATGGTGCACTATCCGGACGATGACACGACCCTGCTCACCAAGCCCAGGTTCGTCAGCTACAGCTCGGCGAGCGCGCCGGTGACGATTACGGCAAGCCAGGGGGTGGTTTCGGGCAAGGGCGAGCATGTGTATTTTCAGGACGACGTGCGCGTGACGCGCGCTGCTCAAGGCGAGCAAAGCGAGCTGGTGGTGCGCACCAGCTTCCTGCACGTGATACCCGATGACAACATCGCCAGGACCGACCGGCCTGTCACCATTACCGATGACGCCACTGCGGTGACCGCGGTTGGCTTAGAATTGAACAATGACACCCGCGTCCTCAGGCTGTTCTCCAATGTCCGGGGCACCTATGCTCCAGGCAAGGCTCCGCGACGCGAAGGCAAGCGCTGATGCCGTTACAACCGTTTCCATCCACTGGTTGCGTAGGGCCGAGGCGTGACGTGGTGCGGCAGGTCTTGGGCCATCATGTGGTGAATACGGGTTGTAACGGCACTGACCGCCCGTCCCGCACCGCCGCCGCGCGCGGCCTCGCGCTCGCCTGCTGCGCGCTGATGCTGCTTGCCGCAGCGGGCGCGCGCGCCGAGAAGGCCGACCGCGACAAGCCGGTCAACCTCGAGGCCGACCGCGTGACCATAGACGACGCCAAGCAGACCGCGCTGTTCGAAGGCAACGTCGTGCTCACGCAGGGGACGTTGCAGATCCGCGGCAACCGCATGGAAGTGCGCCAGGACAAGGAAGGCCTCAAGTACGGCACGGCCTGGGGGAGCCCCGCCTACTTCCGCCAGAAGCGCGAGGGCTTCGACGAGTACATCGAGGGCTGGGCCGAGCGTATCGAGTACGACGGCCGCGCCGAGACCATGCAGATGTTCAACGGCGCGCAGATGAGGCGCGGCCAGGACGAAGTGCGCGGCAACTACATCTCGTACGACGCCAAGACCGAGTTCTACCAGGTAACCGGCGGCGGCACGAAGGCCGCCACCGCGAACAATCCCGAGGGGCGGGTACGCGCGGTGATCCAGCCCAAACCGAAGGCAAAACCTTCCGCCAGCCCGCCGGTAGGTCTCAAGCCCTCCGACGGGATCGCGGCGCCGCGTGAAGAACCCGGACCTCGCGACAAGTAAAGGCGCGGAAGGCGCCGGGCAGCTAGCGCTGCCGTTGCCGCCCGAGAGCGCGCTCGCGCCCGTGACCAAGCCGAGCGAGCTGCGCGCGCTGCGCCTGAAGAAGCGCTACCGCCAGCGCGTCGTGGTGAAGGACGTGTCGCTCGACGTGCGCAGCGGCGAGGTGATCGGGCTGCTCGGGCCCAACGGCGCCGGCAAGACCACCTGCTTTTACATGATGGTGGGACTGGTGCCGATGGACGGCGGCGACCTCTATCTCGACGGCACCCGGCTCACGCATACGCCGATGCACCGCCGCGCGCGCCTGGGCTTGAGCTACCTGCCGCAGGAGGCTTCCATCTTCCGGCGGCTCACGGTCGAGCAAAACGTGCAGGCGGTGCTGGAACTCTACAACCAGGATCCCGACGCCATCAGCAACAAGCTCGACGAGCTGCTGCACGACCTGCACATCGGCCACCTGCGAAACAGCCCCGCCGTAAGCCTCTCCGGCGGCGAGCGGCGCCGCACGGAAATTGCGCGTGCCCTGGCGACCGAGCCGCGCTTCATCCTGCTCGACGAGCCGTTCGCCGGGATCGATCCGATCGCCGTGCTGGACATACAGAAAATCATAGGCTTCCTCAAGGCGCGCGGTATCGGGGTGCTGATCACCGACCACAATGTGAGAGAGACTCTCGGCATTTGCGATCGCGCTTACATCATCAGTGATGGCACCGTGCTCGCCTACGGCAAGCCCGATGAAATCGTTTATAATGAAAGCGTAAGAAAGACCTATCTGGGAGAGCATTTCCGCCTCTAGCCGGCTGCCCGCGCCAGTGCAGGGCCGCTTGAGCGGCAGCCAGCGGAAACTCGGCGACAGCCACCCCGATCACGGCATGAAGCATTCCCTTCAACTCCGGCTATCCCAGCACCTCACGCTCACCCCGCAACTGCAGCAGTCGATCCGCCTGCTGCAGCTCTCGACGCTCGAACTGAACCAGGAGCTCGAGCGCATCCTGCAGCAGAACCCGCTGCTCGAGCGCGAGGACGGCATCGGCGGCGAGCCCGCCGTGCCGCCGGTCGAAACCGTCACCCACGCTCCGGACGCGGCACCCGCGGCAGAGACGCCCGCGGCCGAAGCCGCACCGAGCGAGGCAGAGCGCCCCGATTTCGACGTGCTGGACGATGCGCCGCCCGCCGGCTATCGCGACGAGGCGGAAGAGGGCGAGTCCCCGCAAGTTGCCGCGGACACGCCGACGCTGCGTGCGCACCTGCTCGCGCAGCTGTCGCTCACCAACCTTTCCGAGCGCGACCGCAGGCTCGTCACGCTGCTGATCGAGTCGCTGGATGAGGACGGCTACCTCCCGCAGAGCCTCGAAGAGCTGCTGGAGAGCCTGCCCTCCGAACTGGAGATCGAGCTCGAAGACCTTCAGATCGCGCTGAAACACCTGCAGAACTGCGAGCCGGCCGGTGTCGGCGCGCGCAACTTGAGCGAGTGCCTTGCGCTGCAGCTCTCCGCGATTCCGGCCGACACCCCGTGCCGCAGCGAAGCAATCGAGACGGCGAGAAACCACCTCGAAGTGCTGGCGGTGCGCGACTTCGGCAAGTTGAGGAAGCTGCTGCACTGTGACGAGGAAAAGCTGCGGGCGGTGCACAAGCTGATCACGAGCTTGAACCCCCGTCCGGGACGGGATTTTTCCTCGGAAGAGACGCGCTACGTCGTGCCCGACGTCATCGTGAAGAAGGTGAAGGGCGTGTGGGTCGCC
>JACPEF010000203.1:4805-11726 GCA_016183675.1 Betaproteobacteria bacterium
GCTCAACCCGGAGGCGATGCCGCGGCTGCGGATCAACCGGATGTACGCCGACATCCTGCAGCGCAACCGCGGCGCCGGCTCGCAGCACCTGACGAGCCAGCTGCAGGAAGCAAAGTGGCTGATCAAGAACGTGCAGCAGCGCTTCGACACCATCCTGCGCGTGTCGCAGTCGATCGTCGACCGCCAGCGCCACTTCTTCGAGCACGGCGAGGTGGCGATGCGCCCGCTGGTCCTGCGCGAGATCGCAGAGGCCCTCGACCTGCACGAATCAACGGTGTCCCGCGTCACGACGCAGAAGTTCATGCACACGCCGCGCGGCATCTTCGAGTTGAAGTACTTCTTCGGCAGCCACGTCACCACCGAGGCGGGAGGTGCAGCCTCGAGCACCGCGATCCGGGCGCTGATCAAGCAGCTGGTGTCGGCGGAGAACGCCCGCAAGCCGCTCTCCGACGGGCAGCTATCCGAGATCCTCGGGCAGCAGGGCATCATGGTCGCGCGCCGCACGGTGGCCAAATACCGTGAATCCCTGCAGATCCTGCCCGTCAATCTACGCAAGGCCATCTGAGCGGAACGCATACATGAACCTGAACTTGACCGGGCATCACCTCGAGATCACCGCCGCCATACGCGACTACGTATCGAGCAAGCTCGAGCGCATCACCCACCATTTCGACCACGTGATCGACGTCAGCGTCATCCTCTCCGTGGAGAAGCTGCAACGCAAGATCGAGGCCAGCGTGCACGTGCGCGGCAAGGACATCTTCTGCGAGAGCGCCGACACCGACATGTACGCCGCGATCGACAGCCTGATCGACAAGCTCGATCGCACCATCATCAAGCACAAGGAAAAGTCCCTCGAGCACCGCCATAGCGGCGCGCCGCTGAAGCACCATGCCGCGGAGTGACGCGCTTCTGCGCACGAGCGGGGACCGCGGCGCACACGACAACACCGGGGTTTGACGCATGAATCTGATTTCCAAGCTGCTGCCGCTCGCGAACGTCGTCCTCGACCTCGACGTGAGCAGCAAGAAACGGGTCTTTGAGCAGGTCGGCCTGCTGTTCGAGAACAACCACCACATCGCGCGCGGTCAGGTGTTCGACAGCCTGTTCGCGCGCGAAAAACTGGGCTCGACCGGGCTCGGCCAGGGCATCGCGATCCCGCACGGGCGGGTCAAGGGCCTGAAGGAGGCGCTCGGGGCGCTGGTGAGGATGAAACAGCCGATCCTGTTCGACGCCCCGGACGGGCAGCCGGTGCGCCTGATCTTCATTCTGCTGGTCCCCGACCGCGCCACGGACGCGCATCTGCAGATCCTCTCCGAGCTCGCGCAGATGTTCAGCGACAAGCCCTTCCGCGAACGCCTGCTCGCGGGCGCGAGCGCCGCGGAGCTGCACCAACTCATCAGCGACTGGCAGCCGCATGCCGCAGGTCAGCATAGCCCGGTTGTTTGAGGACAACCGCGAGAAGCTCAGGCTGGACTGGATCGCCGGGCGCAACGGCGGCGCCAAGGCGCTCAACAGCGAGCTCACCAAGGATTCGTCCCAGGGCCTGATCGGCCACCTCAACTTCATTCACCCCAACCTGATACAGGTGCTGGGGACATCCGAGGTCGCGTACCTCGAGGGCCTGGATGCGGCGAGCTGCCGCACGGTGCTCGCCAAGGTCGCCACCAAGGAGCTCGCGTGCTTCATCGTCGCGGGCGCCGACCGGGCGCCGCGGCCGCTGATCGATGCGGCGGAAGCCGCGAGCACCCCCTTGTTTCGGTCGCCGGTGCCGAGCGTCGAGCTCATGTGGATGCTGCGGCCGTACCTCGCGCGCGCGCTCGCCGAGAGCACCACCGCGCACGGGGTCTTCCTCGACGTTCTCGGCATGGGCGTGCTGATCACGGGGGACTCGGGCGTGGGCAAGAGCGAGCTCGCGCTGGAGCTCATCAGCCGCGGCAGCGGTCTCATTGCCGATGACGTGGTCGAGCTCTACCGCATCGGGCCGGAAACGGTCGAGGGGCGCTGCCCGGCGCTGCTCAAGGACTTTCTGGAGGTGCGGGGCCTGGGTGTGCTCAATATCCGCACCATCTTCGGGGAAGCGGCGCTGCGCCCGCGCAAGAACCTCAAGCTCATCGTCCACCTCGAGAAACCGGCCGGGACCGAGGCGCGGCAGCTGGAGCGGCTGCCGCTCAATGCCGGAGCCGAGAGCATCATGGGGGTCGACGTCCGCAGGGTCACCCTACCCGTGGCCGCCGGACGCAACCTCGCCGTGCTCACCGAGGCCGCGGTTCGAAACTACGTGCTGCAGCTGCGCGGGATCGACAGCACGCAGGAATTCGTCGCCCGCCAGTCGGAGCAAATGCAAAAGCGTGACTCGTGACTGATGAATCGCGACCGGTTCTTGCAGCACCGTTCTACATGAATCGACTTACCAGTCACGCTTCACCAGTCACGGGGTACCAGTCACGCACTACCCGCCACGCCTTTTATAAGCGATGCAGCTGATCCTCATCACGGGCCTCTCGGGCTCGGGGAAGAGCGTGGCCCTCAACGTGCTCGAGGACAGCGGCTATTACTACGTGGACAACCTGCCGGCGAGGCTGCTGCCGCAGGTGGTCGAGTTCCTGGCGGCGGCCGGGCATCCGCGCGCGGCGCTGAGCGTCGACGTGCGCGGCGATGACGGGCTCGCCGCCCTGCCCGCCCAGCTCGCCGAATTCAAGCGCCGCGGCGTGGATGCGCGGGTGCTGTTTCTCGAAGCGAAGACCGACACCCTCATCAAGCGCTTCTCGGAGACGCGCAGGCGCCACCCGTTCTCCGACGGCCGGCTCACGCTCACCGAGTGCATCGAGCGCGAGCGCAGGCTCCTCGCCGATCTCGCGGATCTCGCGCACCGCGTGGACACCAGCGACTTGAGCCCCAACGCGCTGCGTAACTGGGTCAGGGACTTCGTCGCGCTGCCCCGCACCGCGCTGACGCTCCTCTTCGAGTCCTTCGGCTTCAAGCACGGCATCCCGCTCGACGCCGACCTCGTGTTCGACGTGCGCTGCCTGCCGAACCCGAACTACGATCCCCGCCTGCAGCCGCTCACCGGCCACGACCAGGCGGTGATCGATTTCCTGCGCGCCGACGCGGCGACGGGCAAGATGCTGGAGGACATCCGGCGCTTCGTCGCCGATTGGCTGCCGTGCTTCGACCGCGACAGTCGCAGCTACTTGACGGTCGCGATCGGCTGCACCGGCGGCCGTCACCGCTCGGTCTACTTCGCCGAGGCGCTCGCCGGCGATTTCCGCAGCCAGACGCAGGTGCTGGTGCGGCACCGTGAACTTTCGTGAGGGCGTGAGAGCGAAAGACGATGAAGACGTGAGAGCGTGAGTGCGGGAGGGCGTTAGAGCGTGAGAACGACAAAATCCGTGAGGGCGGGAGAGCGCGAGGTCGTAAGAGGGACACAAAACCCCCTCCCGATTTCACGATTTCACGGTCTCACGGCTTTTCGATCTCACGATCTCCCGGCCTTTCGATCTCCCGATCTCGCGATCTCACGGTCTTTCCATCTCACGATTTCACGACCTCCCGATCTCACGACTCAATGTTGAGCTGACGTGAAAACCGAACCCGTCCAGGAGATCTACATCTTCCCCTTGAGCACGGTCCTGTTCCCGGAGGGCCTGCTGCCGCTCAAGGTGTTCGAGCAGCGCTACATCGAGATGACCAAGGCCTGCCTGCGCGACGAGCGGCCGTTCGGCGTGTGCCTCATCAAGGAGGGTCGCGAGGTCGGCACGGCGGCGGTGCCGGAGCCGGTGGGCTGCCTCGCCACCATCGAGCAATGGGACATGCCGCAGCTCGGGCTGTTCCACCTCCTCGCGCGCGGCGGCGAGCGCTTCCGCATCCGCGAGATGCGGGTCGCGCCCAATCACCTGATCTCGGCGACGGTTGAGCCGATTCCACCGGACACCGGGACGGACGTGGTGGACCCGGCATGCCGCCAGCTGCTCAAGACGGTGATCGAGAAGGCGGGGGCCGAGCGCTTCCCCTCTCCCGCAAGGCTGGATGACGCGGCCTGGGTGGGCTACCGGCTGGCCGAAGTGCTGCCGCTCGATGCGAGCGTGAAACAGGAGCTGCTGGAGCTCACCGACGCCGGCAAGCGGCTCGAACGGCTGCGCGCCTTGCTGGTCAAACAGGGATTCGCCGCCTAGATAATGCGTGACTGAGGAAGCGTGACGGGTGAGGCGTGACTGGTGACTCGTGACTCGAAAGCCGGGACTCTGAGCCCGGAACCTGGAAGCGGTTTTCGCCGGTTCTTGCTGCTGATCGCGCTGGCGCTGGCCGCAGCGCCTGCGGTCGCGGCGGCGGCGGAGCCAGCCGAGGCTTTCAGCCCCAGCCCGCACGCGATCGACATCCCGCCGTGGTTCAAGGAGACGTTCCTCGATTTCCGCGAGGACATCCGGGAGGCCGCGGCGGAGAAGAAGCGGCTGCTGGTGTACTTCGGCCAGGACGGCTGCCCCTATTGCCGGGAGCTGATGCGCGTCAACTTCAGCCAGAAGGACATCGTGGACAAGACGCGCCGGCATTTCAACGCGGTGGCGATCAACCTGTGGGGCGACCGCGAGGTCATCTGGACCGACGGAAAGGCACGCAGCGAGAAGGCGTTCGCGGCCTTCCTGAAGGTGCAGTTCACGCCGACGCTGCTGTTCCTGGACGAGAAGGGCAATGTGGCGCTGCGAGTGAACGGCTACTACCCCCCGCACAAGTTCCACGCCGCGCTCGATTACGTCGCCGGCGGGCACGAGCGCAAGATCGCTTTCGCCGAGTTCCTGCAGCGCCAGGCGCGCGAGCCGGCGAGCGGCAAGCTGCACGACCAGCCTTTCTTCCTCAAGCCGCCGCTCGACCTTGACCGGTCACGGCAACGCCCGGTGAGACCGATCGCCATGCTGTTCGAGCAGAAGCAGTGCGCCGCGTGCGATGAGCTGCACCTGAAGGGCTTCGCGGACAGGGCGGTGCGCGAGCTGGTCGGCCGGTTCGACGTGGCGCGCGTCGAGCTGTTCGGGAGCGAACGGCTCGTGACCCCTGATGGCCGCTCCCTCACCGCCGCCGAGTGGGGACGGGAATTGAAGGTCGCCTACGCGCCGACCCTGGTGTTTTTCGACGCCGCCGGCAGGGAGGTGTTCCGCGTCGAGGCCTATCTCAAGCCATTCCACGTCGCCTCGAGCTTCGACTACGTGGCGAGCGGCGCTTACCGCACGCAGCCCAGCTTCCAACGCTACATCCAGGGGCGCGCGGAAAAGATCCGCGCCGCGGGCGGCAAGGTCGAGGTGTGGTAGTAGTTATTTCACCACAGAGACACAGAGAACACAGAGGCAAAACTGAACCGCCAAGACGCCAAGATAACCAAACCTCTCACCGCGGAGGACGCCGAGGCGCGGAGGAAGCGCGAATATAACCGTCAAGAAAAACAAGAACAGGAATTGAACCGCCAAGACGCCAAGAGAACCAAACCTCTCACCGCGGAGGACGCGGAGGACGCGGAGGAAAACCAGGAACAAGAACTGAACCGCCAAGACGCCAAGGCGCCAAGAAAAACGAATAATGATTGAACGGTCAAGTCCGCCATCCACGGATCCATATGCCTGTAGATATACCAGCGCATATGCGGATATCTACGTTTGGATGGTTGTGTATACCGGTATATGCTTTCGACATTCCAAGATTGTCATCTAATTCAAGTTAGATCGCAGGGGCGCGACCAGTGAACACGGTACTATTCGACTGCCACATATACGACATGTTGGGAAATGATCGCGAGACGCGTGGTGCTGTACGAACGTTAATTGACCGAGGGGTAATCCGAATCATCGCCACCCCGATGGTGCTTGACGAACTGCGCCGAAGCCCATTCGGCGGCCTGCTGGACTGGTTTCCTGTCGTGGTTGAAGCGGAAAGCGTCACGGTCCTCGACTACGCGCCGCTCGGTATGACCAGACTCGGGGACGGGGAGGTGTACGCAGCGCATCGTGGTGACTCCAAGAAAATTCCCGACGCAATCATTGCCGACTCTGCTAGGACGCTCGCCGATATTCTGGTTTCCGATGATCGTCGCTGTCGTGAACGGTTGAAGAACATTGGCACACGCTGCAAGGGGCTAGACTATCGCGAGTTTTGCGATTGGGTTCGGACCGAAGTCGAGCCGAAACCATTGACAGGCGAATGAGTTTTCACTATGTCCAAGACCGAATCCCCCCTATCCATCTATAAAGCCGCGGCGCTTCTTCGAGCTGATCATCGAAAGAAGCTGGAAGAACTGGTTACTCTGGTAACTACCGCGTTGCAGCACGAGCGCGACCCGAGGATAAGAAAACAGCTCGAAGAGTCTCTCTTAGAAGCGCAACAGGCGCTGGACGCAGATAGCCGCAATCAATAGGCAGTAATGAACTCGCGATCTAACTCTAGCTGCTACGGACGGGCCGCGAGCGCCGTGCCAGATCCACTGCCTGTGGTGGCCCGCCGCAGAGCACAACGTTAAACGATTTGAATCTTGGAACTTCTTGGCGTCTTGGCGCCTTGGCGGTTCAATTCGGCTTTCCTTTGACGTCCTTGGCGGTTCAAGTTTTTGAACTTGTCCTTCACAGCTGCGCGAGGATGCGACTCACGGGCGCCGGGATCGCCGCGCCGCGCGCCTCTTCCAGCGAGAGCCACACCACCCCCGGCTCGGCCGCGTGCGGGACGAGCGCCGAAACCTGCAGACGGAGCGGCCGGATATCGAGCTTGAAATGCGTGAAGCCATGCGCGATCGCCGGCAGCTTCTCGACTTCGACCACGTGCGCGCCGTAGCGCCTCAGGCAGAGGGATTCGAGATCGGCCTTGCGCGCGACTTCCGGCAGGCACCATAGGCCGCCCCAGATGCCCGCCGCCGGCCGCTTCTCGAGCAGGACCTCGCCGGCGCAC
>JACPEF010000191.1 GCA_016183675.1 Betaproteobacteria bacterium
TGCGTCGTGCTGGAAGCTGAATGACCGCGAAGACCATTGCGCTCGGCCCGGTGATGCTCGACGTCGCGGGCATCGAGCTCAACGCCGAGGACCGCAAGCGGCTGATGCATCCGCTGACCGGTGGGGTCATCCTGTTCTCGCGCAATTACGCCGGCCCCGAGCAGCTGGCCCAGCTCACGGGGGCGATCCACGCCCTCCGCAGCCCGCCGCTCGTCATCACCGTCGATCACGAGGGGGGACGGGTACAGCGCTTTCGCGACGGCTTCACGGTCATTCCCCCGATGCGCGAGCTGGGACAGGCGTGGGACGCCAACCCCCAGCACGCCCGGCAGCTTGCGCATGAGGTCGGATTCGTCCTGGCGGCGGAATTGCGCGCCCACGGGGTGGACCTCAGCCTCGCGCCGGTACTCGACGTCGATCACGGCGCGAGCAGCGTCATCGGCAACCGCGCATTTCACTCCGATCCGCGGGCGATCGCGGAACTGGCGCGTGCATTGGTCCAGGGATTCAAGCAGGCCGGCATGAGCGGGGTGGGCAAGCATTTTCCCGGTCACGGTCACGTGCGCGCCGACTCCCACCTCGAGATGCCGGTCGACGAGCGCAGCTACGCCGAGATCGAAGCAGCCGATCTGGTTCCGTTCCGGCGCCTGATTGACATGGGGCTCGGCGGCATCATGCCCGCGCACGTGATCTATCCCGAGGTGGACAGCCGTCCCGCGGGCTTCTCCCCGGTCTGGCTCAAGCAGGTGCTGCGCGGGACGCTCGGCTTCGATGGGTTGGTGTTCAGCGACGATTTGAGCATGGAGGCGGCCGGCGTGGCGGGCGGGGTGACCGAACGCGCGCAGGCAGCGCTTGCTGCGGGCTGCGACATGGTGCTGGTGTGCAACGACCCGCAGGCGGTGGAAGAGCTCTATCGGGACTTCAGTTACGCGATGCCGGCGGTGAGCCTCGCGCGGCTCGCCCGCGTGCACGGCAGGGCCCACGCCGAGAACCTGGTGAAGCTTCGCGAGGACGCCCGCTACGCGCAGGCGCTGCACGCGATGGCCGGCATCGGCGCGCGGGACGGCGAACTGCCGCTGAGCTAGGTTCCCATGAATCCGCGCCGTCACCGGGCGACCGGCCCGAGCAGCCCCGCCTATGCGACCGCGCTCGCGCTCGCGGCGGTCGCGGCGCGGCTGCACGTCATCGGGGATCTCGTGAGCTCGTTCGCCGCCGTGGTGGCGGGAGCGGTGATCCGACTGTGGAGGAATTTTCGGCCCGGGGCCCGAAAATTCCTAAAGTAAGTCCGGGAAGCCGCAAAAAGGATCACAGACATCGCGCCGCCGTTTGTGTTCCGAATGACGGCCCCGGTTTCGGCCACTCGACTATTCGTTTTCGAGTTCCGGGGGGTGTTTATTGATAGCAGCGTGGTGGTGTCAGCCAACAGGCTGCTATGCGCGCTCCATGTATTCGCCGGTGTCGGTGCTGACCTTGATGCGCTCGCCGTCCATGACGAACTGGGGCACCATGACGGTGAGCCCGGTCTCGGTCCTGGCGGGCTTGAACGAGCCGGTCGCGGTCGCGCCCTTGAGATTGGGCTCGGTTTGCACGATCGTGAGCGTCACGCTCGGCGGCAGCTGCACGCCGATCGGCCGGTCGTTGTGGAAGTTGACCTGCACGTCGATGTTGGGAATGAGGTAGCCGGCTTGTCCCTCGAGGAAATCGGAGGGAAGGTTGAGCTGCTCGAAGGATTCCTTGTCCATGAAGACGTAACTGTGGGCGTCGCTGTAGAGATACTGCATCGCGCGCGGCTCGACGTACGCGCGCTCGACCTTGTCCTCGGTGCGGATGCGCTCGTTTTTCTTGGTCCCCGACTCGATGTCCTTCATCTCGACCTGCATGAAGGCGCCGCCGCGCCCACCGACGTGCACGTGATAGGCCTTGATCACGCGCCAGACGCGCTTGTCCCACTCGATGAGGTTGCCGGCGCGGATTTCGGTCGCGAGAACTTTTGCCATCTGGGCGGCTTCTCAAAAAGCGCGTAATTTTACACCAACCGTCGCACTCGATGTCCGCCTTTTCCGAATCCTGCCGCCGCTGTCCGCGTCTCGCGCGCCACCTCGATCGCGTGCGGGCGGAACATCCTGGCTATCACGCCCGCCCGGTCGCCGCCTTCGGCGCTGCCCGGGCGCGGCTGCTCATCGTGGGTCTGGCGCCCGGCATGCACGGCGCCAATCGCACCGGCCGGCCGTTCACCGGCGACCATGCCGGCATTCTGCTCTACGACACGCTTCAGCGTTTCGGCTTCGCGAGCCGTGCAGTGTCCATCGGCACGGGCGACGGGTTGCGTCTTCTGGACTGCCGCATCACCAACGCGGTGAAATGCCTGCCGCCCGCAAACCGTCCGCTGCCGGAGGAAGTGCGGAGCTGCAACGCCTACCTGGCGGAAGAGATCGGCAACTTGCCGCAAGGGGCTGCGGTCCTTGCACTCGGCAGGATCGCGCACGACGCGGTGCTCATGGCGCTCGGTGAGAA
>JACPEF010000208.1 GCA_016183675.1 Betaproteobacteria bacterium
GTTGGCGCTCGCCGCGGGGTTGGGGCCACGGGCCGCTCAGGCGCAGATCGCGTTCCGCTCTGCAGCGGACTCTAGCACGCCGCCGATCGCGTTCCGCGCCGCGACTCAGGCGGGGGGCGTGGTGTTCAGCACGATCGCCTTCCGGGCTTCCGCGCAGGCGGGGGCGGCATCGGGGGGCCTGACCCTGACGATCAACAGACCGACGGGCACGGTGCTGGGCGACGTCATGCTCGCGTCCATAGCGGTCCGGCCGAACTCGGCGGTGATCACCGCGCCTAGCGGATGGACGCTCATCCGTACCGACACCACTACCACTGGACCCACAGAAAAACTGTCCACCTATCAGAAGGTGGCTGGGACAAGCGAGCCCGCAAGCTACTCGTGGACGTTCGACACATCGACCGGCTCCGTGGGCGGCATCCTTACTTTCTCTGGTGTGGACACCGGCACGCCGATAAACGTCTCGGCCGGCCAGGCGGTGACTGGCACCGCGAATTCGACCGCTTTCGACGTCCCAGCGCCAAGCGTCACCACAACTGTGGCCAACGCGATGCTTGTGACGGCTCACGCGGTCGCCTCGTCGGGCACGTCCGGCTCAGCATGGACGCCACCGACGGGGATGTCTGAGGCAGTTGATATCTCGTCTTCCAGCGGCACCGGCGGGGAATCCATCGAAGTGAACCATGTCGTTCAGGCATCGGCTGGCGCAACTGGCACGAAGACGGCGACTGTGGCGGGCCACGACGGTGGCGAGGGCGTGGCACAGATCTTCGCGCTCCGGCCGGGAGCCAATCTCACGATCAGCGTTCCCGCGGGCACCATCGCGGACGATGTGATGATCGCGGCGATCGCGGTGCGGCCCTCGAGCGTAACAATCACTACCCCCGCCGGCTGGACGCTGGTCGGCCGGACCGATCAGGGCTCCGGCAACACCAACTCTCAGGCGGTCTACCAGCGCGTCGCCGGCGCCGCAGAGCCGGCGAGCTACACGTGGACATTGGGCGGCGCGCCGACCGGCGCTGCCGGCGGCATCATGAGCTTCAGCGGAGTTGCCACCGTCAGCCCGATTGCGACGGCAGCCGGGGCGGCGACGGCCTCCGCGTTGACACATACGGCTCCGAGCATCAGCCCGATCTTCAAGAACACGATGCTGATCACCTCGCACAGCTTCAGCTCGGCCGCGAACTGGACGCCGCCGAGCGGAATGACCGAGGCGGTCGATGTCGCATCCATCGCCGTGCCCGCCGCCGGGGGCATCTCGCTCGAGATGAACTACGAGCCGCGACCTGCCGACGGCTCGACCGGGACGCGCACCGCGACCGCGTCGAACGACGCGGACACCGGGGTTGCGCGGAGTCTCGCGCTGCAGCCTTCGCTCACGATCCCGCTGCCCGCCGGCACCGTCGCGAACGACGTAATGGTCGCTTCGATTGCCGTCAGGCCGAGCACGGTGACGATCACCCCGCCTGCCGGCTGGACTCTGGTGCGGCGGATGGACCAGGGTGCGGGGACCACCAACTCGCTCGCGATCTATAGCAAGGTCGCGGGCGCGAGCGAGCCGGCGTTTTACACCTGGGTCACTTCCGCAACGACAGGAGCGGCGGGCGGCATCCAGAGCTTCTCCGGGGTTGATACCGCGACTCCGATAGATGTCGAAAATGGGGCGAGCACGGCAAGCTCGTTGTCGCACGCGACACCGAGCATCACCACCACGGTGGCGAATGCGATGCTGGTGGCTTCGTTCGACTTCAGCTCGAGCGCGACGTGGACCCCGCCGGCCGGGATGACCGAAGGCGTGGACGTGGCGAGCCGCGTGGTCCCGAACTCGGCGGGGATTTCCTTGGAGGCGAGCTTTGCGGTGCAGGCGGCGGCAGGCGCCACCGGCGGGAAGACGGCGACCGCTTCGAACGATGCCGACACCGGCAACGCCCACATACTGGCGCTCAGGCCCTCGCGAACAGGTGCGATCGCGTGCGCGTCAGCAGGCGGCAGCAATTCCACGCTCGATCTTCCGGGTGTCAACCTCAGCGGCCGGAACGGCGTCGTCGTATTTGTCGGCTACAACAACAACAACTTCGAGACCGTCACCTCGGTTGTCATCGACCCGGGCGGTGCCAGTCAGACGAGCATGGGTGCGGCGTTGGCGAGCGCTGCCACGGTGGATGACGCGCAGATTTATATCTTTGGCCTCGTGAACCCTCCGCAGGGTATCTTTACGATCCGGGTCACATTCAGTGCTGCATTGTTGGCAAGCCACGGCAGCAACATCTGCGCCTACCCGTTAATCGGGGTGAACACCTCCAACCCCTTTGGCACCCCGGGAACGAATGCCAATCCGTCCGGGAACGGAAGCGTGGTTGTTCCATCCGCCGCTGGAGAGCTGGTCCTCGCAGGTCTGGCCGGAGAGACGATCGGCACCAGCACGGTCGCTGCACCGGCCGTCGAGGATGCGGACATCCAGGGCGGTTCGGGAACAACCATCCACCATCTGGCAACCGCCCGCCAGGACGGGGCCGCACCGAACGTCACCATTTCCTGGACCCACACGAGCGACCACTGGGCGGCAGCCGGCATCTCCGTCAGGTTCGGGGGACCGCCTCCGCCGGGCGGCTTCAATGCCTATGAAACCTCGACTGCCGCGAGCGCCATCACCGGTGTCATCAAGACCAAGATCGCCGGCAGCACCGCGAGTGTCGACATGATCGCGTTGGATGCGGCGAAAACCGCGATCGCGACCGGCTTCACCGGCATCGTCAGGGTCGAGGTGCTCAACACGAGCGATAATTCGGGAGCGCTCGACGCCAACGGCTGCCGGCCGACCTGGACCGTGATCCAGACGCTCTCGCCCGATCCCGAGTTCGTCGCCGGCGACAATGGGCGCAAGACCATTAGCTTCACACAGGCCAATTCCTTCCCCAATGCGCGGCTGCGCATCACGTTCCCGGCGGGCGCGCCCACGGTGACCGGATGTTCCAACGACAACTTCGCGGTCCGCCCCAATGCGTTCGCCAGCTTCGCGGTCACCGACACCGACTGGCAGACAGCGGGGACCACGCGCGCGCTCACTGAAGTGACCTTCGGGACGGTCACCCACAAGGCCGGCCGGCCGCTCAGCGTGCGCGCGACCGCGCTCAACGCGGCCGGCACGCCGGCGGTGACGACCAACTACGTAGGCGCGCCAACCGCGACGCTTACCGCGTGCGTCGGCGCGGCGTGCACCGCGACCTTCGGCGCGCTGACGCTCAGCACGACGTTTGCGGCGGGGCAGCTCGTCTCCGATGTTGCGTCCTACAACGACGTGGGCTCATTCGGGCTGCAGCTGGTGGATTCGACCTTCTCCAGCGTGGACGCGGCCGACGGCTCAACCACGACGGAGCGCAACATCACCCCCGCCCTGATCAATGTCGGCCGCTTTGTGCCCGATCACTTCGCGGTCGCGCTCAACGCGCCGGTGTTCGGCACCGCCTGCGGCTCCTTCAGCTACATCGGCCAGGCGTTCAATTACACGACCGCACCGGTGATCACGGTGACGGCGCAGGATTTCACGAACAACACGACGACGCTTTACGCCACCATCGGCAGCTGGTTTCGCATCACCAGTGCGAGTCTCACCGGCAAGGCCTACACCGCGGCGACCGGCACGCTCGACGTGACCGGCTTGCCGGGAACCGATCCGGTGATCCTCTCGGCCGGCAGCGGAATGGGAACGCTCACCTTCGGCTCGGGCACTGGGCTGTTCTTTGGCCGCACCACGCCGACCGCTCCCGCTTCACCCTACGACGCCGATATCAGCCTCGCGATCAACGTCATCGACGCCGATGGGGTCATTCTGGCGACCAATCCAGCGCGCTTCGGGACGGCGACCGCCGGCAACGGGATCGCTTTCAGTTCCGGCAAGCCGATGCGCTTCGGACGGCTCACGATCAGGAACGCGAACGGCTCGCAACTCGTGCCGCTGCCGGTGCTCATGGAAGCGCAGCACTGGAACGGCACCGCGTTCATCACCAACACCGCGGACGGCTGCACTGCGATCGCCGCGGCCCGGTAACGGGTGCTAACCGCACCTACCTCCTGGGCCGCTGGGATGCGGTGGATCAGGGCGGCGATGGTCTGCTATTCGACGACAATCCGGCCGCCAAGGCCACCTTTGGAGTCTACAAAGGCTCCGAAGAAGTCATCTTCATCCGCGAAAACTTCTAGTAGTCCTAGGAGTTTGTCGGACTTTGGGCCGACAAACTCCTTAGGCAAAACCGCCTGCACGAAAAAACGGGAGAAAAGGCTGCAAAAACCTCATTTCGAGCCCACTCGCATGCCCCATTGCGGGGCGAGAGCGGTCGTTATCGCAAGCTTCATTCGAAATCCCCAGGCGGTTTTGCTTTAGCAGCCTGTCGGCGCGCCAAGCCCGACAGGCTGCTAGCCACAGAGAGCACAGAGAACGCAGAGGCAAGTGGCGGAAAGCAAGGCCCTTTTCTGTATTTCCTGCGGCCCTGAGTTTGCGGTTTTCTATCGGCGTTCATCGGCGGCTGATTCTTTTCGTTTTGTTACGGATTCTTAGGTAGTTACGCAACTGCCTTGCGAGCACGCTCAAAAAAGCGCGCCAAGGGCTTGACATTGTTGAATTTTATGCTAATTTCATGTCATTCGGTCGAAATAGGCCCCGAGAAATGAGGCTGTTCGGTTCCAGCGGACGGAAACCGGGTTGGCTATGCATCAACCTGATGCCGGATCGGGTGGATGTTTCGCACGTGCAGGCTATGGGCGGCAGGAAGCCGGAAATCCTGCTCTGCGACTCCTACCGCAAGGAGGGCGACGAGGTGGCGACGCTCACCCGGCTGCGCCGCGAACTGCAGCTCGATCGCTACCGTTGCACCACGCTGCTCAGGAGCGGCGTCTATCAGATCCTGCAGGTGGATGCGCCCAACGTGCCGGCGGCGGAAGCGAGGAACGCGGTGCGCTGGCGCATCAAGGACATGATCGATTACCCGGTGGAGGCGGCAACGGTGGACGCGCTGTTCATCCCCGCGGCGGAAGGGGCCGCGGGGCGCAGCCCGCAGATGTTCGCGGTCGCCGCGAAGAACGACCTCATCGCCGCCGCCGTCAGGCCGTTCAACGATGCCGATATCCCCCTCGAAGTGATCGACATACCGGAACTCGCGCAGCGCAACCTCGCGCGTTCCTGCGAAGAGGAGGAGCGGGGGCTCGCGTTCCTCGGGTTCGACGACAGCGGCGGCTTGCTCACCCTGACCTGCCGCGGCGAGCTCTACCAATACCGCCGCATTGACGTCCCCCTCGCGAGTTTCGCCGGCGCCGGCCCCGAGCAGCGGCAGGGTCTCTATGACCGCATCGTGCTGGAGCTGCAGCGCTCGCTCGACAACTTCGACCGCCAGTTCCGCCAGGTGGCGATATCGAGAGTGGTGATCTCGCCGGTGGCGGGCGCGGAGGACATGAGGGATTATCTTGCCGCCAACCTCGATGTGCCGGTGGCGGTGCTCGACCTCTCGCGCGTCGCGGATTACCCGCGCGTTCCGGAACTGCGGGAGCCGGAGCGCCAGGCGCAGTGCCTGCACGTGATCGGCGCCGCGCTGCGCGAGGAGGCGGCTGTATGAGCCGACTCCTCTCGAGTTTCAAGTTTCAAGTTTCAAGTTATGCCGACGCCGATGCGATGAGGCCGGCTTGACCGGAAGACTGTCAGAGGCGCCGGCATGAGCCAGAACATCAATCTGTTCAATCCCGCGTTCCGCAAGCAGCGTCTGCAGGTGTCGTTCGCTGCGCTCGCGAAGTGCCTGGGGCTCACCGTGATCGCGCTGCTGGCATTCCAGTTCTACCTGCAGCACCAGGTCAACGGGCTCACCGAGGAGCTGCGCACGGTGGAGGCGTCGCTCATGGAGCAGCGCTCAGTTTTGGACCAGCTCAAGGGGCAAGCGGCTGTGCGCAAGCCCGATCCCCAGCTCGACGCGGAAATTGCGCAGCTTGAGACCGAGCTCAAGCAGGCGCAGGAGGCGATGGATGCGCTCAAGGGCGGCGCCTTCGGCAACCAGGAGGGTTTCTCCGAATACCTGCGCGCCTTCTCCCGCCAGTCGGTGAACGGCCTCTGGCTCACCGGCTTCACCATCTCCGGCGGCGGCGAACTCGAGATCCGCGGCCGGGTGGTGCGCCCCGATCTCGTGCCGAGCTACATCCAGCGCCTGAACCGGGAGAAGGTGTTGCAGGGCCGCAGCTTTGCGCGGTTCGAGATGAGCCAGCCCAAGCCCGAGCCGGCGGCCGACAGGGACAAGGGAAAGGACGCGAAGAAGGCCGCGCGCCCGCCGCGTTTCCTCGAGTTCAGCCTCGCCACCACGGAATCGGGGAAGGTGGAGAAAGCGCGATGAAGGAGCAATGGCAGAAGCTCGCCGCGCGGTTCGACGCGCTCGCGCAGCGCGAGCGCCTGCTGGTGCTGATCGCAGCGGTCGTCGGCACGATCCTGGTGTTCGATACGCTGGCGCTCGAACCGCTCGCGGTGCGGAAAAAACGCCTGACCCAGCAGCTCGCCGAGGCGCGCCAGAGCCTCAAGACCGCGGAAACCCTGGTCAAGGCGCAGAAGGCGGTTTCCGATCCCGCGGCGGTCAGGCGCTCCTACCGCGACGCCTTGCGCAAGCGGCTCGCCGACATCGACAGGAACATGCAGGGCTTGCAGCGCGGGCTGGTGCCGCCGGAGCGCATGGCGAAACTGCTCGAGGAAATGCTCGTGCGCGGCCGCGGGCTGCAGCTGGTCTCGCTGCAGACGCTCGCGGTGCAGCGCTTCGATGCCCCGGGCGCCGCCCCCGCTCCCAGGGCAGACGAGAAGGGCGCAAGGACCGCGCCCAGGGGACCCGAACGCTCCGTCTACCAGCACGGCTACGAGCTCGTGCTGCAAGGCACGTATGCCGACTTGCACGACTATCTGACGCGGCTCGAGCAAATGCCGTGGCAAATGTTCTGGGGCCGCATCAGCGTGAACACCGAGCAGTATCCGAGGCTGAGAGTGACGCTGACGGTGCGGACCGTGAGCCTCAACAGGGCGTGGCTCATCGTATGAATCAGTCTCAAGTTTCAAGTCTGAGGTTTCAAGTTGGAGCGATCTGCGGACCGCGCGCGAACTTCAAACTTCAAACTTCAAACTTCAAACTTGGTGCGCTCGGTTTAATGCTGGGGGCGGCGCTGCTGATGGCTCCCGCGAACGCGTCTGCGCAAGCGATGAACGACCCCACCCGCCCGCCGGGCGCGTACGTGACGGGCGAACCCGACGTCGGCGACGCCGGCGGCGGGCTGGTGCTGCAGTCGGTGTTGATTTCTCCCGACCGCAAGGCGGCGATCATCAACGGTGAGATGGTGAGGCTGGGTGAGAAGTACGGCGACGCGGTGCTCGTCAAGGTGGCGGAAAACGAGGTGGTGCTGAAAAGCGGCGACACCACTCAGGTGCTGAAGATGTATCCAGGCGTGGAAAAGCGCGAGGTCGCGCCGGCCGTGGCGAAGCGCGCGCCGCGCCGGGGGAAGACGCCGCGGCGCGAGCCTGATGCCGGCGCACCCGGGGGTGCGTCTCCGCGGTAGACGGGGGATCGAATATGAAACCATGGATGCTAGTGATCGCGATTGGCGTGGCAGCCGGCTGCGCGGACTACCCGGCGCGCCGCGACGCCACTTATGACCGAATCGGCACCGAGCTCGACAAGGCGGTGAAGGAGCGGGCCAAGCCCGCCGCGCCCGACGCGGTGAGCCAGGCGCTGCTGCCGCCGCTGGTGGTGGAGATGCCCAGGCCGGATGGCAAGCCGCTCGACGCTCGTTTCGATCTCAACGTCAGCAACGCGCCCGCGAACCAGGTGTTCCTGGCGATCGTTTCCGGCACGCGCTACAGCATGATCGTGCACCCGGACGTGAAGGACGTGATCTCGGTCAATCTCAAGGACGTGACCGTGTTCGAGGCGCTGGACACGCTGCGCGGCGCGTGTTCCAGGTGAACTACCTGCAGGCGCAGCGGCTCGGACGGACCGACGTGCGCGTGAGCTCGGGCTCGATCACCGACTCGCCCACCGCCGGCACCGGCGGCGTGCCGGGCGCCGTGGTGCCGGGGGCGATAGCGGGCGCGACCGGCGGACCGACGTCGCGGCCGACCGAGAGCACGCGGGTGACCACTACCTCGGAGAGCAACTTCTGGGCCGACATCACCAAGTCGCTCACCGCCATCGTCGGCACCGCCGACGGCCGCAGCGTGATCGTCAACCCGCAGTCCGGGGTGATCGTGGTACGGGCGCTGCCTTCCGAGCTGCGCAATGTCGAGTCGTTCCTCAAGGCGATGCAGCTCGTGGTCGAGCGCCAGGTCGTGCTGGAGGCGAAGATCATCGAAGTGACGCTGCGCGACGGCGCCCAGGCCGGGATCAACTGGGCGGCGTTCCGCGAGGGGCCGGGCACCCGCGCCGCCGCCGGCGTGATCACGCCCGGCACGACGCTCGGCAGCACCGGGCCGCTCACCACGCCCACGGCGCGCGCGCCGGACGGCTCGGTGCTCGGCGGCTCCAGCCTCACCGCGACCCTGGGGACCGCGGCTTCCCTCGTCGCGGGCGCCGGGGTGCCGGGCGGCATCTTCGGGCTGGCGCTGCAGACGAGCAATTTTGCCGCGCTGCTGTCCTTCCTCGAAACCCAGGGCACGATCAACGTGCTCTCCAGCCCGCGGCTGGCCACCATCAACAATCAGAAGGCGGTGCTCAAGGTCGGCACCGACGATTTCTTCGTCACCAACGTTTCAACCACCTCGACCACGAGCGGCACCGCCACCACCATCGCGCCGACCATCACGGTGCAGCCGTTCTTCTCCGGCATCGCGCTCGACGTGACGCCGCAGATTGACGAGAACAACAACATCATCCTGCACATCCACCCGCAGGTCAGCACCGTGGTGGAACGGCGCAAGGTGGTGGATCTCGGCACGCTCGGCACGTTCACCCTGCCGCTAGCTTCGAGCAGCGTCAACGAGACCGACACCATCGTGCGGGTGCAGGACACCAACATCGTCGCCATCGGCGGCCTGATGCGGCAGGAAACCACCACCGACCGTTCGCAAGTGCCGGGCGCGGGTGACGTGCCGGGCATCGGCGCCCTGTTCCGCCAGCGCGGGAGCAGCACGATCAAAAGCGAGCTGGTGATCCTGCTGAAGCCCACCATCATCCACAGCGACCGCAACTGGCAGGAGGATCTGGCGGACACGCGCGAACGCATCCGCGCCATGCAGCGCCCGGCGCCGCCACAACAATGATGTTCCGAGTTCAAGGTTCAAGGTTCAAAGTTCAAGGTTCAAAGTTCAAAGTTCAAAGTTAGAACCCAGCACCCGGAACTCGGAACTCGGAACCCGGAACGTTGAACCCGGAACTCGGAACGCGGAACGCGGAACATGTATAGATCCCATTTCGGACTGCGCGAGCCGCCGTTCGGGATCACCCCGGACACGAGCTTCGCGTACGCCTGCACCTCGCACCAGGAAGCGCTCAATACGCTGCTGGTCGCGGTCAGGAACGGCGAAGGCTTCATCAAGATCACCGGCGAGGTCGGCACCGGCAAGACGCTGCTCTGCCGAAAGTTCCTGTCCACGCTTGACCAGAACCACGTCTCGGCCTACATCCCCAATCCGTATCTGGAGCCGCGCACGCTGCTGCTCGCGCTCGCGGAAGAGCTGGGCGTGGCGCTCCCGAAGGGCACCGACCAGCACCAGTTGCTCAAGGGCTTGACGCGCGCACTGCTCCATTTCGCGCGCCAGCGCAAGACCGTGGTGGTGTGCCTGGACGAGGCGCAGGCGATGCCGATCGAAACGCTCGAGGCGCTGCGGTTGCTGACCAATCTCGAGACCGAAAAGCGCAAGCTCCTGCAGGTCGTCCTGTTCGGCCAGCCCGAGCTCGACCAGAAGCTCGAGCAGGAATCGGTACGGCAGCTGCGGCAGCGCATCAGCTTCCAATATAAGCTCACGGCGCTCGCGCGCGACGAGGTGGACCATTACATCGCGCACCGTCTGCGGGTGGCGGGCTACCGGGGCAACCGGATGTTCACCAGACCGGCCTCGCGCCTGGTGCACCGCTTCAGCAGCGGAGTGCCGAGGCTCATCAACATCATTTCCCACAAGGCGATGCTGCTCGCGTACGGCCAGGGCGCGCAGCAGGTGCTGCCGTCGCACGTGCGCGGCGCGGCGATGGACACGCCGGCTGCGCCGAAGCGGCGGCCGTGGTGGTGGCTCGGTTTCGCCATGCTGCTGCTGTCGGCCGGGGGCGTCGGCTGGGTATTGCTGCAATGAGTGTCATCAACCAGGTGCTCCTCGATCTCGAGAAGCGGCGCGTTTCCGGACCGGAACGCAGCGCGCTGCCGCACCACGTCCGCGCCTTGCCGGAGGGCGAACGCACGGCGCGCTGGCGCTGGTGGGCGGCGGCGGCCGGCGGGCTCGCCGTGGTGGCGGGAGGGATCGCGGCAGCGTGGGTGGTGCTGCCGGGATTGGACCTGACGCGCGGGTCGCCGTCGACCGCGGTCGAGCAGCGGCCCAGTGCCGAGGCCGCCGTCGGGAAGGTCGTCGCAGCCCGTGCCGCGGCGACTGCCGAGGCGCCGGCACGCGAAGAAAGGGGGCGCGCGAAGCCGGACACGCCGGTGTCACGCCCGAGCGTGGAGACGTCCGGCCCGCCTTCCCCAGTGACGGCGCAGAGTGCCGCCGAGCCGTCGCCCGCCGAAGCGAAGCCATCGAAGGATCCGTTGCCGGCTGCCCGCGTGATCGGCCGCGCGGGCGGCGAATCCGATGCCCGGAGCGAGGCGCAATCGCCGGCGGCGGCACCAACGCCAACAGCAACACCAACACCAACCGGTACAGCAACGGCAAGGCCAACGGCAACAGGAACAGCAGCGGCAACCAGCACGCAGGCCCCGCGCGTCGAGACGGCTCCGCCGCCGGCGCGCCCCGATGAACCGGCCAAGGCGCCGACGGTGCTCGCCGCAGCCGAGCCCTCGGCGAGCATCGCTTCGGCCAAACCGGAAATCCAGAAGCAGGTACGGCAGCCCGCCCCGCGCGAGAAGCCGGCTGCTCCAGTGGCGCGTCCCGAGATGGGCGAGGCCCCGACGGTGGTCGCCCCGGCCAAACCGCCGGTGAACGTCGCGACCGCCAAGCCGCAAATCAAGAAGGAGGTGCGTCAACCCGCCCCGCGCGATCTGGCCGAGAACGAGTACCGCAAAGCGACCGCGTCACTGCACCAGGGACGGCTTGCCGAGGCACAGGAGGGATTCCACGCGGCTTTGAGCCTGTACCCCGAGCATCTCGGCGCGCGCCAGGCGCTGGTCGGGTTGCTGGTCGAGGGCAAGCAGTTCGGCGAGGCGGAACGCGTGCTGCAGGAGGGAGTGAAACTCGCCCCGACCCAGACCGGCTTCGTGATCACGCTCGCGCGCTTGCAGGTGGATCGCAGCGACAACTCGGAAGCGATCGAAACCCTGCGCCGCGGCCTGGGGCACGCGCAGGGCAATCCGGACTACCTGGCCTTTCTTGCGGCGCTGCTGCAGCGGCAGGGCCGGCACGAGGAGGCAATCGAGCAGTTCCAGGCG
>JACPEF010000198.1 GCA_016183675.1 Betaproteobacteria bacterium
CTGCATGGGCATGTCGATCAGCTACGGCGAACCCAACGACGAGGAATCGATCGCCACGATGCACCGCGCGTTCGATCTCGGCGTCAATTTGCTCGTCACCTCGGATGCCTACGGCAACGGCATCAACGAAGAATTGGTCGCGAAGGCGATCAAGGGCAGGCGGAACAAGGTTCTCGTCGCCACCAAGTTCGGCAATCTTGCGCTGGCGGCGCGGGCTGATGCCGGTGGGGCGCCGGCGCTCTCCGGCGGCCACCCGGATTACGTGCCGCAAGCGTGCGACAGAAGCCTGAAACGCCTCGGGGTGGAGGTGATCGACCTCTACGGCATGCACCGCATGGACAAGAGCGTGCCGATCGAGGACACCGTGGGGGCGATGAAGCGGCTGGTGGAACAGGGTAAGGCGCGCTATCTCCAGTTATCCGAAGCGGGAGCGCAGACCATCCGCCGCGCGCACAAGGTGCATCCGATCACCGCGGTCGAGACCGAGTACTCGCTGTGGAGCCGCGACGTGGAGCAGGAGATCCTGCCCACCTGCCGCGAGCTCGGCATCGGCTTCATGGCCTACGCGCCGCTCGGGCGCGGCTTTCTCACGGCGACCATCAAGACGCTCGATGCGCTGCTGCCCAAGGACCGGCGGCGCGATCATCCGCGGTTCAATCCGGACAATCTCACGAAGAATGTGGATCTGCTCAAGCCGATTGAAGAGATCGCAGCGGCAAGGAAATGCGCGCCGGCGCAGGTGGCCATTGCGTGGCTGCTCGCGCAGGGGCCGGACGTCGTGCCGATCCCCGGCACCAAGCGGCGCAAGTACCTCGAGCAGAACTGCGCCGCGGTGGACGTGAGGCTCGCGAAGGAAGAGGTCGAGACCCTCTCCAGGGCGTTCCCGCTCAACGTCACCGCCGGCACGCGCTATCCCGAGAAGCAGCTCGCCGGCCTCGGCATCTGAGAACCATTCACCACAGAGGCACAGAGACCACAGAGAAAGTCAAATTAGAGCAGGCTTGCGTCGGCGAAATCCGTCGGCGGGCTGGCGGATTTTTCCATGCCGGCCTCAACGGCCTCCCCAGTGGCAGATCTGGCTTCCAGCGCAAGACGCGGTTATAATTGACATGTGTTGTCAATGGTAATCGGAGGGCGAAATGGGAAAGCTGGAGCGCATGGTGGTACTGGTCACGCCGGCCCAAAAGCGTTCGATTGTGTCGCGCGCCAAGGCGCGGCGGCTGTCGATGGGGGAAATGGTGCGCCGCTCGGTCGAGAGCTACCGGAGCGAGGAAGACACGGCTTTGCTGGAAAGGCTGGTGAAAGAGCTCGAGACCTCGTCGCGGGATGCGATGCGGGCGCTGCGTGAAGCGGAGGCCGAGGTCAGAAAGACCCTGGCGCATTTCGCGGCCAGGCGCGAAAAGGCGGCGTGACCATGAGCATCGCCGACAGGATCTGGGACGCGCTCGCGCAAGTGATCAAGATGAACGAGCAGGCGGTCCGCCTGTCCCACCAAGTTAAGGATCTCGCGTCCGAGACGCGCGAGATGGACAAGCGCCTCGTCCGCCTTGAAACGATGCTTGAATTGGCGCTGGCGGGCAAAGGGCCTGCACCGGAGACGGGCGTGCCCAGGAGATTGCCGCCGACTAAAATAAGCGATTGAGGGCGCCCCGAGAATCCCATCGCCTTGTCCAACCGCAATGGCGCAAGTCACCACTCACCCTCCCCCGCTCATCAGCGACGAGTACCGGGAGATGCAGCGCAAGCTGCACGAGAACCCGGATTACGGGGTCGCGTCGGTCGGGTACGCGCCGCTCGTCGCCGACATCATCAAGGCGGTGGACGCAACGGAAATGCTCGACTACGGGGCGGGGAAGGGCCGGCTCGGCAAGACGCTGCGCGAGCAGTTCAACGTGCAGCTGAAGATCCATCACTACGATCCGGCCGTTCCCGAGTGGTCCGCGCCGCCCAAGCCCTGCGGGTTGGTCGCCTGCATCGACGTGCTGGAGCACATCGAGCCGGATCTGATCGAAAACGTCCTTGACGATCTCAAGAGGGTCACGCTCGGGGTCGGCGTGTTCACCGTTCACACCGGACAGGCGGTGAAGAGCCTTCCGGACGGGCGCAACGCCCACCTCATCCAGAAACCGCCGGCGTGGTGGCTGCCCAAGATCCTGGAACGGTTCGAGCTCGTCACCTTCAACCGCATGCCGATGGGGTTCTGGGTCGCGGTCGAGCGCAAGCAGTCGTAACGCGGTTTTGCAGAGGCGTTTCTCGCCGCGCCAGCCTCTGTGCGCAGCGACTTGCTTCTGACGCCGGATTGCTGGTGCCGACGCGCTGACGCGTCATGAATTAACGGGCGGGCGCTTATCCGCTCGACGCGCCACGGGGATGTGTGGCAAAATGCCACTATCAGAAGAGGCGTTATGACACCATACCGTCCCAGAGCTCTTGGCCGCCTCGTGCGCGCGGCGCTGGCCGAGATGCCGGTCGTCGTCGTGACCGGGCTGCGTCAGTCCGGCAAGAGCACCTTCCTGCAGCACGAGAAGGGCCTCGCCGGCCGCCGTTATGCGACGCTGGACGACCCCGCGCAGCTCGCCGCCGCACGCTCCGACCCACAGGCGTTCGTGCGTTCGGAGTCCCCGCTCACCGTGGACGAGGCGCAGAAATGCCCCGATCTGCTCGTCGCCATCAAGCGGGAAGTGGACCGCGCGCGGCGGCCGGGTGGGTTCCTGCTCTCGGGCTCGGCCAATTTCGCTCTGCTCAAGGGGATTACCGAAAGCCTCGCGGGCCGGGCGCTTTATCTCACCCTGCATCCGTTCACACGGCGCGAGCTCGAAGGCCGGCTCGCGGCGGCGCCGTTCGTCCGGCGCGCGTTCGATGCCGGGGAACCGCCGCGGCGGGTCGCGACGGGCGGCATCAAGCCGCGAGCGATCGTCGAAGGAGGGCTGCCGCCAGTATGCCTCGCCGAAGCCGGGCGCCCGGCGCTATGGTTCAAGGGCTATGAGCAGACGTACCTCGAGCGCGACGTGCGTGAACTCGCCCGCATCGGGGATCTGGTGCCGTTTCGTAACCTCCTCCTGCTTGCGGCACTGCGGACGGCGCAGATCCTCAGCGTGAGCGAACTCGGCCGGGACGTCAAGCTGAACGCAGCGACGACGGCGCGCTATCTCAGCCTGCTCGAGGCGTCCTTCGTGGTGAGGCGGCTTGCGCCTTTTCTCGCGAACCGCGCGACCCGGTTGATCAAGTCGCCCAAGCTCTACATCGCCGACTCCGGGCTCGCGAGCCACCTGGCGGGCGTCGACGCATCGCGCTTGGAGACGGGCGATCCCATGTCGGGTGCGCTCCTCGAAACTTACGTCGCGCAGAACCTCGCCGCAATTCTCGACTCCGATTGGCTCGGGGCCAGGCTCGGCTACTGGCACGTTCAAGGCCGTCACGAGGTGGATTTCGTGATCGAATCGGGCCGCGACTGCCTCGCGGTCGAGATCAAGGCTGCAGCGCGGTGGGACGATCGCGACCTCGCGGGCCTACGCGCGTTTCTCGACAAGACCCCACGGTGCCGCGCCGCATTCCTCGCCTACGGCGGGCCCGAAATACTCAAGCTCGCCGATCGGCTGTGGGCGGTGCCGCTTGCCGCAGTGCTCGAATAGAGCGGAAGCGGTAATCCCGCGGCCTTACACGAACTTCTCGCCGCGGCCCGCCCGCTCGGCCATCTCCTGCTGGAACTCGGGCGGCCCGAACGCCGATACCGACTGCTGGTTCGTGTAAACCCCGTTCTCCACGATCTGTTCCGAATACAGGAGCATGCGGTTGTTGGTCTCCGCGAACTGCTGAAGCCATTCGAGCGACCGCGGCGGGATTCTCCTGCCGACCGGCACCGCGACATCCACCGGCAGTCCGCGCCAGCGCGACTGATCGAACAGCACGATCACCTTCGAATTGTTCGGCTTCATCCACTCCGGCAGGGGACTGCCGTCCATGCGCCAGCCGCAGATGAAGTGAACGCAGGGATCCACGGGACGGTTCGGATAGATGCTGCATCCCGAGCCCGTGCTGTGGGGACACGGGTGCCCGGGGTAAACGGGGACGCCGTTGACGCGGATCTGCAGCCAGCCGTCGCAGCAGGCCGTGCACGGCCGGCATTCACGCGGGAGGGGTTCTCTTGCCAAAACGCATCCTTCAAGACTGCGCCGGCGGCGGGACCCGCGCTTACGGCCGCGAATCCTTCATTTCCGGCGCATGACAGTGTATCGCGTCGAGCCGCGATACGACCATCGAGCTCATTCCAGCAACGGCAAAGAAAAACCCCGTCGTCCGCAGGGAGAAGGTCGGGATGGAGCGGGCATCGCTCGGCGCTTCATGCGACGTTCGACCCGTCGAGAACGCGGGAGCTGAGACGAATCCTGCATTTCTTGATGGCCAAAACACGTCTTTTCTGCCGCGCTTTGTTGAAAGCCTGTCGGCGGTTTTGCATTTAGCAG
>JACPEF010000204.1 GCA_016183675.1 Betaproteobacteria bacterium
CTCGCGATGGTCACGGTGGTGGCAACCATGATCCAGAGCGAGATCTCCGGTTCATCGGTGGCGGATGCCGCCGCCATCGGCAAGGTGGTGATCCCGGCGATGGAAAAGCGGGGCTACCCGCGGGCCCTCTCCGCGGCGATCGTCTCCAACGCGGCTTCGGCGGCGATACTCATCCCGCCGTCGATCCCGATGATCATCTACGCGTGGATGGCCGAGGTCTCGATCGCCAAACTCTTCTTCGCGGGTTTCCTGCCCGGCTTCATCGCTTGCGTGGCAATGATGGGGCTCTGCTACTACTACGCGCGGAAGTACAACCTTCCCGTGGAGAAGAAGTTTTCCATCCGCGAGGTGGGCCGCTCGACGATCCAGGCCTTCTGGGCGCTCTTCATCCCCGTCGTGATCTGGGTCGGGATCCTCGGCGGCATCGCGACCGCCACCGAGGTGGCCGCCCTGGCGGTGCTGGCGGCGCTCCTCATCGGAGTCTTCATCTACCGGGAGCTTTCGGGCCGCCAGACCCTGCACATCCTCAGGGAGTCCGTCGGCCAGACGGCCTCGGTGATGCTGATTGTGGCCTCCTCCGCGGTGCTCGGCTGGTTCCTCACCAGCGAGCAGGTGCCGCAGAAATTCGCGCGGATGATCCTGGAGACCACGTCGAACAAGTACCTGATCCTCCTGTTCCTGAACCTTTTCTTCTTCGTCGCGGGAATATTCCTGCATTCTGCGGCGGCGATCATCCTGATCGTGCCGATCGTGCTGCCCCTCGTCCGCGACATCGGCGTGGACCCGATTCACTTCGGCATCATCGTCACCATCAACCTGGGCATCGGCCAGCAAACCCCGCCCGTGGCGACCGTGCTGTTCACCACTGCGGCCATCGCGCGCCTGCCGTTCTGGGACGTTTTCCGGGTGGGCTGGCCGTTCACCGTCGTGTTGGCGCTGGTGACGCTGCTCGTGACGTACGTGCCCTGGATCAGCCTGGGCCCGATCAGTTGGATCAACTGGTGAATCCGGTGACGCGGTGACGTAGTGACGCAGTGACGCAGTGACGCAGTGACGCAGTGACGAACGGCGTTACTGATAATATCTTCCCGTCACCTCGTCACCCCGTCACTTCATCACTTCGTCACCGAACTCTGCCAATGCCTGATCCCATCCTTGTATCGCGTGACGGCGCCATCGCCACCGTCGCGCTCAACAATCCCGAGCGGCTCAACGCGCTCGACAAGGCGATGTGGCGGCGCCTCGGCGAGGCCATGCGCGAGCTGTCGGCCGACGAGCAGCTCCGCTGTGTCGTGGTGCGCGGGGCGGGGAACAAGGCGTTCGCCGCCGGCGCCGACATCGCCGAGTTCGCCCGCGAGCGGGCCGATTCAAAGCAGGCGAAGCAGTACGGGACGATCATCCATGAAACCATGCGGGCGGTGGCGCGCTGCCGCCACCCCACGGTGGCGATGATCCGCGGCGCCTGCGTCGGCGGCGGGCTCGAGATCGCCGCGATGTGCGACCTGCGCGTCGCCGGGCACTCGAGCCGCTTCGGCATCCCCGTCAACAAGCTAGGGCTCACCATGGCCTACGGCGAGCTCGCGGGTTTGCTCGCCCTCGCGGGGCGCGCCGCGACGCTCGAAATCCTGCTCGAAGGGCGCGTGTTCGACGCCGACGAGGCGTACCGCAAGGGATTGGTTACCCGCGTGGTCCCGGACGAGAAGGTGGAACAGGAAGCGTACGCGCTCGCCGCGCGAATCGCGGAGGGCGCGCCGCTGGTCGCGCGCTGGCACAAGCAGTTCATCGAACGCCTCACCGTCACCGCGAAGTTGAGCGATGCGGAATGGGACGAAGGCTTCGCCTGCTTCGACACCGAGGACTACCGCATCGGCGTCAAGGCGTTCCTGGAAAAGAAAAAACCGGAATTCAAAGGCAAATAGGAGCCACCGATGAACGCCGATGAACGCAGATAAGTTTAAATGCGAGCCTGCTTCGGCTTTTATAATCGGCGTTTATCTGCGTTTATCTGCGGCTAAAAAATGAAGTTGTTGCTTGGCATTGCGCTCCTGCTCGCGCCGGCGCTCGCGTTCGTGCAGGCGGACTACGCGCGCGAGAAGGAGATCACGCCGGCGATCCTCGTCGGTGATCCGGTCTACCTCGGGCTGAAATCAGGGCACAAGTTCCTCGCCATCTACGCGCCGGATCCAAAAGCGCCCGCCGGCGTGATCGTGGTGCACGGGCTGGGCGTGCATCCCGACTGGGGGCTCATCAATCCGCTCAGGAGCCGGCTCGCCGAGCAAGGCTACGCAACGCTTTCGGTGCAGATGCCGGTGATGGCGGCGGAAGCGCGCGCCGACCAGTATCCGCCGCTCTTCCCCGAAGCCGCGGAAAGACTCTCTGCCGCGGTCGCGTTCCTGCGGGGGAAGGGGTTAAGGAAGGTCGCGATCGTCTCGCACAGCTTGGGCGCGCGCATGACCAACCATTTTCTCAACCATGCGGGCAATGCGCGCGTGGATGCGTGGGTGGCGATCGGCATCCTGGGCGAATTCACCGAACCGGCGACCTTCAAGGCGCCGGTGCTCGACCTGTTCGGAGAAAAGGACCTCCCCGTGCGCGGCTCCGGCCAGGTAGAGATCGCCGGCGCCGACCACTTCTTCACCGGGATGGAAAACGAGCTGGTGCGGCAGATCCGGATGTTCCTCGCCCACCGGTTGCGGTAGCGCCTGCGGGCCGACTGCGCAGCGTGAACCGGCCGGATCTATAGCCCCTGGTCGGGCGCGGCACAGTTCAGAGGCCGCTCCGAATCGACCTTAACAGCGCGTCGGTCATCTCGTCCAACGCATTGCATACGAAGGCCGCGCCGAATTCCTCGAGCCATGCCCGCTCGGCCTCGCTGCCCGCGATGGCGACGATCGCGATGCGCGGATTCACTTCACGGGCCGCGATGCAGGTGCGCATTTTTTCAGCCAGCGACGCGCTCGTGACCACGATCATTCTCGCGTCGGCGACCCCTGCCGCCCTCAAGACGTCCGGCCGGCCCGGATCTCCGAAGACGGTCGCAATGCCGCGGCTGCGAAGCCACTCTAGCGACTCCAGTTCGTTGTCGATGACGCGTACCGGCACGCCGTTGTCAGCGCATCGCGGAACGAGCCGTCGTCCCAACTCGCCAAGACCCGTTACCAGTACCGGCGCCGGCCGTTCCGACGTTTTGTTAATCACCTCGGGGACGGCGGCTTCCCGCCCTTCGTCGGCGCCCCGGGGGAGGCGCTGACTTAGCGCCTGCGCGGCGCGGAACAGCAGCGGGTTCAGGGCAATCGACACGATGGCCGCGGCGATGAGCGCGTCCATCCCTGCGGGCGGCAGCACGGTGAGCGACGTCCCGAGAGTGGCCAGAATGAAGGAAAACTCTCCGATCTGGGCAAGCCCGACGGCAACGGTGAGTGCCGTGCGAAGCGTGTCACGCAAGAGCATGACGATCGTCAGCGCCACCAGCGGCTTGACGACGAGCACGATCGCGAGCGCCGTCAGGACCATTACCGGCTGGGAGATCACGAATTCCGGATTGAACAACATGCCCACGGAGACGAAGAACAGCGCCGAAAAGACATCGCGGAACGGCACCATGTCAGCCGCCGCCTGAACTCCGAATCGAGATTGCCCGACGACCAGTCCGGCGAAAAAGGCTCCCAGCGCGACCGATATCTGGAAGACCTCGGCGGCCAGGAGGGCGACGCCCAGGGCTACGGTGAATACGGTCAACGTGAAAAGCTCGGTGGAGCGCGTCTTCGCGATGCGCTCCATGACGTGCCCCAGGAGCGGCGTTCCCAGGGCCCAGATGAGGACCGCAAATACCGCCGCCTTGCCCATGGCGAGGCCCACCGCGCTTGCCGTCGCCGCAGCGCTCGCCCGCCCGGTGGCGAGCGCCGGCAGCACGACCAGCGCGACAACGGTGAACAGGTCTTCGACGATCAGCCAGCCGACCGCGACGTGTCCGTCACGCGCGCTCAGGCGATCGCGTTCGACCAGCATTCGCATCAACACGACAGTGCTCGCCACGGCAAGCGCCATGCCGAATACGACCCCAGCTCCGTGGCTCCAGCCGAAAGCGCGCGCGCCGGCCCAACCCACCGCGGCCGCAACGGCGCTTTGTGCGACGGCGCCCGGGACGGCGAGTCGCCAGACCCGTATCAGCTCCTGCGGGTGGAAATGCATCCCGACGCCGAACATGAGCAGGATGACGCCGATCTCCGCCATCTGCGAAGCGAGTTGGGCGTCCGCCACGAACCCCGGGGTGTACGGCCCGACGACGATGCCCGCGAGCATGTAACCCACGAGAGTCGACAGTCCGATGCGTTGCGTGGCCCAGCCGAAGACCAGCGCCACGGCGAGCGCGCCGGCGAGGGTCGCGATTATGGAAACGTCGCTCATCCGTATCTTCGCAGGCGGTCTAGAGATATCGTCCGGCGCGGGCGCTCCGGCGGCGGCGCGCGCGTGGCGATCGTTGATCGCCAGCGGGGTTAAACGACGCTCACGATATTGCCGTAGGGCGCGAGCGCCGCGTCCTGGGTGAGCAGGGCAAGCGGCTCGAAGAGCGCCTGCGCGACGAGCGCCCGGTCGAAAGGATCGGAGTGGTGCCGCGGTAGCCGCGCGACACGCACGGCGTGTTCGGGCTGGAAAGGCAGCAGCTTCAACCCGGCGGCACGGGCGCCGGCGACGAGCTTCGCGACGTCGGTCCGGAATGCGGCGCGGCGCAAGCTCGCCTTGATCGCGATCTCCCAGAAGCTCACGGCCGAAACGAAGCACTCCGTCCCCGGCGCGGTCATCATCTCGCGCGCGCGCCGGGAGAGCCTGGGCGAATCGTCGAGCGTCCAGAGAAACACGTGCGTATCAAGGAGCAGCCTCATTTCCGGCGGCGCCCCACGAACAGCGCGAGAACCTCGTCGGGCAGCGGCGCGTCGAAGTCGTCGGGATACCGGATCTTGCCCTTCAGCACACCGAATCTGAGCGGACGGGCACTGTCGAGCGGCACGAGTTTTGCCCGCGGGACGCCGTTCTTCGCAATCACGACCTCCCCCCCTGCCGCAACTTCTTCGACCAATCGCGACAGATGGGTCTTCGCCTCGTGGATGTTGATGGTGTCCATGACAGCCTCAGCAACTGTGTTAGTTTAACTGAACCAAGTCACCCCGTCCAACAGACGCAGGAGGACGGCTATGTCGTTTCCGCCGGCGGTGAGCCGGCAGCGGCGCGCGCGAGGCGGTCGTTGATCGCGGCCCACTCCGGGGTCTGGGGCGGCTTCTCGACGACGATGGTGTCGCAGCGCGCGTCGTCGAGCCGGCGCAGGTTCGCGTAGAGCGCGTGCGCGTAGCCGCCCGCCTCGCGCGGCGCGGCGATCCACGTGACCCCGGGGGAAAGCGGCCGGGCCTCCGAAAACGCAAGCGCCGCCACCCGTTTGCCCTGGCGTGCGAGGCTCGCCGCAAGCTCGACCAGCAGGTCGCCCTCGACCACCAGGAGCGGCGTCTGCGGCGCGTAGTGGGTGGCGAGTGTTCCGGGCGCGCGCGGCGCGCCGGCTCCGGCCGCGGCGAGCGGGGCGCCGAGAACCGACGCGATCTGCTGCGCCGTGATCCAGCCGGGGCGCAGCAGCACGGGCGCCGCTCCGGAGAGATCCACGATGGTGGACTCGATGCCCACCTCGGCCTCGCCGCCATCGAGTACGCACTCGACGGCATCGCCGAACTCGCGCCGCACGTGCTCGGCGGTCGTCGCCGACACGCGCCCGTGACGGTTGGCCGAAGGCGCGCCAACGCCGCTGCCGAAGCGCGCCAGCAGCCGCCGCGCCACCGGGTGCGACGGGACGCGCAGCGCCACCGTGTCCTGCCCGCCGGTCACCACGCCGCTCACGCCGCGCGCGCGCTTGAGGATCAGCGTGAGCGGGCCCGGCCAGAAGCGTCGCGCGAGCCTGTGCGCGGCCTGCGGTATCTCGCCGGCCCACGCCGGCAGCTGCACCGCGTCCGCGAGGTGCACGATCACCGGGTGGGTCGGCGGACGGCCCTTCACTGCGAAGATCTTGCGCACAGCGTCGGCGTTGGCCGCATCTGCGCCCAGGCCGTAAACCGTCTCGGTGGGAAAGGCGACCAGCCCGCCGGCCCGGAGCACCTCTACTGCGTGCTCGATGTCCCGATCAGAGACCATTCAAAATCGCCGCCAAGGCGCCAAGAACGCCAAGAAAAGCAAATGAGAATGAAAAACGCAAACCCTTGGAGACAAAACCAGGGAACTATTCTGACAGCCGGGTTCGTGTGGCGGGCGCCCTTTTCCGCCTCTCGCTTCTCGCTTCCTTTGCATTTGTTACCCGGCACCGCGGCACTTTGGATTTTATATCCTTATTGTCCTTCTCGGCGGCCTTGGCGCCTTGGCGGCTAACTGGTTAATAGCCGCAGCGCCTCGCGGTACTTCTCCGAGGTCTTCCTGAGCACCTCCGGCGGCAGCGCCGGCGCCGGCGCCTGCTTGTTCCACGGCTGGGTCTCGAGCCAGTCGCGCACGAACTGCTTGTCGAACGAAGGCGGGCTTACGCCAACGCGATATTCCGACGCTGGCCAGAATCTGGACGAATCGGGAGTGAGGATCTCATCTATGAGCACCAGCCCGCCTTTATCGTCGGTGCCGAACTCGAACTTGGTGTCGGCGATGATGATGCCGCGCGTCGCGGCGTAGGCGGCGGCCTCGGTGTAGAGCCGGATCGAGATTTCGCGCACCCGCTCCGCCAGCGCGGCACTGCCCACGAGCTTCGCCGCGTGGTCGAACGGGATGTTCTCGTCGTGGCTCCCGACCGGCGCCTTGGTCGCGGGCGTGAAGATCGGCTGCGGCAGCTTCTGCGCCTGTTTGAGCCCCGCCGGCAGCCGGATGCCGCAGATCGCGCCCGTCTGCTGATAATCCTTCCAGCCCGAGCCGATGAGGTAGCCGCGCACGACGGCCTCGATCTTGAGGGGGCGGAGCTTCTTCACCACCATCGCGCGGCGGGCGACCTGCTCGCGCTCGGCGGGGGCGACGACCGACTCCGGCGCAATCTCGGTCAGGTGATTCGGGACGATGTGCGCGAGCTTCCTGAACCAGAAAAACGACATCTCGGTGAGGACGCGCCCCTTCTCAGGGATCGGGTCGGGAAGGATCACGTCGAACGCGGACAGGCGGTCGGTCTGGATCACGGGCAGCTTGTCCTCGCCCACGGCGTAGAGGTCGCGCACCTTGCCGCGGTGCAGGAATTTGAGGCTCTTCAGGCTCGACTCGAAAAGCGTGGAATGGTTGGTCGTCATCTCGATACGGGTGATCATGAATCCGTCAAAATCAAGATTCAGCCGCAGATAAACGCAGATAAGAATCAAAAGCCATTAGCCACGGAGGACACAGAGTTCACAGAGAAACTCGCCAAGGCAATTATTCATCGTTGCGGAAATGGTTGACACACCATTCCCGCACTGTACATTCCGCCTCGCCCCCTGGGAGAGGGGGAAGGGATTAGGGTCAAGCGGCGTAAAGCATTTACGCAAAGCTCGATAGCAGGAGATTTCATCCGCGTTTATCGGCGTTTATCTGCGGCTAAGTTCTAGTTACTCAATCACTCAGCCGGAAAGGCCGGGGAGTCTCGCGGCGTTTACGGCGTCGGCCTGCTGCTTGCGAAAGTCGGAGAGTTTCTTCGCGAGCGCCGCGTCATCCAGCGCGAGGATCGCCACCGCGAACAGGCCGGCGTTCGCCGCGCCCGCCTCCCCGATCGCGAAAGTCGCGACCGGCACGCCCTTCGGCATCTGCACGACGGAGAGCAGCGAATCGAGCCCCTGCAGGTGCTGGGACGGCATCGGCACGCCGAGCACCGGCAGCGTGGTCCTCGCCGCCACCACGCCCGCGAGGTGTGCCGCGCCACCGGCGCCGGTGATGAAGCACTTCGCGCCCTGCGCGACCAGCCCCTCGACCCATTCGATCAGGAGATCGGGGGAGCGGTGGGCGGAAAGCGCCCGGGCTTCGTAGGGCACGCCGAAGTCCGCGAGGCTCCGCGCGGCGTGCTGCATCACCTCCCAGTCGCTGCTACTCCCCATCACGATGCCCACCAGCGGTTTCGCCATTCGCGTCTTCCCCGATCCGTAAAGCGCAATATTCTAGCCCAACGACCCGGTGCTGTCGGGCGGTTTTCGGCATGACTTAGAGCCTCTAACATAATGAAACGCGCAATGCGCTGTCACGATTTTGGCTCAGGGCGCGAAGCAAGGCCCGCCGCTTAGTACTCCTAAGCAAGGGACTTGCGACAGAGCCATGGGGCAAAACTCGCGCCAGCCCGCAAGGGGTTGCAGCCAGAATCGGCGCTGCCTTTGTCGCTCGGCTTGCCAATATCGACATATTGGCTGCACCTCGCTTCGCGCCATCACCAATTCTGGCAGCAACGCACGTGTGTTTCATTATGTTAGAGGCTCTTAGATTAAGATACGCAATGTGCGGCGACGATGAGGCGCGCCGGTCTGGTATGATGCGCGACGCGGCGCGGGCGCGCCAAAGCGCCTTAGCCCGCGCCGAGCGCGCAGACCGCGTACTCAGATAATGAGGAGCTGCGTTTAGCGCCTCCGGCGAAGAGGGCCCTGCCATGAACAAGCAAGCGGTGCCGGCGGTTTCGCCGGTGATGAGAGAGCTTTCCGCCTACATCGCCGCTGCGCTCAAACGGCCGCTGCCCCAGGCGGTCGCGGAAAAGACCAAGCATCACCTGCTCGACACCATCGCCGCCATGGTTTCGGGCTCGCGGCTTCTTCCCGGACGCAAGGCGATCGCCTACGTGAAGACGCTGGGCGGCGCGAAGGAGGCTTGCGTGATCGGCACGCGGCTCGTGACCACCGCGGAGCACGCGGCGCTCGCGAACGGCATGCTGGCGCACGCGGACGAGACCGACGACTCGCACGCGCCCTCGCTCACCCACCCCGGCTGCGGCGTCGTGCCGGCCGCCCTCGCGATGGCCGAGCGCGAGAAGCGCGGTGGCGGGGACCTGCTGCGCGCGATCGCGCTGGGCTACGACGTCGGCTGTCGGCTCACCATGGCGCTGCACGCCTACGACTTCCGCGAGGCAGGGCACTCGACCCACAGCTTCGGGCCGATGTTCGGCGCCGCCGCCGCCGCCGGCGCGCTCGCCGGGCTCAAGCAGGACCAGGTGCGCCATCTCCTTTCCTACACGGCGCAGCAGGCTTCCGGCATCTCCTGCTGGATGCGCGATGAAGAGCACGTCGAGAAGGCCTTCGACTTCGGCGGCATGCCGGCGAGGAACGGCGCCGCGGCGGCGGCGATGGTCGCCTCCGGGTTCAGCGG
>JACPEF010000205.1 GCA_016183675.1 Betaproteobacteria bacterium
ATGCCGCGCGCTTCCCGAGCATGCTGACGCGCCCGACGGCGGAGCTCGACGGCGCCAACCTCAAGATCATCATCAGCCGCGAGTTCGGGCTGCCGGTCACGCAGGTCGCGCAGACCATGAGCACCGTACGCTTCCCCGAGGCCGTGCGGCGCGCGCTCAGGCTGCGGCGCCCCATCACCGGCACGCTGCTCGAGATCGCAGCGAGCGCTGCGCGCGACCGGCCCGTGTACTACCAGGAAATTTACATTCCGCCGAACCGCCGGCGGCTCGTGATCTCGGACCGCGCGCCGGGCCGCTGAAACTGTTTTTTGGCGCCAGAAGATGAAGCCCACGAACCTGCTGATCATCATGTCCGACGAGCACAACCCGAAGGTCATGGCTTGCGCGGGACATCCGATCGTTCAAACTCCCAATCTCGATTCCCTGGCGCGCCGGGGCACGATGTTCACTTCGGCCTATACGACGTGCCCGGTGTGCGTGCCCGCGCGCGCCGCGTTCGCGGTCGGCAAGTACGTGCACCAGATCGGCTTCTGGGACAACGCGGACGCCTACGACGGCTCGGTCCCGAGCTGGCACCACCGGCTGCGGGAGCGCGGCCACCGCGTGGTTTCGATCGGCAAGCTCCACTTCCGCGGCCACGAGGGCGACGACAACGGCTTTTCCGAAGAGATCATTCCCATGAACATCGTCGAGGGAAAAGGCGACCTCATGGGCCTCGTGCGCAGGGACCTGCCCGAGCGGGGCCTGTCCTGGAAAATCGCCAAGCTCGCCGGGCCGGGCGAGACGCCGTATACGGCCTACGACCGCGAGATCTGCACCCGCGCCCAGGTCTGGCTGCGCGAGGAAGCGCTCAAATACCGCGACAAACCGTGGGTGCTGTTCGTTTCCTTCGTCTGCCCGCACTTTCCGCTCGTGGCGCCGGCCGAGTTCTACTACCAGTATCCCATCGACCGGATGCCGGTGCCCAAGCAGTACGCGAGGGACGAGCGGCCGGAGCACCCGTATCTGCGCGATTACGCCGGGAGCTTCGTCTACGACCGCTATTTCGACGAGGAAAAGTTGAGGAAAGCGGTCGCGGCTTACTACGGCCTGTGTGCTTTCGTTGACGACAACATCGGCAAGTTGCTCGCGACGTTGGAGGTCACGGGTCTCGCCGAGAACACCCGCATCCTCTACACCTCGGAACACAGCGACAACCTCGGCGGGCGCGGGCTGTGGGGAAAATCCACGATGTACCAGGAGGTGGCGGGCGTGCCGCTCATCGTCACCGGCCCGGACATTCCGCGCGGCGTCAGGGTGGAGACGCCCGCGAGCCACGTGGATACGTATCCTTTCATCATGGAATGCGTCGGGGAGGACCGTCCGGAGATGTACGACGGGCATCCCGGCGTGTCGCTGCTCAAGCTCGCCCGCGGCGAGCAGCCGGACCGCAACGTGTTTTCCGAATATCATGGTATGGGCTCGACCACCGGGGCATTCATGATTCGCCACGGCCAATACAAGTACGTGCATTACGTCGCCTACCGCCCGCAGCTCTTCGACCTTGAGTCCGATCCCGAGGAGCTGCGCGATCTCGCCGCCGATCCGAAGTGCGCAAGCGTGCTGGAGGAGTGCCGCGCAAGGCTCTACGCGATCTGCGACCCTGCGGAAGTGGACGCGCGGGCGAAGCGGCGCCAGGCCGAACTGCTCGAAGCGAACGGCGGACGCGAGGCGGTGATCAAGCGCGGCGATCTGGGCTTCACCCCGCCGCCCGGGTATCCCGCGGTCTTTGGATGAAGGTAGAAGGCAAAAGGCAGAAGGCAAAAGGCAAAAGGCAAAAGGCAGAAGGTGGAGGGACTGAAGGCGAGGAGGAAAACATGAGCGGCAAATCTGTTGTATTTCTTATGCTGGCTGCGGCGACAGCCATTGCGCAGCCAGCATGGGCGCAGGAATTCCCGTTGAGGCCGATCCGCATGCTGGTGGCGTTCGCGCCCGGCGGAAACACCGATATCCTGGCGCGCGCCGTCGGCCAGCGGATGAATGACAACTGGGGGAAGCCCGTCGTCGTGGACAATCGCCCCGGCGGCGCCGGCGTGGTCGCGGCAGAGATTGTCGCCAGGGCTTCGCCCGACGGTTACACCGTGTTTGTAGCCTCCACCGGCGAGGTGGCGGTCAATCCCAGCCTGTTCCGCAAGCTTCCCTACAGCGTTGAAAGGGACTTCGCGCCAGTGACACTCGGCACGATATCACCGCTCCTGCTGGTTGCGCACCCATCGTTTCCGCCGAGGACGGTGAAGGAGCTGGTGGACATCGCAAGGTCAAAGCCGCGCGCCTATACCTACGCTTCGGTCGGCATCGGCAGCCCGATGCATCTTTCCGGAGAACTGTTCAAGATGATCACGGGCACCGACATCGTTCACGTGCCGTACAAGGGCGGCGCGCCGGCGACCGCGGCGCTGATCGGCGGGCAGGAAGCGCAGTTCGGCTTCGTCGGGATGGGTCCCGTGCTGCCGCACGTGAAGGCGGGGAGGTTGCGCGCGCTCGCGATTTCGACCGGCAGACGCTCGCAGTCCGTGCCGGAGGTGCCGACGCTGCAGGAGCAGGGCGTGAAGGACTTCGACACCAGCATCTGGTTCGCGTTTTTCGTTCCCGCGAAGACGCCGAAGAGCGTTGTCAGCAAGCTCAACGGCGAGATCGTGCGCATCCTCAAGCTCAAAGATGCGAATGATTATCTCGTGAACTCCGGCGTGGAAGTGGCGCCGGGCACGCCCGAGGAGCTGGCGCGTTTCGTCAGGTCGGAAACCGAGAAATACCGCAAGATCATCGAGGTTTCGGGCACGCGGCTCGACTGACCGCGCATTGAGAACACTTATCTCGAGAGGGGGCCCATATGATCCGCTTTGATAGATGGCTCACGATCTGCATGGGATGCTGGCTCGCCGCGATGAGCGGCCTGGCCCACGCTCAGGCCTATCCCGCCAAGTCGATCCGGGTGGTCGTGCCGTACGCGCCGGGCGGCGCGACCGATCTTACCGGGCGCACCGTCGGCGCCAAGATGAGCGAAACCTTCAAGCAGACCATAGTCGTTGATAACCGCACTGGCGCGGGCGGAGTGATCGGCGCCGATATCGTCGCCAAGGCCTCGCCCGACGGCTACACCTTGCTCCTTTCCTCACCCGCGGAGGTCGCGATTCTGCCGCACCTGCAGAAGATGCCGTACAACGTCGAGAAGGACTTCGCGCCGGTGTCACTCGCTTCCATGACGCCGCTCATCCTCGTCGTGCATCCGTCGCTGCCGGTGAAGTCGGTGAAGGAGCTGATCGCATTTGCCAGGGCGCGCCCCGGCCAGCTCACCTACGCGTCCGCGGGGACCGGCGGGGTGCAGCACCTTGCCGGCGAGCTGCTGAAGATCACGTTCAAGCTCGACATGGTGCACGTGCCGTACAAGGGTGCGGGACCGGTGATGCCCGATCTCATCGGCGGGCACGTGCCGATGTTTTTCTCGGGCATGCCGCCCTCCATGCCGCACGTACGGGCGGGGAAGCTGCGCGCGCTCGCGGTGACCTCCGTCAGGCGCTCGCCGGCGGCTCCGGACGTGCCGACCATGGCTGACGCGGGCGTGCCGAATTTCGTTTTCACGAACTGGTTCGCCTATTTTGTGCCGACCGGCACCCCGGCCGATGTGATTGCAAAGCTCAACGGCGAGATCAACCGGGCATTGAAGCTGGAAGACGTGAAGGCCAAGCTCGCCAACGTCGGCCTCGAGACGGTGGGCACCTCCCCGGAAGAGCTCGGCAAGTTCGTGCGGGAAGAGAGCGAGAAGTTCGCCAAGCTGATCAAGCTCTCCGGCGCAAAGGGAACGGACTAATCTGATTGATGAGTGATGAGTCAGTGCTCAGTGCTGTCCGGTTAACTTGAACAGCGAAGTTTGCAACTCACTGAATCGATGAAGCAATGAAGCATTTCCTGGGTGTCCCCGACTTGAATGACGAAGTGCGCGAGTCTGTGGCTTTTCCCAGCGCAGGGGGTGCACATGTTCGTCGGCAAATTGGTGTTCGCCCAGTTGATGGATCATCTTCCGTGGAAGAACTTTGCTCGAATCGTGGAGCGCTACGGGGGCGATCATCGAGTACGCCATTTCAG
>JACPEF010000199.1:0-5682 GCA_016183675.1 Betaproteobacteria bacterium
ACGCCACCGCCCGGCTGTGGGACGACGGCGTGATCGACCCCAGGGAGACGCGCCGGATGCTCTCGCTCGGCATCTCTGCGAGCCTCAATGCCCCGATGGAGCGGACCACTTTCGGCGTGTTCAGAATGTGACCCGCCGTCGCCGCTATAATGGACGGCCGTATCGCGGGTTCGTGCCGGGCAAGGAACGATTATGAGCGACAAAGTCCTCTCCCACATCGATGCCGACGGTAATGCTACGGTCGTCCTCAACCGTCCGGAAGTCCACAACGCGTTCGACCCGGAGATGGTCGAGGCGCTGACCGCGACCTTGAGGAAACTCGAGGCCCGGGTGGAGGTGCGCGCCATCGTCGTCACCGGCGCGGGGAGGAATTTCTGCGCCGGCGCCGACATCGAGCACATGAAGCGGAGCGCGAAGCTCTCCCGCGAACAGAACCTGGAATCCGCGCGCGCGACCGCGCTCATGCTCCATACGCTTTACACCCTGGAGAAGCCGACCGTGGCCTGCGTGCGCGGTGCGGTGCGCGGCGGCGGCGTGGGACTCGTCTCGGCGTGCGACATCGCGATCGCCGAGCGCGGCGCAACCTTCCGCCTCTCCGAAGTGAAGCTTGGCATCATCCCGGCGATGATCAGCCCGTACGTCATCGCGGCGATCGGCAGCCGCATGGCGCACCGCTACATGCTCTCGGGCGAAGAGTTCGACGTGGCTGAAGCCTACCGCATCGGGCTCGTGCACGACATCTGCGAGGAACCCGAGCTCAACGCGCAGATCGGCCGCATGCTGGCGCAGCTCTATTCGAGCGGGCCCAGCGCGGTTGTGGCGATCAAGAAACTGATCCCCGAGATCGCCGCCGCGCGCGTAAACCAGGCCATGGTCGAGAATACCGCGCAGCGCATCGCGGAGGTCCGTGCAACGCCGGAAGCGCAGGAGGGATTGGGCGCGTTCCTCGAGAAGCGCAAGCCCGCGTGGGTCACCCCCGCCTCCGAGCGCAGCAGGAAAAAATCAAAAAAATAGCCGCCAAGACGCCAAGATCGCCAAGGGAAACTAGAATAACACCCTGTCAAGAGACACCAGCGCCCAAGGTCAACTCATCGCCTAATCGCGCAGATTCGGACACGGCTTTTTCATATCGGCGAATCTCAGTCTTGTTTTCGATCTGGTCTTCAATACTTGGTCTGTTTTTCTTGGCGTCCTTGGCGCCTTGGCGGCTAATTTATGACCCTGCCTAAACGAGTGAAGCTGGTCGAGGTCGGCCCGCGCGACGGCCTGCAGAACGAGCCCGCGCCGGTCCCGACGGAGGTCAAAGTCGAGCTCATCCACCGCCTGCAGGATGCCGGGCTCAAGGTGATCGAGGCGACTGCCTTCGTCTCGCCCAAGTGGGTGCCGCAGATGGCGGACAACGCGCGGGTCATGGCGGCGATCCGCCGCAAGCCGGGCGTCTCCCACCCCGTGCTGGTGCCGAACAAGAAGGGTCTCGATGCCGCGCTCGCCGCCGGCGTCGAGGAAGTCGTCGTGTTCGGCGCGGCGACCGAGAGCTTCTCGCAGAAAAACACCAATTGCTCGATCGCCGAGGGCCTCGCACGCTTCGCCGAAGTGTGCAAAGAGGCGCTGGCGCGGGGGCTCAAGGTGCGCGGCGACATCTCGGTCTGCCTCGGCTGTCCGTACGAAGGGGAAGTGAGGCCGGAAGCGGTGGTGCGCGTCGCGCGCGCGCTCGATGACATGGGCTGCTACGAGATCACCATCGCCGACACCATCGGAGTCGGTACGCCCGGGAAGGCACGCACCGTTTTCGAGGCGGTGATGAAGCACATCCCCGCGCAGCGGCTCGCCGGGCACTTCCACGACACCTACGGCCAGGCGCTCGCCAACACCTACGCCGCTCTCGAATGCGGCGCTGCGACTTTCGACGCTTCGGTCGCGGGCCTCGGCGGCTGCCCGTACGCGAAGGGGGCGACCGGCAACGTCGCCACCGAGGACGTGCTCTACATGCTGGACGGCCTCGGCATCGAGACCGGCGTGGACATCGTGAAGCTCATCGCCGCAGGCGAATACATCTGCGGCGTGCTCGGTCGCCCCACTCATTCCAAAGCGGCCCGCGCCCTCACCGCAAAGTCAAAAGCCTAGCCGCCAAGACGCCAAGAAAACTAGAATGGAACCGCCGATGAACGCCGATGACCTCGGGGGAATAGTGAACGGTGAACGGCAAAAGCGAGAGCAAGCGGTCTCTTCCAGTCACCGCTTACCGATCACCGTTTACCGGTTCCTATCTGCGTTTATCTGCGGTTCCTTTGTCGTTTTTGATTTCCGGAGTTTGCCATGCCATTGACTAGCCCGGCCCCCCGCAAGCTCATGCACACGCGCGCGATCGAGTGCAAAGGCTACGAACGCGAAGATGGCCTGTGGGACATCGAAGCGCACCTCGTGGACACCAAGACCTACCAGCACACGCGGCGCCAGGGCGGCCGTGAGCGCGAGCCCGGCCAGCCGGTGCACGACATGTGGATACGGGTCACGATAGACCTCGACCTGAAGATCCACGACGCGGAGGCGAAGACCGATGAAGGACCCTATCCGATCTGCGGCGACATCGCGCCCAACTTCGGGTGGCTGGCCGGCGTTACCATCGGCCCGGGCTGGCACAAGGAGATCACGCAGCGCTTGGGCGGCATCAAGGGCTGCACGCATCTGCGCGAATTGCTCGGTCCGCTGGGAACCACGGCGTACCAGGCCACCGGCCGTGCGCGCGAAGCGCGCAACGCGGGCAAGCCCGTGACGAAGAAGCCCTACCAGCTCAACTCCTGCCACGTTTACCAGGACGACTCCCCCACCGTTCTCGAGCGCTGGCCGCAGTTCTACACGGGGCCGCGCGGATAGCGCCCCGCCCGAATCGTCAAACTCCATCGCGCGGAGCGCATCCGGGAACGCGCGACGGTGTCATAATGGGCGGCATTTCTACTCACTTACCGCACATCAGGCGCCACCGTCCCACAAGCGCTCGCCGCCGGCTGGCGCATCCGTGCGCCGCTGTTCGACTCGCCGACCAGGCGGGAGCGTTCGGTGACCTCGCCCCGGATTGACGAGCATCGCAAAGCGGCCGCCCGCGCCGGACTGCGCTACGTCACGGATGGCGTCGCCGGCATCCGCCGGTGGCGCGCCGGACAGGGCTGGGTCTTTCGTGCCCCGAACGGCGCGCGCGTCACCGACCCCCGCCAGCGGAAGCGGATCAAGGCGCTGGCGATCCCGCCGGCATGGACCGACGTGTGGATCAGTCCGGATCCCGACGGGCACATACAGGCGACGGCGCGCGACGCCCGCGGGCGCAAGCAATACCGCTACCATCCCGCGTACCGCGAAGCGCGAGACCGGTCGAAGTTCCGCCGCGTCCTCGAGTTCAGCGAAATCCTCCCGGAGATCCGGGAACGCGTGGAGCGCGACCTCCGCGCGCGCGACCTGACCCGGCGCCAGATCCTCGCCACCGTCGTGCGGCTGCTCGACAAGACGCTGATCCGCGTGGGCAACGACGAGTACGCCCGAGAGAACCGCTCCTTCGGGCTGACGACGCTGCGCGGGCGGCACGTCCGGGTCAAAGGGGCGAAATTGCGGTTCAGCTTCCGTGGCAAAAGCGGTATCAATCACACCGTGGCCATCACCGACCGCCAGCTCGCCCGCATCGTGCAGCGGTGTCAGGACTTGCCGGGGCAGGAGCTGTTCCAGTACCTCGACGCATCGGATCGGCGCCAGGCGATCGCTTCGGACGACGTGAACGCCTACCTGCGCGAGATCACCGGTCGCGACATCACGGCCAAGGAGTTCCGGACTTGGGCGGGCACGATGCTGGCCGCCGTGGAGCTGCGGGCGATGGGGCCGGCGTCGAGCCGCCGCGAAGCGGACCGCAACATCATCCGGGCGATCGACGCGGTGGCCGAGCGTCTCGGCAACACCCGCGCGGTGTGCCGGAAGTACTACGTTCACCCCACGCTGCTGCGCGCCTATCACCTGGGTCTCACGGTCCCGCACTCCGCCCCCGCCCGCCGGCGGGCGCGCCGCGAGCGGCCCGCCGCCGCCCTGCGGCGCGACGAAGTCGCGGTGCTGCAGTTTCTCGAAGAGGAAGGAAAGCGGACACGAGCGGTGCGCGGGACTCGGGGCTAGGGGCTCGAAGACCAAAACCCGGGATTCGGGGGCAGGCGCTCTCCGCCATTCCCTATTCCCTATTTCCTTTTCACCGCGCGGAGCGCAGGTAGAGCCAGCGCGCGACGGGGGAGAGCGCGCCGAACACCCCGATGCTGGCGAAGGCAAAGGCCCACGCCGCCCGGTCCTGATTGCCGCCGGCGAGGTCGAGCACCACGCCGAACACGAGCGGCGCGAGGAACGCCGCCGCGAACCCGATGAACGAATAGACCGCTATCGTCGCGCCGCGCAAATCCGGGGGTGCTGCCGCGACGACGCCGGTAGTCAGCGCGGCGGAATCCCCCAGCATGAGGCAGTAGTGCACGCACATGATGACGAACACCACCGCGAGCGGCAGGCCCGCGAGCCACCCGATCCCGCACGCCATCAGGCCCGACAGGCACATGGCGATGAAGATGACGCGCTGCCTGCCAAAGCGGATCGCGAGCTCGTTGCCGGTGAGGCTGCCAACCGGCCCCAGCATATTGATGAAGGCGGCAAGTGTCGCCGCGCCGGCGAGCGCCACGCCATCGGATTGCAGGGTCGCGCAGAACAACAGGAACGCCACCATCCAAGAGCGCTGGCCGAAGAGCTCGTAGTTGTGCAGCGCGTAACCGATGATGTAAGGCAGCGTCCTGCGGTTTCCGAGCACCGGCCGGAAATCGAACAGCGGCGGGCCCTGCTCGTGCGCCGCGCGCGTTCTCCCGGGCGGCATCATCGTGCTTACCATGAGCGCTGCGATTAGCGGCCCCGCCGCGCCGTAGACGAACGCCCATTGCCAGCCGAACGCGGCGCCGAGCGCGCCGCACACGATGATGGACAGGCTCGAACCCACGCCGAAGCTCGAAGTGTAGAAGCCGACCACGCGCGACCGCGCATTGCCCTCGAGCTGGTCGGCGAGCACCTTCAACCCCGGCATGTAGGTGCCACCCAGCCCCACCCCGATCAGGATCTGGAACAGTAGCGCGGTGACGAGCCCCTGCGCGAGGAACGCAAAGCCGGCCGCGCCGAGGAACGAAACGAGGCACGAGGCCAGATAGATGCGGCGCGGGTCCACGCGGTCGGTAAGACTGGTGAGGATGGGCGTGGCGGCGACCAGGCCGGCATAGTAGATGCCGCCGATCAGCCCCGCCTCGGAGTTCGACAATCCCCACTCGCGCTGCAGCACCGGCAGCAGCGTGGTGTAGGCGGCGAAGCCCGTCATGCTGAGCGCTTCCGCCGTGCACATCAGCAAGGCGAGCCGAACCGGAGAAAGCCGGGACGTTGTGCTCATGTCAGAAAATCAAGATCAGCCACAGAGGACACAGAGTTCACAGAGCGTGATCCGCGATGCGCGATCCGCGATGGACAACGGGCGTTCGTATCCCGCATCCCGAATCCCGAATCCTGAATTCTCATTCTCTGTGTTCTCTGTGATCTCTGTGGCTAAAGCGCTTCGGGGTTGATCCTGTCGGCGTCCATCGGTGTCCATCGGCGGTTTCAAGCGGGGTTTTTCACACGGCGCCCGCTTTCCTG
>JACPEF010000199.1:5720-10163 GCA_016183675.1 Betaproteobacteria bacterium
CAGCTCGGCGATTACCTCCGCCATCCTGCGGTAGCCCTTCGCGTTCGGGTGGATGGGGTCGGCCTTCATGTCAGGGGAGTAGAGCACGCTGGTCACGACCTTGCCCTCGTAGGGAATGCCGAACTCCCTGGCGAGCTCGGCATAGAACTCCGGCGCGCTCGTGAGGAGCGCGGGCTTGGGCACGCCCACCAGGACCACCGCAATGCCGCGTTCCTTGATGGTCCTGATGATGGCGCGCAGGTTCTGCTTGATCTCCGCGTCCGCCACCTTGCGCAGCATGTCGTTGCCGCCGAGGCAGACAATCACCAGGCGCGGGCGATGCTCCTCGATGACCGAAGACAGGCGCCGCAGGCCCTGCGCGGTGACCTCTCCCGGAACGCCGGCGCGCACCACCTGCCGGCCGACTAGCTGCGCCAGCACCGCGGGATAGCTCTCGTTTTCCGTCGCGCCCGTGCCGTAGGTCAGGCTGTCGCCGAAGGCGACGATGACATCGGCTGCGCCGAGCTTGGGAACGCGCGGCACCTTCTCGCCGCAACCCGCGACCATCGCGAGCATCAGGGCGAGCAGAAATATACGGAGCACTCTCATCCTCAATGCGCGATCAGCGTCGCGGGGTGATCAAATAAACACCTGCGCATGATGTCCCGCGCGGCATTCTATCCTAGGTTCCCGCTCGGGCAGGTTGACATATTGATGCAGAGAGCACATGCTTTGATGCATGCGAACGACTGTCCGTCTCGACGAGCGCCTCCTCGCGCAGGTGAAGAAGTACGCGGCCGAATCCGGCCGAACGCTGACTTCCATCCTGGAAGATGCGCTCCGGGAGACGCTCGCCCGGCGCCGGGCGCGCGCAAGAACAAAGCCGGTCCGCCTCAAGACCGTAAAGGGAGACGGCGTCCGGCCGGGCGTTGATCTGGACGACAGCGCGTCGCTTCTCGATCTGATGGAGTCCTGAACTGGTCCTCCCGGACGTGAACGTCCTCGTGTACGCGCACCGCGAAGACACGGCGCAGCATGCCGGGTGCCGCGGCTGGCTCGAAGCCGTCATCAACGGCGACGAGGCCTATGGCGTCTCGGAGCTGGTGCTGAGCGGATTCGTGCGGGTCGTGACGCATCCCAGGGTTTTCACGAAGCCGACCAGGATCCCGGACGCGCTCGCATTCGCCGATCAGCTGCGCGACCGTCCGAACTGTGTCATGGTCGCCCCCGGGCCCCGGCACTGGGAAATCTTCCGCCGACTCTGCACCGAAAGCGGCGTGAAAGGCAACCTCGTGCCCGACGCCTATCTTGCCGCCCTTGCGATCGAGTCGGGCTGCGAATGGGTCACCACCGATCGGGACTTCAGCCGCTTCACGGGTTTGCGCTGGCGCCATCCCGCGGATTAGAAAAGACGGCGCCGCGCGCCGGCGTAGCCGCGAGTATCCGCATCGCGTCTTTAACGAAGCCTCCCGCTCCGCAAATCACTTATGATCTGACGCGCGGCGTTGTTCCCGGCTGCGCCCGCGATGCCCCCGCCTGGATGGGTCCCCGGGCCGCACAGGTAGAGGCCATCAATGGGCGTGCGGTAGCGTGCCCACCCGGGGACCGGCCGCATCCAGAGCAACTGGTCGAGCGCGAGCTCCACGTGGTGCGCCTGGCCCTCGGGAAACCCATACGCGTCTTCCAGGTCACGTGGCGAGAGAACGCTCCGCTCCACGACCGCCGCACCAAGGTCCGGCAGGTGCTGCGACAGGACTTCCACCACGAGACGCCCGAGCGCCGTGCGGCGAGCCTCATCCCACTCGCCGTCGGCGAGCGCGTACGGCGCGTACTGGACGTGCACGTTGACGCGGTGCCGGCCGTCTGCGGTCGGTCCGTCGCTCGCCGCCTCGAGGTACGGCGCTCGCGAGACGCGCCCGTACTTCGCGTCATCGTAAGCGCGCTCGAGGTAGTCGAGCGACGGCGCCACCATGAGCGTGGTGAAGCCGGGGGAGCGGTCGAGCATGAGCGTCACACGGGCAACGACGCCGCGGGATCTGATGTTTCGCACCGCCCGCACCACGTCGGGGTCGAGCCAGCCGGGGTCAACGAGCTCAAGAAGCGTGCGCCGGGGATCCGCGCCAGAGATGACGAGCGAGGCGGCGATCTCCCCCCCGCTCGCCAGCAAAACGCCGGCGACGCGACCCTCGCGCACGGCGATCCGCGAGATCTCGGCCCCGCGGCGAATCTCCACGCCGGGGAGCTCGGCCAACGCGCGCCCGATGTTCGAGAGCGGTGGACGAAAAACCCCCGCCGGGCTCCCCACGTGATGATGGAGGAGCACGAACGCCGTGCCGCCGGAGCGCGGCCCCTGGCGAAGATTGGTAATGCCCGCCGCGCCGAGGACAGCCTTCAACGCGTCGCTTTCGAACCAGTCGTCGAGCCAATCCGCGGCTGACATCGGCAGAAGGCGCAGCAGGTCTTCAATCGCCTGCTTGCCGAGCCGCCGCATCCGCAGCCCGACGCCCGCGAGCCGCACGAGACCGCCGAGCTCCCGGCTCACGGGGTCCGGCGGCGGCGCGGCGTAAAGGTGCTCCAAGAGGCGCGCAAGCCGCCCCATCCGCTCGGAAAACGCGGGCCACTTCGCCGCATCGCGCGGGCTCACCCGCCGGATCGCCTCGACGGAGCGCGCGATGTCGCGCGAGAGCTCGAGGCGGCCGCCGGCGGCGAGCGGTGCCGCGACCCACGGGTCGGCGCGATGGATCGCGAGGCCCCGCCGGTCCAGGGCGAGATCGCGCACGATTCGCGGCGGGATCCATCCGATCTCGGTGCCGTCGTCGTGCGCTGTGCGGCCCTCGAGCACGAGCACGCGGCGGCCCGCTCGGGCGAGATAGTGCCCGCAAACGAGCGCGTCCACGCCTGCGCCGATCACGACCGCGAGCGCGCTCACGCCGCCTCCCTCAGGATCGTCATCGCCGCGAGCCGGCCGGACGCACCCATCACCCCACCGCCCGGATGCGTGCCGGCGCCGCACAGGTAGAGCCCGCGGATGGGCGTGTTGTACTGCGCCCACGCGGGCGCCGGCCGCAGAGAGAACATCTGCTGCAAGGTGAGCTCGCCCTGGAAGATGTTGCCCTCGGTAAGACCGACGATGCGCTCGATGTCCGCCGGGGTGATCACCTGCCGGTGGAGAATGGCCGACCGCAAGTTCGGTGCGTACTCGGCGAGCGTCTCGATCACCGCATCGCCGAACGCTTCGCGCCGCGCCTCCGTCCAGCCGCCGTTCACGTGGTAGGGCGCGTATTGCACGAAGATCGACATGACGTGCTTGCCCGGCGGCGCCATGGCCGGGTCAATCAGGGACGGGATGACGACGTCGAGGTACGGGCGGCGCGAGAACTCGCCGTACTTGGCGTCGTCGTAGGCGCGCTCGAGGTAGTCCACGCTCGGGCTCACCGAGATCGCGCCGCGCAAGTGCGGCCCGCTGCCCGGCAAGCAGGTGAAGTTCGGGAGCTCGCCCAGGGCGAGGTTCACCTTGCCCGAGGAGCCGCGGAACTTGAAGCGGCGGACCGCCTCGACGAAACCGGCGGGCAAGTGCTTCTCCCCGACGAGATCGAGGAACGTGCGCCGCGGATCGGCGCCCGAGACGACGAGCTTCGCTTTGATCTCCTCGCCGCTTTCCAGCGCGACGCCCGCGGCGCGGCCGTTCTGGATCACCACTCGCGCGACCGGCGCGCCGGTGCGGATTTCCGCGCCGAAGGATCGAGCCGCGCTGGCGATTGCCTCGCTCACCGACCCGTTGCCTCCCTTGGCGAACCCCCAGGCGCGGAACACGCCGTCGATCTCGCCCATGTAGTGGTGCAGCAGCACGTAGGCCGTTCCGGGCGAGCGCGGCCCGAGGAGGGTGCCGATGATCCCGCTCGCGGACTTCGTCGCCTTCAACGCCTCGGTCTCGAACCACTCGTCGAGATAATCGGCCGCGCTCATCGTCAGGAGCTTGCAGAGCGCGTGGAACCGCCCGGCGGCGAGGCTGCGCAAGTGCGAGCCGAGCCGCTGAAGACCGGCGAGATCGCGGGGGTGAAGTGACGCCGGGTCGGGGGGCACCATGCCGAGGATCGGCTTCACCGCGCGCGCCATCTCGTGCATGAGACGGCCGAATTCATCAATGGCCTCCGCGTCGCGCGGCGAGTGGCGGGCGATGCTGCGACGGTTCTGGTCGGGGTCGCTCCACTGGGCGAGGTAGTCACCGTTCGCCAGCGGCGTCAGCGTGCTCTCGAGCGGCAGGATGTGCAGTCCGTGGCGCGGGAGCTCGAGGTCGCGGATGATCTCGGGCCGCAGCAGGCTCACCACGTACGAGAACACCGAGAACCGGAAACCCGGGAAGATTTCCTCGCTCACGGCGGCGCCCCCCACCCGCTCGCGCCGCTCCAGCACGATGACCCGCCTGCCGGCGCGGGCGAGGTAGGCGGCGCACACGAGCCCGTT
>JACPEF010000197.1 GCA_016183675.1 Betaproteobacteria bacterium
GCGCAGCTTCTCGATCACTGCCGCAGGCGCCTGCGCCGCGATGCGCGGCGTCTCGCACTGGACGTCGGCGTTCTGCGCTCGGTGGCGCAGCGCGTGATCCATCAGCGTCAACGCCATCATCGCCTCGCAGATCGGGGTCGCGCGGATGCCCACGCACGGGTCGTGCCGGCCGTGCGTTTCGATGACGGTCGGCCTGCCCGCCTTGTCTATCGTGCGGCGCGGCAGCCGGATGCTCGACGTGGGTTTGACGGCAACGTGCACCACGATGTCCTGGCCGGTCGAAATCCCGCCCAGGATGCCGCCGGCGTGGTTGGTGAGAAATCCCTGCGGCGTCATCTCGTCGGAATGCTCGGTGCCCTTCTGCTCCACCGCCCGGAATCCCGCGCCGATTTCCACGCCCTTCACCGCATTGATGCTCATCAGGTTGTAGGCAAGATCGGCATCGAGCTTGTCGTACACCGGCTCGCCCCAGCCCACCGGCACGTTCTGCGCGAGGGTGGTAATCCGCGCGCCGCAGGAATCGCCCGATTTCCTGAGCTTGTCCATGAACTCCTCGAGCTGCGGCACGAACGTGTCATCCGCGACGAAGAAGGGATTGGTGTTCACCACGTCCCACGACTTGAACGGCACCGGGATCGGCCCGAGCTGGGCGAGATAGCCGCGAACCACCACGCCGTACTGCTGCTGGAGCCATTTTTTCGCGATCGCCGCCTCAGCAACGCGCACCGCGGTCTCGCGCGCCGATTGCCGCCCGCCGCCGCGGTAGTCGCGAATGCCGTACTTTTCCCAGTAGGTATAGTCGGCATGCCCCGGCCGGAACATGTCCTTGATTTTCGAGTAATCCTTGCTGCGCGCGTCCACGTTGCGGATGAGCAGCGCGATCGGGGTGCCGGTGGTCCTGCCTTCGAACACGCCGGAGAGGATCTCGACGATGTCTTCCTCGCGCCGCTGCGTGACATGGCGCGAAGTTCCCGGCTTGCGCCGGTCGAGCTCGGGCTGGATGTCGGCTTCGGAGAGCTCCATGCCGGGCGGGCAGCCGTCCACCACGCAGCCGATCGCGGGCCCGTGGCTCTCCCCGAAGGAGGTCACGCAGAACAATTTGCCTAACGTGTTACCCGACATGGCGCGGCAAAAACTCGATAAAATTCAACAGCGAGTTTAACATATCGCCAACGGCGACTGAGGGCGCGGCGATGCCCGACAAACCCGATCCTGGCAAGCTCAAAGGCCCCGGCGGTATGACGATGCGCGAGCTGCACGAGCTCGTGAAGAAAAGCCATGCGCGCGACCAGGCCGGGGGTAAACAACACAACAAGCTCGCGCAGCCGCAGAGTCGCTGGCAGCGCTTCGTGGGAGAAGTCCCCTGGGTCCACGTGGACCTGTCGGGTGCAAGCTGCAAAGGCGGGCTCGGTGCCGTCGGGACGGACGTCACCGGCTTCGGCGTCGCGTGGGGCATCGAGTTTCTCAAGTCGGCGCTAGGCGTGAAGTAACGGGAGTGCAAGTTACGCGAATCGTCGTCACTTCGTCACTTCGTCACTTCGTCACCGAAGCGCTTGAGGAAGCGCGTGGCGAGGATGTGGTCGGCCTGCCCCTCCATCGAGCACTGCTTGACGTCGGCGATCCGGCTTTCCAGCGCCTCGTCGTAGTCCTCTTCCAGCGGGAAGGCGCAGACCCGCTCGCCGCTCGAGCGCCCCGCCGCAACCGCGCGCCGCGCCAGGTCTTCGCTCGTGGCGAACACGCCGCTGAAGCGGTCGCCGAGCGCGACGTGCATGCTGCCCGTGAGGGTCGCGAAGTCCACGATCAACGCCGGCTTCGCCCGCGCGGCGAGCGTCAGCGTATCGGCGAGCACCATCCGGCCTTCCGCGTCGGTGTGCACGATCTCGATGGTGGTGCCGTTGAGCGCGGTGACGACCTCGTTCTGCTTATAGGCCCGCGGGCTCAGGTGGTTCTGGGCGATCGCCATCCAGCAATCGAGGTGGACCGGCAGCTTCATTTCGGCCGCCGCGAGCAGGATGCCGAGAGCGACCGCCGAGCCGTTCATGTCCTCGTGCATGCCGTGCATGTGGCGCGCCGTCTTGAGGTTGTGCCCGCCGGTGTCGAAGCAGATGCCCTTGCCCGCCAGCGCGACGCGCTTGCGCCCCCTGCCGCCGCGATACGACAGGTGGACGATTGCCGCATCCTCCTCGGCGCTGCCCTGCGCCACGGCGACGAATGCGCCTGCGCCCATCTTGCGCAGGCGTTTCAAATCGTATTCCTCGTGCCGCCAGCCCCACTCGCTCGCCAGTTTCCTCACGCGCGCGCGGTAGTTCGCGGGCGTCAGCTCGTTGGGCGGCAGCACGGTCAGCTCGCGGGCGAGCAGGTTGCCCCGCGCGATTGCGCGCTGCTTCGCAAGCCCGTCGTTCGCGCGATGGCCATGGAGCCGCATCGTGCGCAAGGCGCCGCCATCGGGTTTTTTCTTGCGCTCGGGCAGACGGGCGCCGTTGACCCATGCCGCGTAGACGGCGAGCTCCGCGGCGTGGCGTCGCTCGGTCGTGTCCCCGATGACCCCTATCGTCAGCTCTTCCGGCTTCTCGCCCAGCAACAGTTGCACGGCCTTGCGCAGCGCCGTGTGCTGCTCGAAGACGGGGCGCGCGGCATCGAGCATCACCCATGCAGCGAGCGCGCCTCGGGGGAGATCGGTGGCGATCGGCGACTTCGCGAGCTCGTCCAGCTTCTTCCGGCGGCGCGCCAGGGCGGCCCTCAGCGTGTCGGCGAACGGCACCGTCCTGATCGCCTCCGGCCCGGACACCTTGGGAAGTATCAGCAGGGCATGCGCCCCGCCGCCGAGGTCCGCCGTGGTGAGCGGCGCGGCGCTTTGCTCAAGTTTAGCGAGCATGGATCAGCCGTTGTTATGGAAACCGCAAAGGCGATGGATTATAACCGGCGGCGATTGAAATCCATTAAAATTGACCGCATGCAAGCTGCCAGTATTCTTCGGCGATCCCTGAATCCTGGATCCTGATTCCATGCGCCAGTATCTCGATCTCATGCGGCACGTGCTAGAGCACGGCACGCGCAAGAACGACCGCACCGGCACCGGCACGCTCTCCATCTTCGGGTCCCAGCTGCGCTGCGATCTCAACGCCGGGTTTCCGCTGCTCACCACCAAGAAGGTGCACCTGAAGTCCATCATCCACGAGCTGCTGTGGTTCCTCAAAGGCGACACCAACACCAGGTATTTGAAGGACAACGGCGTCACGATCTGGGATGAGTGGGCCGATGCCGACGGCAACCTGGGCCCGGTCTACGGCTATCAGTGGCGCTCGTGGCCGGCCGCCGACGGGCGGCACATCGACCAGGTGACCCACGTGATCGAACAGATCCGCAAGAACCCCGACTCGCGGCGGCTCATCGTGTCGGCGTGGAATGTGGGCGACCTCGACAAGATGGCGCTCCTCCCCTGCCACGCGTTTTTCCAGTTCTACGTCGCGGGCGGCCGGCTTTCGTGCCAGCTCTACCAGAGAAGCGCCGATCTCTTTCTCGGCGTGCCGTTCAACATCGCCTCGTACGCGCTGCTTACGCTGATGGTGGCGCAGGTGACCGGCCTGCGGCCCGGCGAATTCGTCCTTACGCTGGGGGACGCGCACCTCTACCTCTCCAGTACGAGGATTTCACCCTTGAGAACTACGATCCGCATCCCGCGATCCGCGCGCCCATCGCCGTCTAGGATTGAGGATTGAGGATTGAGCAGATCGTTTGAGCAATGAGGAGGGAGAGATGAAATACAGTGAACTGAAGGTCTGGCAGAAATCCATGGATCTCGTGGACGAACTGTATTCCGTATCCGACCAGTTTCCCCAGTCCGAACGCTTTGGAATTTCCAGCCAGTTGCAGCGTGCATCGGTCTCGATTCCATCGAACATCGCGGAAGGGCATGGCAGAAAATACACGAATGCCTTCCTCAACCATCTCTCAATAGCGTTCGGCTCTTTGATGGAAGTCGAAACCCTCGTATTGATTGCAGAACGCCGGAAATACGTTGACAAGAACAAGACCATTTCCCTGCTTGCCCAAACAGAACAGATCGGAAAGATGCTGAGCGGACTGAGAAGATCACTGAGGTGAGGATGAGCAATTCTTGACTCAACGTTCAATCCTCAGTCCTCGATTCTGCTTCTCACAGTGTCCGCTCAATCCTCAATCCCCAATCCTCAATCCCGCCTTTCAATCATAGTGGCAATGGCGAGGAACCGCGTGATCGGCGCCAAGGGCGCGATTCCCTGGCGCCTTCCCGACGAGCTCAAGCGGTTCAAGGCCCTCACCATGGGGCACCACGTCATCATGGGTCGCAAGACCTGGGAGTCGATCGGCCGGCCGTTGCCGGGCCGCGCTTCCGTGGTCGTCACGCGCCAGCGCGGCTACCGCGCGCCCGGCGCGCTGGTCGTGCACTCGCTCGAGGACGCGGTCGCCGTGTGCGGCGGCGACAAGGAAGCTTTCGTCATCGGCGGGGCCGAGCTCTACGCCCAGGCGCTGCCGCTCGCCGACCGGCTCTATCTCACGACGGTGGATGCCGATATCCCGGGCGACACTTACCTGCCGGAATTCGAGTCGAGCGGCTGGCGCGAAGTCTCCGCCGAATCGTTTGCCGCCGACGAGCGGCACCGCTACCCCTTCCGCTGCGCGGTCTATGACCGCAACCGCCGATGAACGCCGATGCACGCAGATAAGAGCGGGAGCAATAACTACCCCCTCCTCACACCTCCACCCTCTCAGAGGGCAGGAAGGTATGCGGATGGTCCCGGTTGGAATGATTTCATCGGCGTTTATCTGCGTTTATCTGCGGTTGCAGTGCTGCTGTTCGCGGCTGGCTTCGGGCTTGCCGAGGCGCAGGACAAGATCAACGTCGAAGACCTCAAGGTCCGCGCGCAGGCCGGAGACAAGGCCGCGACGCGCCAGCTTGCCGAGGCGTATTACCTCGGCCGGGGCGGAGTCGAGCAGAACTTCGGCGAGGCGGCGCGCTGGTATCTCACGCTTGCCAGGCAGGGAGACGCGCGCGCCCAGACCAGCATCGGGCTCATGTACGCGCGCGGCCACGGCGTCGAAAAGAACCTGGCGATGGCGCGCAAGTGGTGGAGCTTCGCTGCGGCCCAGAACGATCCCGGCGCGCAGTACAACCTGGGAGTAATCTATGCCCGGGGCGAAGGGGTGCCGCAGGATCTCGAGCAGGCGCTGCAGTGGTACACCAAGGCCGCGGCGCGCGGCCACGTGCAGGCGCAGCACAACCTCGGCATGCTCTACCACGAGGGAAAGGGCGTCCGCAGGGATCCGGTGCGCGCCTACTTCTGGGTCCGGGTGTCGGCGCTCCAGGGCGACGACGTCGCGCAGGAAACGCTCAAGAACGTCTCCTCCGGCATGAGCGCCGCGCAGATCACGGAAGCGGAAGCCCAGGCCGGCGAGTGGATGAAAAAAGCGAAGAAAATCCTGGAGTAGCGAACAAAAAGGCGGGCCGCCAGGATCCGCCTTCCAAACCTGCGCCGGCTAGTGCCGTTCCAACTATATCGAGCTATCTGTGACGCGTGAACGAGGCACGATATACAGCGGAAGAGTTTGCGTAGTCATTACGTCAATTAAGTTGGAACGGCACTAGATCACCCGCACCTCGGGCAGCGGAAAGCCGTTGAAGTTGCTGGCGTAGGCCGTCGTGTAGGCGCCGGCGTTGGCGATGTAGATGAAGTCCCCTTCCTCCATGTCCTCGGGGAAGACCTCGTCACGCATGCACACGTCCACCGCGTCGCAGGTGGGACCCGCGATATTCCAGGGAATGAGCTTGCCGGTGCGGTCCGTGAGCACGTCGTAGCGCAGGCCCTCGGTGGTCTCGAGGATGCCGCCGAACACCCCCGCGTCCCAGTACATCCAGCGTTTTCCCGAGCGGGTCGCAGTGCCGACCACCCGGCAGACGAAGAAGCCGGCATCCGACACGAAGTAGCGCCCCGGTTCGGCCATCACCAGTACGCTCTGCGGCACGTCCCGGAGCGCATGGTTCACCACCTCGGCGATCTTCTCGATCGAGGGGATCGGCTTCACATGGCGCACCGGGTAGCCGCCGCCGATGTTGAGCAGCCGGGGCTTAAGGCCCGCCAGCCGCATTTTCTTGAACACGCGCTTGGCGCCCTGGATGCCGGCCCGCCAGTTTTCCGGATTGCGGCATTGGGAACCGACGTGGAAGGTCACCCCCGCAAGGTCGGCCTTGAGCGCCACCGCCTCGGCGACGATGGCGTCCACCTCCGCCGCCTTCATCCCGAACTTGCCGGCAAGCGGCCAGTCGCTGCCGACGTTGGGGGCTTCGATGCGCACGTAGAGCTTGGCGTCGGCTTTGACGCTGGCAAGCTTGCGCAGCTCCTCGACGCTATCCAGCGCGAACCACTCGACGCCCTTCCCCACGGCATATCGGATCGAGTCGCTAGATTTCACCGGGTTACTGTAATAGACCTCCGCCGCCGGCACCTTGAGCTTGAGCAGGAGGTCGAGCTCGGCGATCGAGGCGATCTCGAAGCCCGCGCCCTCCTCGATCAGGGTCTTCAGGACCCGCAGATCGGGGTTGGCCTTGACCGCGTAGTGCGGGTGTACGCGCGGCATCGCGGCCTTGAAGCGGCGGACCTTGGCTCGGACGATATCGGTGTCGATGAGCAGGAACGGCTTGCTGTATCCCTGCTTGAGAGCATCCCGGACATGGCTGAAGTCCAGGCGGACTTCGGGATGCGTGTCGAAGAGTTGGGACTGTTCGGTTTCGGGTGTGGGTTGCTGTTTTCTGAAGGCGACAGGGCGCACGGCCATCAAAGTTCTCCTGGAGACCTAGGTTTCCGGTATATGGACCGCAACCACGTCTGCCGTCAGGCAGCACTTCCTTGCCGTTGTCATGTTCGCCTCCGTCAAAATGCCGGCTCGCCTCACAGAATTGCGAAACTTGCGCGAATTATATGATCAATTTCGCAGGAATCAAGAGTTTTTTGCGGGTTTTCGAAAAAAATTTTCGGTGAGCGTGTCGGCGACGCAACGGTCGCGGAGCGCTCGAGCGGCGGTTGAGCGGCGCTCGGCGAGTAATGAACGCGGCCGCGACGCGCTCACGGCACCGCGCGTCGGGCGCTGCGCGGACCGGTCGCGGGCTTCAGCGGAGTGTGACAAGCATCACGCATTCGTCGGACGCGGCGGCGCCGGCGCTAGGCTCGGACGTGAGGAAAGTGCGGGTTCCACGCC
>JACPEF010000209.1 GCA_016183675.1 Betaproteobacteria bacterium
GGCCGCCGCGCCGACGGTGATCGAGTTGCCCGGCATGGGGCGCGTGCTCGTGTTCGCGTTCGGCATGGAGAGCGCCGGTGTGCCGCGGAAGTGGGCGGCGGCGAAGGGCCGCCCCGGCGTGAATTTCCTCGCCGATCTCTCCGCGCGCACGGCGGACGCCGTCGCCCGGGCAGTGCGCGGCGCAAAGCGCGCCGGGGACGTCGCGGTGGCTTCCATCCACTGGGGCGGCAACTGGGGCTTCGGCATTCCGCAGGAGCATCGCGCCTTTGCGCACCGGCTCATTGATGCGGCCGGCGTGGATATCGTGCACGGCCACTCCTCGCACCACCCGAAAGGCATCGAAATGTACCGCGAGAAGCCGATTCTCTATGGCTGTGGCGATTTCCTGAACGACTACGAGGGCATCCGGGGCCACGAATCGTACCGCCCCGACCTCACGCTGATGTACTTCCCGACGCTCGACGCCGCCACCGGCAGCTGCACGCGCTTCGCCCTGACGCCGACCCAGATCCGCCGCTTCCGCGTGAACCGCGCGCCGGACGAGGGCGTGCGCTGGCTTCAAGAAACGCTGAACCGCGAGGGGCGGCCGTTCGGCACGCACGTCGAACGCCAGCCCGACGATAGCTTCCTGCTGCGTTGGAGTCGGTTGAAAGGAAAGCCGTAAACCGCTGCGCACGACGCGCCCGCCCGCACGGTCCCGGTCAGGGCCGGATGCCTGTTCCCCACGCCCCTTCGAAAAAGCGCTCCGCAACGGGCTTGCGCGCCCGCGGCGCGAGCTCCTTTTTCTTGACCTCGGGATCGTCGATCGTGTCGGGCCCGGCCTGGTAGCCCACGGCGATCATCGCCATCGGCGTGTATTCGGCGGGGATGTCGAATGCCGCGCGCGCCTTCTCGGCGTCGAAGCCGCCCATCTGGTGCACGATCAATCCCAGCGCGACCGCCTGCAATGCCATGGACACGCTTGCCGCGCCGGTATCGTGCTGCGTCCAGCGGTTGGGCTTGCCGGTGAGTTGAAAGATCGAGCCCGCGCACGAAAGCATCAGCAGCGTTACGTTTTTCACCCATTTCTTGTTGTTGTCGGAGAGGCATTCGAACGCCTTCTGCCAGCCCTCCGGGTCGCGCGCCCGGTCCCAGACGAGGTAGCGCCACGGCTCATCGCCGTTGCACGACGGCGCCCAGCGCCCCGCCTCCAGCAGCACCGCGAGTTGCGCGCGCGGGACCGCGCGCTTCGGGTCGAACGCGCGCGAGCTCCAGCGCCGTGCGAGGAGATCGTAAATGGGAACATTCGTCGTTGCTCTTTTTTCCAGCATGCTTCCTCCGTTACCAGAATTCATGTCAAGAACCGCAAAAACAGGACAGCCGCCGATGCCCGCCCCTAAACGCCGGCAAAAACCAGAGTTCAGCTGCGGCGGTCGTCCAGGCCGAGCGGGCCGGCGCCGTAGGCCATCACGTAGAGCATGCCGCCCAGGATGCCGACGTTCTTCAGGAAGTGGTTGAACTGGTTCTGGTATTGCGCCGCCTCCACCGCCCAGAAGTTGTGGAACATCAGCGTCACCGGTATCAGCCACAGGAAGATTGCCGCCGCGGCCCAACGCGCTTTCCAGCCTACGATAAGCATGAGGCCGCCGCCGATCTCGATGATGATGCTGATGACGAGCGCGAGCTCGGCGAGCGGGATGCCCTTGCCCGCCATGTAAGCGGCGGTGCCGGCGAAGCTGCCGATCTTGCCGAAGCCCGAGACCATGAAAATTAGCGCGAGCAGTATGCGCCCAATGAGCGGGCCGTACTGCCTGATCGTTTCCCATATCTTTTCCATTTCGGTCTCCCTAACAGTTGGTCATCCCTCTACCGCCAATTCCTCATAAGGCTTCCCTGCATCGAGCCACGCTTCGAGCCCCCCGGCGAGCGGCCTTACCTTCTGGTAACCCTTCTCCATCAACAGGCGGGCGACACGCGCCGCGCTCGCTTCATTCGGTCACGTACAGTAAACCACCACGTCGCTCCCGCGCGGCACCTCGGACAGCGCGCGCTCCGGCCCGTTGATGTCCACCGGAAGCGCCCCGGGAATGCGGCGTGGATCGAGTCTTCGCGCCGCGGCGGAGCGCGCGTCGAGTATCACCGGCTTCTCCTCTCGCTCGAGGAGCTCGTGCAGCTCGTCCACCGAGATGCGCACCGAGCGCAGAAAGCGTATCAGGAGCGCGCGCTCCACCCACTTGACCGCGACGTAGCAGCCAACCGCCAGACCGATCACCAGAGCCGCGCCCTTGCCCATTTCCTCCAACCACCGCAGCACCCACTCCACCTGCTCGTGAAAGATCATCCCCGCCGCGAGCGCGACGCCCGCCCACAGCGCCGCGCCCACCGCGCTGTAAGCGAAAAAGGGCGCCGTAGCGAGCCGCAAAGCGCCGGCGATGGGCGGGGCAACGATGGCGAACCCGGGCATGAACTTGGCAAACATGAGCGAGGGCGCGCCCCAGCGCTCGAAAATATCCTCGGTCTGCTTGACGCACGAATCGGGCTCGATCGCGATCCGGCACAACGCGTTGAGCACGCGAACACCGAAGGCGCGGCCCGCGACGAACCAGGGCAGGTCGCCCAGCAGCGATGCTGCGACCGCCACCGCCAGCACGGCTGCCGCCGACAACCGGTTCTGCTGCGCCAGCGCGCCCGCGACGATCAACGTGGGTATCGCCGGCACCGGCAGGCCGAGCTGCGTCAGCAGCACGTTGGCGAACACCAGCGCGAGCCCGTACTGCGCCAGCAACGAAGTCACTTCCTGCATCGTTCAAGCCCCGATGACGAAGTGACAGGTGACGGGTGACGGGTCACGAGTGACGAACACCACGCGTCGTGGAGCGCCTTCATCGTTCATCATTCATCATTCATCGTTAATCAAAGCGGTAGGCGTCCATGCTGATCACGCCGGACTCGATGCTCGAATGGAGGCGCTGCGGGGTGCCGCCGGCGCCGACGGCGACGAACAGCGGGATCAGGTGCTCCTCGGTGGGATGGTTGCGCACCGCGTGCGGCGCCCTTTCACGGTAGTTGACGAGGTCGTCAGTGCGCTGCGACAGCACCGCGCTGGCCAGCCACTCGTTGAACTCGACGACCCACGGCTGCGGCTCCGGGTTGCCCCGCTGGTAGCTTAGCTCGCGCAGGTTGTGCGTCGCACCTCCGGAGGCGAATATCAGCACCCCCTCGTCTCGCAGCGGTCGCAGCGCTTCGCCCAGGCGCACATGAC
>JACPEF010000201.1 GCA_016183675.1 Betaproteobacteria bacterium
AGTTTTGCCCCATGGCTTTGTCGCAAGTCCCTTGCTTAGGAGTACTAAGCGGCGGGCCTTGCTTCGCGCCCTGAGCCAAAATCGTGCCAGCGCATCGCGCGTTTCATTAGGTTAGAGGCTCTGATCGTGCCAGTTGCGGGAGCGCATCTGCAACGCGCCCTTGAGATGGATTCGCGCCTCATACCGGTCCTCGAGCGAGGCGGCTTTGCGTCCCTGCGCGACCACGATGAGAGGCATGCCGCTCGCCGTGAGCACCGGCGGGCTCCGTTGCCCGAGCAGCCGCTGCAGGTCCGCGAGTTCCGGCCAGCTCGCGGGGAAGGCGGCGGCGTGCACGCGCAGCGGCTCGAACATCGGCGAGCGCGCCAGGAAATCAGGATCCCACGTCTCGACCGTCACGAGTCGGGTAAAATCCATCGTGTCGAACACGCCGATGAATCATAACAAAATTCTTCGCCGCAGAGGCGCAAAGAACGCCAGGTATTCGCAAAGGAAATCACTCGATTCGTCTTTGCGTTCACTTTGCGCCTTCGCGTCTTTGCGGTGAGGATTTTTCGTCCATGGTGGAAAAAGTCGAATGCGCCGTCATCGGCGCCGGCGTCGTCGGGCTTGCGATTGCGCGCAGGCTGGCGCTGCAAGGCCGGGAGGTCGTGATCCTGGAAGCCGAAAACGCTTTCGGCACGCACACCAGCTCGCGTAATTCCGAGGTGATCCACGCCGGGATCTACTACGCCACGGGCTCGCTCAAGGCGGCGCTTTGCGTCGCCGGCAAGCAGGCGCTCTACCGCTACTGCGAGGAGCACGATGTCAAGCACCGCCGCATCGGCAAGCTGATCGTCGCGATCGACGAGGCGCAAATAGCGGGCTTGAAAAAATACCAAGCACAGGCCGGGTTGAACGGCGTCACCGACCTCAGGCGGCTGGACCCGCGGGAGCTGCGCGAACTCGAGCCGGAGGTGTCAGGCGTCGCCGGCGTGCTCTCGCCTTCCACCGGCATCGTCGACAGCCACGGATTGATGCTCGCCTACCTGGGGGAAGCCGAACAGCACGGGGCATCGCTCGCGCTGGGCAGTCCGGTCGTCTCAGGGACCGTGGAGGACGACGGCATCGTGCTTGACGTAGGGGGTGCGGAACCGATGTCCATCCGATGCGACGCCGTGGTGAACAGCGCCGGATTGAACGCGCAGGCGGTGGCGCGCTCGATCGCCGGGGTGCCGCCGCAAACCGTTCCGCCGACTCATTACGCCATCGGGCATTACTACACGCTCGCCGGCAGGGCGCCGTTCCGGCGGCTGATCTACCCGGTGGCGCGCCAGGACTGGCTCGGCGTGCACGTCACCGTCGATCTCGGCGGCCAGGTGAAATTCGGCCCCGATTTTTCGTGGATCGACCGGGTCGACTACCGCTTCGACGAGAGCCGCGAGGCCGCGTTCTACGCTGCGATCCGCTATTACTACCCCGGGCTCAAGGACGGCGCGCTGCAGCCCGGCTACACCGGCATCCGCCCGCGGACCACGGGCCCCGGCGAGCCGGCGCAGGACTTTGTCATACAAGGCCCGCGCGAGCACGGCGTGGCGGGACTGGTCAACCTCTACGGCATCGAGTCGCCGGGCCTCACCGCCTCGCTCGCGATCGCGGACTGCGTTGATAACGCGCTGGGAGCGCAAGCCGCCGCGGCACCGCGAGACGTAACCCGCGCGAACATGCCATAATTCTCCCGCCATTCGACGACGCACCGACCATGGCGCAGAACGTGCTCTACACCTGGACGGCCAAAGGCCGCGACGAGCTCGCGGCGAGTCCCGGCAAGCTCGGACCCAACCTGAAGACCCTGCTCGGCATGTTTGACGGCAGGTCCACGGTGGAAGACCTGCAGCGCAAGCTCGACAAGGTGCCGCCGGACAAGCTCCAGGCCGCGCTCGAAAAGCTCGCGTCGGATGGCTACATCGAGGCGCGCGAATCCGACACGCCGGCCGCAGACGTCGATTTCGCGACCTTCATGAACCGGCCGGTCAAGGAGCCGTCGGTGCAGGAGAAGCGCCAGGCCGAGCAGGCAACGGTTTCGGGAATGCGCACGCTCAAGAAGGCGGGGTACTTCGTCAAAATCCTGAGCCGCCCGGGCAAGCGCATGGTGCCGCGCTCCGGAGACAAGTACAGCGTGCTGATCCTCGACGGCGATCAGGCCAACTCACTGGTGGTCGCCCGCTCGCTGCTGCTCGCCAAGTTCGACGTGCGCAGCGCAGCGCGCCACGACGATATCATGGAGGAGCTCAACAAGCCGCCACCCGACGCGATCTTGATGGACGTGGTGCTGCCCGAGCTCGTCGGTCTGGAGCTGCTCGCGAAGCTGCGGGAACACCCGAACTTCAAAGCGGTGCCGGTCATCATCGTGACCGCGCAGGCCGAGCACGACGACGTCGTGGCCGCGCTGGTGTACGGGGCAAGCGGCTACATGACCAAGCCGGTCAAGCCCGAGGCGCTGCTCGACAGCGTGAAGACGGTCCTCGGGATCGGCTAGAGGCGGTTTCAAAAATCAAAGACGGGATTTAGCCGCAGATAATCGGCGGTTTCTCTTGTCTTCTAGTCGGCGACCGCGATCGCCTCGATTTCGATCAGGAAACCTTCCCGCGCCAGGGCTTGAACGCCTATCAGCGTGCTCGCCGGCGGGTTTTCCTTCGACACGTAGCTCTGGCGGATCTGGTGGAGCAGGTCGCGATACTCCGGCTTGTAGTTAACCACATAAACATTCAACTTCACGACGTCATTGAACGTCGCCCCCGCTCCCGTGAGGGCGAGCGCGATGTTGCGATAGACCTGCTCGGCCTGGGCGAGCAGGTCGCCCCGGCCCACGAGCTCGCCCTTCTCGTTCTGCGGAACCTGGCCCGAGAGGTAGATCGTCCTTCCGGCCTGGGCGACGACGACCGGGGTGTAGACGCCGGGCCGCACCAAACCCTCGGGATTGATGAATCGCTTCTGCGCCATGGTTCTCCTCCTTTGGTAAGAGCCTCTAAGAAGTGGGATCAAAAAACCAATTGGAACCGCAGATGAACGCAGCTGAATACAGATGGTTCAAACCCACAAGCGCAATTAGCAGGGATTTTCATCCGCGTTTATCTGCGTTTATCTGCGGCTGATACCTCACCTCGCCGCGGCACGCTCGAGAAACGCGGCCAGCTGTGCCACCCACTCCTGCCGCACGAAGAGAAAGCCGTCGTTGTGGCCGCC
>JACPEF010000200.1 GCA_016183675.1 Betaproteobacteria bacterium
CGACAACCGGCCGCTGCGGTTCGATGAGTTCGAGAAGGTGATGCGGCGCACGATCTTCGTTTCCGCAACCCACGCGGAGTACGAGGCGGAGCATCAGGCTCAGGTGGTGGAGCAGGTGGTGCGCCCCACCGGGCTCGTGGACCCGCGCGTGGAGGTGCGCCCGGCGGCGACCCAGGTGGACGATCTGCTCTCCGGGATCAACGAGCGCGTGACAAAGAACGAGCGCGTGCTGGTGACGACGCTCACCAAGCGCATGGCGGAAGACCTTACCGACTACCTCGCCGAGAACGGCGTCAAGGTGCGCTATCTCCATTCCGACATCGATACCGTCGAGCGCGTCGAGATCATCCGCGACCTCCGGCTGGGCCAGTTCGACGTGCTGGTCGGGATCAACCTGCTGCGCGAGGGGCTCGACATTCCCGAGGTGTCTCTGGTCGCGATACTCGACGCCGACAAGGAGGGCTTCCTGCGCTCGGAGCGCTCGCTCATCCAGACCATGGGGCGCGCCGCGCGCCACATCAACGGCACCGTCATCCTGTACGGCGACGTCGTCACCGGCTCGATGCGCCGGGCGATCGACGAGACCGAGCGCCGCCGCAGGAAGCAGACCGGGTACAACGCGGCCCGCGGCATCACGCCGAAGGGCGTTACCAAGCGCATCAAGGACATCCTCGAGGGCGTCTACGACCACGAGGCGGCGCGCGAGGACCTCAAGGCCGCGCAGGAACAGGCGCGCTACGAGGTGATGAACGAGAAAGAGCTCGGGCGCGAGCTGAAGCAGCTGGAGAAGGAGATGCTCGAGTGCGCAAGAAACCTCGAGTTCGAGCGCGCCGCCCAGCTCCGCGACCGCTTGAAGGCGCTCAAGCAGCGCCTGTTTCTTGAGGCCGCGTGAAACGCGATTCGTCCCGTTCCAATGTCCACGTCAAACGCATGCGCGTGGATTCTCGACCTATTTCTAAATAGAAATCATTGGTACGGGATTCATGGGTCGTGATTCGACCCCTTCCGCCTTCATCCTTCTGCCTTCTGCCTTGCTGTTCGCGCTGCTCGGCGGCAAACAGGGGCCCCAAGATCAAAATCCGTCACCCGTCAGTCGTGGCTGGTCAGCGGTCAGTGGTCAACATATCATTCTTGGACGGGGAGGGAAGATGGCTCGCAAAACTCCGGAAAACGGCAACAGTAACGGTGCAAACGTTTTCGACGAAGCTAAACCCGGCTGCGTCACCAATACCGTGCGGGAAAACGTGGTCTGAGATGTCCCCGGTTTTTGCTAAGGGCCAGACGGCGCGGTTGTCGGAGGAGTGGAGGGAGTGGTTCAATTAGTCAGACTGCACAGAGACTTGAGTTCAGAGTTTGTTGTATTTCGTCGCTTTTCCTCGTGACTTATCCACGGGATAGTTCTTCGCATTCAACGTCAGTTTCTTTTCCGCGGCTGCCGCCAAGTCGATATCCAATTTGTCGCACAGACGAAGCAAGAACAGCAGTACATCGGCGCACTCAAGTTCGACCTCCGCACGCGTCTCTTTCGGGAGGTTCGCTGCTTGCTCGAATGTGAGCCACTGGAAATGCTCGAGAACCTCTCCAGCCTCGCCGGCAATCGCCATCGCGAGGTTTTTGGGGTTGTGAAACTGCTCCCAGTCGCGTTCTGCTGCGAACTTTGCGAGCCGCGCACGAAGTGACTCCAGGCTGTCGGTATGTCTTGTCATTGGTGGAATATTGGTTAAAGAACTCGTAGGAATTCAGCCAGTACCCTGATGCCCTCCTCATCGGGAGGAATTTCAATCGTACGGTAACCGTCGAACAAGGACTCCGGCTTAAGGCGAACGAGGAGATTCCCCGGTCCACCTTCGTCAGTTACCGTCTTGAAACTTTCGTATCGTTTGACCGTAAACGCAGCTCCCGAATCCGGATCGGAGAAGTCGCGTAACTGAGGAGAATACATGCATGGGGGTCAGACCCCCTCGAAAAAGCAATATATTCAGCAGGCTAGTTTGATGTTTTGAGGTCGCGTCATCGTGCCGTGCGAGGCATTCGTTGAAGCCTACATTACATGGCACGACGCCAGCGGCTACGGGTAACGGGACTACCCGTTCACATCATCCCGTGGACCGTCCGGGTCGGACCTCCGCAACACTTTAATCCGCTGAAATAAGTACGTCGTATCGGGGCCGTTTCGGCGCTTAGCGGTGCATTTTTGAGGCCAATTTCCGCGGTCTAAGCTGTGCGCGTGGCGGCGTCGGGTCCTGCCCTCTTCCCCGAGAGAAGAGAACGCCCGGGTTTTTCCCTCAAAGCCGCTCCACGCGCCGCCCGAGCATCGCGGCGCTCCCTGTCTTGAAGCGGTCGTTTCCTAGGGCGAATCCGCCATTTATCGCAGACCGGATCTCACGCACATCGGCCGGGTCCATTTCGAATCGGAACGCGCAGGTCCGGGACAGATCAGGGTATTTGAATTTGGGGCCCCTGTTCGCCGCCGAGCAGTCGCAGCCAAGGCGGGGGGATGTCGCCGAGCACTGGGCGAGTCTCCATAACGCAAGATTGCCCGCATGAAACGCCCGCCTGATGCATCTGCGATAGCGCAGACAGTGCGCGAGTTGCGCAGGCGCCCCGCCTTGGCGAGCAGCGCAGGGAACCGCATGAGTTCACGAGGTAGCGGCGGCGAACCGGGGATTCCCTTTTCTTTGGTGACTTTCTTTGGGGGAGCAAAGAAAGTCACTGGGCCCCGCGAGGGGACCATATTGATTTAAGATAAATTTGATGGCGCGGCCGATCAAAATTCTCTTCGTGTGCATGGGCAACCTCTGCCGCTCGCCGATGGCGGAGGGGGTGTTCAAGCACCACGTTGCGCGGGCGGGGCTCCAGGACCTGATCGTCAGCGACTCGGCCGGGACGCACGACTATCACGTCGGGGACCCGCCGGACCCCCGCGCGCAGCGCGCCTCGGAGCGGCGCGGCTACGACATCAGCGGGCTGCGCGGGCGGCAGGTGAGCCGGCGCGACTTCGGGGAGTTTGACTACGTGCTGGCGATGGACGAGATGAATCTGCGGCTGCTCGCGCGCCTGTGTCCGCCAGAGCACGCCCACAAGGTAAAGCTGCTCATGGAGTTTGCCACCGACCTCACCGTGCGTGAAGTTCCCGATCCTTTTTACGGCGGGACGCAGGGGTTCGAGCGCGTGCTCGACCTGGTGGAGCAGGCGGCGCAGGGCCTGCTGCGACACCTGCTCAACGAAAGAGTGACGTAAATTAAAAAAAATATCAGCCGCAGATAAATGCCGTTACAACCTGTGCTTCCGTGACTCGATCGCTATGTCAGGTGCAGAGAATCAAGTTGCGTGGTCCCGGCCTCGTGGTGGTTGTAACGGCATAAACGCAGATAAACGCCAATTATTGATCGTTGCGGAAATGGTTTACACACCATTTCCGCACTGTACATTCCCCCTCGCCCTCTGGGAGAGGGGGAAGAGGTGAGGGTCGAAATATCAGGAACTGACCGGCGAGACGTGAGGAGCAACGGCGCCGGCTAAAAGCTCATTACCCGGTCGACATCAACCACGAGCTGCGCCCCCTCCTTGGGCGTCATCCACTTCGAGCGGAGCCACTTCAGGTCGTCGTCCAAGACCCCACGGGCCTTGCCGCAGGCCCCTCAGGTGTGCACCGGCACACCGTTGTCCACGGCGAATTGGATGAGGTCCTTCAGCGGCGGTATCCCGACGGGCAGGACGTTCTCGGCAACCACTTTGCGCGCGAGGACGCTGGCATCGCCGGCCAGCAGCACTTCGGGCTTATGCCCGGCTTCGACCGCTCCTTTGGCGAAGAGGAAGGCCAGTCCCGCGCGGGTCGGGTCCTCGGAGCCATGGGTCAGCATGATCAGGATTCGTGCCATAACCTGTTACCTCCTTACGGATTCCTAGCCGGGCAGGGGGGTCGCGTTTTGCCCGGTGCCCGCCGCTTCCGGCTGGCCGGTCTCGACCTGCACCAGCGGCTCTTCGATCACCGGAGCCTGCGGCGGACGCACGCGCTTCGGACGCGGCGCCGGCTCCTCCTGAGCCACGCCCTGTTCCGCAGCTTTGACTTTCTCGGGATCGGATTCGACCTGTTGCAGGTCCGGAGGCCACTCGATCTTGGGCGGAACCGCGGGCGCGAATCCGGGACCGGAGGGCACCGTCTCAACCGGCGCAGGCCGCGGCGCAAGATAGGCTTGGACGCTTGATGTGCTGAAGTCTGCCGGGGCACTCGTCGCCGGCTGAGCCTGCGGCGCGGTCGCTGCCGCTGCGATCGCGGCGGCGGCAATTTCCGCGGCCGGGGTCACAGGTTCGGGTGCGGGTGGCGCGGGCTCGCGCGGCTGCTGCTGTTGCGGGCCGCGTTGCCCGCCGGCCGCTTCAGGCTGGCGCTGATCGTGGCGGTCGCGTCCCCTGCGCCGGCGGCGGCCGCGTCCCTCGCGCTGCTCGCCGTGCTCGCGCGCCTGGGACTGAGGCTGCGGAAGCGGCGGCCTCGCCTCGCCGGACACAGGCTCGCGTTGCGGGTGCTGCTGGCGCTGCGGCTGCGCACCGTCCTGGCGCCGGAAATCCTGGCGCCGCTGCTGCTCGGGCCGTTGACGCGACCCGTCGCGCCGCCCCTGCGGCTGTTGCGCGGGTTGCGGGCGCTGTCCGCCTTGCTGCTGGGGACGCTGCGCCTCGCGCTCGCGGCGCTGACCTTCACGCTCCCCGCGCTCGTGGCGGCCGCGGCGCGGGCCGCGCTCGGGGATCGCGGGTGCCATCTCCCGGACGGGCGCCTCGGCGGCGGGTTTGCGTTTGAAGAAGCCGAAGATCTTGCCGATGATGGACGGCGCTTCAGCCGCGAGCGCGGCGGGCTGCGGCCGCTCGGGCTTCGTTTCCCTGGCCACGGGCACGGGCGCGGGCTGCTGCGGCGTGATGCCCTTCACCACCGCTTCCTGGCGCGGGGCGACGGGCTCGGGCGCGCCCGGCAGCGGCTGTTTCTCCTCTTCGGCCGGCATTTCCACGAGGTTGTAGCTGGCGGCCAGCGGCTCCGTCTTGTTGAGATCGTCGTGGCGCAGCCGCGTGATGTTGTAGTGGGGCGTCTCGAGGTGCACGTTCGGGATCAGCATGACCGAAACGCGGTGGCGCGCCTCGACTAATTGCAGGTCCACGCGCTTCTCGTTCAGCAGAAAGGTCGCGACGTCCACCGGCACCTGGGCGTTCAGCGCCGCAGTGTTCTCCTTCATCGCCTCTTCCTGGATGATGCGCAGGATATGCAGCGCGGTCGATTCAGTGCCCCGGATGTGGCCCATGCCGTGGCAGCGCGGGCAGGGGTTGTGCGCGGTCTCGCCGAGCGAGGGGCGCAGCCGCTGGCGCGAGAGCTCCATCAGCCCGAAGCGCGAGATCTTGCCCGTCTGCACGCGCGCGCGGTCGTAGCGCAGCGCGTCGCGCAGGCGGTTCTCCACCTCGCGCTGGTTGCGGCTGCTTTCCATGTCGATGAAATCGATCACGATCAGGCCGCCCAGGTCCCGCAGCCTGAGCTGGCTTGCGATTTCGTCGGCGGCTTCGAGGTTGGTGCGGAACGCGGTTTCCTCGATGTCCGAGCCGCGCGTCGCGCGCGCGGAGTTCACGTCTATCGAGACCAGCGCCTCGGTGTGGTCGAACACCACCGCGCCGCCCGAAGGCAGGTTGACCGAGCGGGAGTAGGCCGACTCGATCTGGTGCTCGATCTGGAAGCGCGAGAACAGCGGCACGTCGTCCCGGTAGAGCTTGATGCGGCCGACGTTCTGCGGCATGACGTGACTCATGAACTGCCGCGCCTGCTCGTAAACGTTCTCGGTGTCGATCAGGACCTCGCCGATGTCCTGGTGGTAGTAGTCGCGGATCGCGCGGATCACCAGGCTCGATTCCTGATAAATCAGGAACGCGCCGCTTTGCTGCTGGGCGGCGCTCTCGATCGCACGCCACAGCTGGAGGAGATAGTTCAGGTCCCAGTTGAGCTCTTCCACGGCGCGGCCGATCGCCGCGGTGCGCCCGATGACGCTCATGCCCTGGGGCACGGGCAGCTGGTCGATCACGTCCCGCAGCTCGTTGCGCTCCTCGCCCTCGACGCGGCGCGACACGCCGCCGCCGCGCGGGTTGTTCGGCATCAGCACGAGGTAGCGCCCGGCGAGGCTGATGAAGGTGGTGAGCGCCGCGCCCTTGTTGCCGCGCTCGTCCTTGTCCACCTGCACGATCAGCTCCCGGCTTTCCTCGAGCGCGTCCTGGATCCGCGCGCGGCCGACGTCCACGCCGGGCTTGAAATAGGCCCGCGTGACTTCCTTGAACGGCAGGAACCCGTGGCGCTCGGCGCCGTAGTCCACGAACGCGGCCTCGAGGCTGGGCTCGATGCGGGTGATGACCCCCTTGTAGATGTTGCTCTTGCGCTGCTCCTTGCCGGGGGTTTCGATGTCGAGGTCGATCAACTTCTGGCCGTCGACGATCGCGACGCGCAGCTCTTCCTGCTGCGTCGCGTTAAACAACATGCGTTTCATTATTATCTTCTCCCGCGCTCAACAACACGGGATGGGCAAACCTTCCGCCCCGCCCTCAGGCGGGTGGCGCTGACTCAATCAGCGGCGTGGCATGAGCATGAGGAATAGGGAGTATCCGGATGTCTCGTGCAGGTTGCCAGGGGAATCCGGCTGCTGCGCCGGATTCAAGATTCTGTAACAGTGCCTTGAGCGCGTAATTCGTCTAGTATCGCTACTTCGCCTGGTGAGCGACATTAACCATTCGATTCCGGCCGGTCGTGCGCGGTGCTTTTCCGCGGTGCTGCTGCGATGCGACCTGACCACACGACCGACGTCGGCATACCTTCTCGGCGTCTGCGTTCCCGTGCGCAGTTGGCTGCACGGACACTTCACATCCCTTGGGGCGCAGTGATTCTGACTGACGCCCGCTCTGCGCGCCATACGGCATGCACCGAATAGTATAAACAAATGAAAGGGTTAAGTAAAGATTCGGCGACCTGGCATAAGGTCGAGGCCGAAGCGGCCGGCCAGCGCGTGGACAACTACCTGACTAAATGGCTCAAAGGCGTTCCCAAGAGCCATATCTACCGCATCCTGCGGAGCGGCGAAGTGCGCGTGAACAGCAAGCGGGTGGGACCGGATTACCGGCTGGAGGAGGGCGACCGGCTGCGCATTCCGCCGATCCGCACGGCCCCGCGCTCGGGGGCAGCACGGCGGCCGCCAGCGACGCGCTTGAAGGCCGACATCCTCTACGAAGACAAGGTGCTACTGGTGATCAACAAGCCGGCGGGTGTTGCGGTGCACGGCGGCAGCGGTGTCAGCCACGGTGTGGTGGAGCAGCTGCGGCTGGAGCGCGCGGAGGCGCGCTTTCTCGAGCTCGTGCATCGGCTCGACCGGGAGACCTCGGGAGTGCTGATGCTCGCCAAGCGCCGCTCGGCGCTCACCGAATTGCATCGCCAGCTGCGGGAAGGACAGGTGCAGAAGCTCTATCTCGTACTGGTCAAAGGCCACTGGCGCGATGACCAGCGCAGCGTGAAGCTGCCGCTCGACAAATACGTGCTGGCCTCGGGCGAGCGCCGCGTCAGTGTGAGCCGCGACGGGTTGCCCGCCCACACCGTATTCCGGCCGCAGCGCGCGTGGAGCGGGTTCAGCCTGCTCGAAGCGGAACTGAAGACCGGGCGCACCCATCAGATCCGGGTCCACCTCGCGCATCTCGGGTTTCCCATCGCGGGAGACGACAAGTACGGGGATTTTCCGCTCAACAGGGAGCTCGCGCGGCGGGGCCTGAAGCGCATGTTCCTGCACGCGCACAAGACCGTGATCATTCACCCGAAAAGCGGCGCGGCGCCCGCTCTGGAAGCGCCCTTGCCGGACGAGCTGCAGGCGTTTCTCGCCGGGCTCGGCGTCGAGGAGGCGCGCCGTGCTAAGAGCCCCTAACATAATGAAACGCGCGATGCGCTGTCACGATTTTGGCTCAGGGCGCGAAGCGAGCCGCCGCCAATATCGGGAATATGGGCAAGGCGAGCGACAAAGCCATGGGCCAAAACTCGTGCCAGCCCCTGGAT
>JACPEF010000206.1 GCA_016183675.1 Betaproteobacteria bacterium
GCGGGACAATGGAGCGCCGAATGCGCGGGCCTCACACGCGCCTGCACGGTCGCATCCCGCAAGCGGGTCCCTGCTCCACGTTCCGGCGCGTCGTCAATTGTCGGCATCTTTTGTTCAGCGAATTAGCGACTCGGGACACTACACCTTATGGCGTCGCCCCGGGCATTCATGAGCACGACGCACGCGCCGCCTGTGGTAGATTCAAAGCAATGTTCTCATCAAAGCCGGAGCGGACGCCTTGTTGCGCAAGCTGCTGAAGGATTCGACGGACCAGATCATCCGATCTCTGGTCTGGACCGTGGTGACACGGGCGCCGCTGGTGGAGCGCGTCGTGCAGCCCGTTCCCGGGAAGGCCGGCTGGGTGCGAATCGCGATATCCGGATCGACCTTCCTCATGCCCGATCACGTGTGGTGGAAGGCTTTCGCCGACGGATGGGAAGCCGACACCTTCCGCGCATACCGCACCTTGATTCGTCCGGGCGACGCCGTCGTGGACGTGGGTGCCTGGATCGGACCCACCGTCATGTTCGCCTGCGTCTGTGGCGCCGGACGCATCCTCGCCATCGAGCCTAATCCGGCATGCCGTCGCTACCTGGACGCCCTCGTGGACGCCGTCTCGCCCAGGGGCACCGAGCTTGTGGTTTGTCCCGCCGGTGTTTACGCCGCCCCGGGCGAGGCGGAGTTCGGCACCCCGGACGGTCGCGTCGCCGCTCGCTCCAGCGCGTCGCTGGCGGGCAGGGGTGTGCGTATCGAAGTCGCCAGGCTGCCGGACCTCCTGGCCCGGTACGGCTATCTCCATCCCGCTTTCGTGAAAATCGACATCGAAGGCGCCGAGTTCACCATAGCCGATCAAATCGCCGCCCTCGCCGCGCTGCCGGGCATACGCGTTTTCCTCAGCCTGCATCCCCCTCTCGCGCCCATCGATATCAACAAGCGCGACCTCGTGGCCGCTCTCGCCCGCTTCGACCTCTATGACGCCCGCCTGGAACCGATCGGGCACGAAACCGTGGCCGCCCGGGTATTCAGCAACGAGCGTATGCCCGGCTGGGGCACGGTGTTTGGGAATTTCTTTGAGCTCACGCTCGCTCCACAGGGAGAGCCGCTCAGGAGGATTTGAACCACGCACGAGCGTCAGGGCTTGACCGGGTGGTCGCCGAAGCAGATCGGGTCACCCGTTGCACTTTGAAGTTGAATCCGCGGGGGCTCTTAATCCTTTATTGGTTTTTCTTGGCGGTCTTCGCGGTTCAATTTTTCGGGTTTTACCCTTCCTCGCGTCCTTGTCTTGGCGGTTGATCGACTTCCGTGCTACGCGGTTATCGCCTTATAGCAGCCTGTCGGACTTGGCGTTCCGACAGGCTGCTATAAGCAAAACCGCCTGAGGATTGGAGATGAATCTGAACCAGATCACCCCTCCTGACGCCCCGTTCGAGACGGGAGCGGTTCGAGTTCATGTCTCTAAAGTCCTTTCTTGCCGTTTTTTTGCAGGCGGTTTTGCGTAAGGAGTTTGTCGGACTAAAGACCGACAAACTCCTAGGAGATACCGCAGATTCGCGGCAAATCCTCGCTGATCGAGCCCGTCAGGACCGCGTCGGCGATCTCATCATACGGCGTCGGCTGGGCGTTCATGATGACGACGCGCGCGCCGGCCTGCCTTGCGATGGGGACGGCGCCCGCCACGGGATAGACCTGGAGGCTCGTTCCCACCGATAGCAGGAGGTCCGCCTCCCCCGCCGCTCTCATGGCGCGCTCGATGACGCCGGGCACGAGCGCCTGGCCGAACGAGATCGTGTCGCTCTTGAGGATCCCGCCGCAGTGCTCGCAGGGCGGATCGTCCTCGCCCGCGCGCACGCGTTCGAGCACCGCCTGCATCGGCCCGTTCCAGCCGCAGTTGAGGCACACCGCCTTGTGGAGGTTGCCGTGCACCTCGATGACCCGGTCGGGCGAATGGCCCGCGCGCAGGTGGAGCCCGTCGATGTTCTGCGTGATAAGGGCATGTAGCTTGCCGCGCCGCTCGAGCGCGACGAGCGCGAGGTGACCCGCGTTCGGCATCGCGGTCCATGCGGGAGAGGCGAGCCGGGCGCGCCACGACGCCTTGCGCACCTCCGGATCGGCCCGGTAATGCTGGATGTTCGAGAGCCGCTCGGCCGCGGGATTGCGCGTCCACACCCCGTTCGGGCCGCGGAAGTCCGGGATGCCCGAGTCGGTGGAGATCCCCGCGCCGGTCAGCACCACCACGCGCCGGGCGGCGTCAGCCAAGGCACGCGCTTTTTCGACGTTCGCAGAGCTCACGTAGTGACTGGTGAGGCGTGACCGATGGAGCGTGACTCGTGACTGGCATTCCCCTACTGGACCCGGACCCTCGCGTCGCGCGCGATTTTCGCCCAGCGCGCGAGGTCCCTGCGGATCTGCTCGGCGAACTGCTCCGGCGTGTTGCCGATCGGCTCGGCGCCTTCGGCCGCGAGGCGCTGCCTCACGTCGGCAAGCGAAAGGATGCGGGAAATCTCCGAGCTCAACTTCGCGATGATTTCCTTCGGGGTTCCCGCCGGCGCGAGCACGCCGTACCACGAGCCCGCCTCGAAATCCGGGATCCCTGCTTCCGCGAATGTGGGAACCTCGGGCAGCGCAGGCGCGCGCTTCGACGCCGTCACCGCGATCGCCCGCAGCCGGCCGGACTTGACGTGGGGCACCACGATGGGCAGCAGATTGAACATCATCTCGATGTGGCCGCCGATCAGGTCGGCGAGCGCCGGCGGCCCGCCCTTGTACGCCACGTGCACGATCTCTATCCGCGCCGTGGAGCGCAGCATCTCGCCGACGAGGTGCGCCGAGCTCCCGGGCCCGAACGAGGCGTAGTGAAGCTGGCCCGGGCGCGCTTTCGCCAGCGCAATCACCTCCTTCACCGTTCTCACGGGAAGCGAGGGGTGCGCGACCAGCAGGAACGGCGAGTCGGCGAAATTGCTGACCGGCGCGAAATCCCTGAGCGAATCATAGGGGAGCTTCGAGTAAACCGCGGGGTTGGTGGTCAACGTGCCGGTCGTGCCCATCAGCAGCGTATGGCCGTCCGGCGCGGCCCTCGCCACCGCCTCCGCGCCGATGATGCCCGCCGCCCCCGCGCGATTGTCCACCACGACCGTCTGCTTCCAGGCCTCCGACATCTTCTGCGCCATGATCCGCGCGAGTAGGTCCGCGTTTCCTCCCGCCGGGAACGGAACGATGACGCGGATGGGCCGCAGCGGATACTCCGCCGCGCGGGCAACGGGCACCACCGCTCCCGGTACGGTCAACAGTGAAACCACCAACCACAAGCTTGCGCGGGCCGTCGCCATTTTTCTCCTCCGATTGGTTAAATACTCTCCCGGCCCGCCGCGCTGCATCGCGTCGGGCGTTCGCCAGCTAGACGACACGGACGACAACCTTGCCGAGCTGCGCGTTGGATTCCACATAGGCCTTGGCCGCGGGCAGCTCGTCGAAGGGAAACACCTTGTCTATCACGGGCACGATGCGCCCGTCGGCGAGCGCGGGCAGCAGGTCGCGCACGAAGCCGCGCGTCGCTTCCGCGCGCTCGGCGGCGGTGAGGTGCGCGTTGGAGACTCCGTAGATTTCGAGGCGCTTGCCGTGCACCGGCTCGAGGTCTATCTCGCTCCGCATCACGCCGTCCACGTAGCCGACGATCGCGAGCCGGCCCTTATTGGCGAGCGCGCGCAGGCATTCGGGGAACGCCGTGCCCCCGACGAGATTGACGGCGACGTTCACTCCCTTGCCGCCGGTCGCTTCCAGCGCCTTGGCGGCAAAATCTCCGCCGCGCGCCCGGATGCCGACGTCGAGGCCGAGCGCCTTGAGCTTCGCGAGCTTCTCCGCCGAGCCGGAAGTGCCGATCACGCTCGCGCCGGCGACCTTCCCGATCTGCACGCACGCGACACCCACGCCCGAGGACGCGCCCGCGACGAGCAGCCACTCCCCGGCCTTGAGCCTGCCATAGGGATAGAGGATTTCGTACGCGGTGATGAACGCGGTCGGCACCGCCGCCGCCTGCTCCCACGTGTAGCGCGCCGGCGCCGGCATCACCTGGTGCGCCGGCATCGCCACATACTCGGCGAACGTGCCGCGCGCGCGCCCCATGACGCGATCGCCGGGCTTGAAGCCGCTGACGCCTTCGCCGACCGCGTGCACTTCGCCCGCCCCGTCGCCGCCGGCGGGTCTCGGAACGTCGGAGCTGTGCAGGCCGATGCTCGCGAGCAGCTCGCCGCGGTTGAGCGAGGCCGCACGCATGCGCACCACGATCTCGCCCGCCTTGGGCTGCGGGACGGGAACGTCGCGGAATTCGAGCACGGTCTTGCCGCCTTCGGTCCTGATCCAGAAAGATTTCATAAAAGTTCAGCGATGAACGAGGAGTGATGATCGATGAACGGGAAGAGCAAGTCTGCAGATCACATGTGCCAGCCCGCTTCTTTTTCGTTCATCATTCATCGTTCATCATTCATCGTTTCTCGGGAGGCCGATCTGGGTCTGCGTCACGATGGCCGCGATGCGGCTGCCCTTGTTCCGGATCGTAGTCTGCCACACCGAGGTGGTGCGCCCGATGTGCAGCGGCACGCACACGGCGCGGATGACCGGCCCGGTCGCGGCGGCGAAGAAATTGCCCTTCGACTCGATGGTCCCGCCGCGACAACTCAGGGGCCGGTTGGCCACCGCCCCGGCCGCGCCCATGACGTCGGCCAGCGTCATGAGCGCACCGCCGTTCACGCGCCCGTTGCGGTTCAGGTGCATGGGCCTCACCCGCATCTCGGCGATGACCTTCCTCGGCGTGAGGGACACCAGGCGCATGCCGAGCGCGCGCGGCATGCCGATCCTGAACAGCTCGCGGGCGCTGCGGATGCGGGACGCCTGCGTCTCGCTCTTTCTATTGCTGCCTCGAGAACCCATGCTCAGTCAGTGTAAATCGTGACCGGTGACCGGCAACCGCAACAATCATGAGTTGTGAGTCATTCTTGATGTCTTGGCGTCTTGGCGTCTTGGCGGTTCATTCTTGTTCTTCATTCGTGTCCCTTCAGATGATTCCGCGGCGCTGCAAGTCCTCGATCGCCACCGCCCGGCTGCGCCATTCCGAGGAGCTTCACCTGCGGATCGGCGAACACCTGGTCCATGGTGTAGATCGGCCCGCACGCCACGCCCGCCTGGTTGAGGATCTCGATCCACTCCGTGCAGGTGCGCGTGGCGATGCGCTCGCCGATGACCTTGTGCAGCGCATCGCGGTTCTTCGAGCGCGCCTGGAAGTCGGCGTAATCAGGATGGGTGACGAGCTCCGGCATGCCGATCGCGTTGCACAGCCGCGGGTAAAGGTCGCCGGCCGCCGCGATGTTGATGTAGCCGTCGGATGTCTTGAACACATCCGTGGGAATCGCGGTCGGATGCCGGTTCCCGGCCTGCGGCGGCACTTCCTTCTCAACCAGCCAGCGCGCGGCCTGGAAGTCGAGCATCGCGATCATCGCCTGGAGCAGGCAGGTCTGGACCCATTGCCCCTGGCCGGAGCGCTCGCGCTCGAGCAACGCGAGCACGATCCCGAACGCGCAATACAGGCCCGCGCTGCTGTCGGAGATCGCGATGCCGGCGCGCACCGGACCTTGCCCGGGGAGCCCCGTGATGGACATGAGCCCCCCCATGCCCTGTATCACCTGGTCTATCCCCGGCCGGTCGCGGTACGGGCCTTCCTGCCCGAAGCCCGAGATGCTCGCGTAAACGATGCGCGGGTTGATCTGCCTCAGGCTCTCATAGTCGACGCCGAGCCGGTGCTTCACGCCGGGGCGGTAGTTCTCCACCACGACATCCGCCTTCTCGACCATGCGCTTGAAGAGCGCGACTCCCTCGGGCGCCTTGAGGTTGAGCGTGATGCTGCGCTTGTTGCGCTGCAGGTTCTGGAAGTCGGACCCCATGCGCCGGTCGAAGGCGCTGTTGTCGGCGCCCCCGGCGTCCGGGTCCTCGATCTTGATGACGTTGGCGCCGAAATCGGCGAGCTGGCGCACCGCCGTCGGCCCGGCCCGCACGCGCGTAAGGTCGAGCACGGTGAAGCCGCTCAGAGGGAGATCCGCATTGGACATATGCGTAACGGGGTAAGCGGTGAGCGGAGGATGGGTTGCTTAGGCCGTTGCTGCTCGCGGCTTACCGCTCACTGCTCACTGCCCGCTATTTTGTTCTAGTCTAGGCACGCCCTCCGGATTTGTCATCAGTTCATATCATGGATGCCAGCGCCGGATCGCTCTTTCCTTCCGGGCGCACCCGGGTTCTAATAGGCGACCGCTAGAGCCCGTAACATAATGAAACGCGCGTGCGGTGCGAGCCAGAATTGGCGATGGCGCGAAGCGAGGCGCAGCCAATATGTCGATATTGGCAAGCCGAGCGACAAAGCGTCCCGCGCAGGGCGGAGCAGGTTCCAAGCGCCTCACGCTTGGATGCGACCTCGGAGCGGGACAGGAGAGCGCCGGGAGCGCGGTCCTTACACGCGCCTTCACGGTCGCATCCCGCAAGCGGGTCCCTGCTCCACGTTCCGGCGCGTCGCCAATTGTGGCCGCAACCCTGAAGAGCTGGCGCGGTTTTGGCTCACCGATCTGCCCCGGTGCTTCCCGGATGCGGGGCGGGTAGCTTGCTCCCTGCGGATGTCGCCAAAACCGTGACAGCGCAGCGCATGTTTTATTATGTTACGGGCTCTTAGACACCGGGGGAGAATACGATGGCAACCACCAGCAAGGCATCCGCCGCGATCACCGAGGTGACTTACGCCGTCCTGCCGGACCGCATGCCGCGGATCCCCGAGGAGAGGATGACCGATGCGCAGAAGCAGGCCGCCGCCGAGCTTGCCGCGGGCCCGCGCGGTTCCCTGCGCGGCCCGTTCGTCGCGCTCATGCGCAGCCCCGAGCTCATGCGCCGCGTGCAGAAGGTGGGCGAATACCTCCGCTTC
>JACPEF010000207.1 GCA_016183675.1 Betaproteobacteria bacterium
GGGTACCCGGAGCATCCATGAAGTCGAATAACGGCCCACGAGCTAACTGGTTTACCGGTGGTCCCCCGCTACGCCGTCATTGCGTCACGTGGTCACCCGGGTTCCAGGCCGTCCCCTCGTCACTGGTTTTGGCCCGGTCACTGCGTCACTTCGTCGCTTCGTCACTTCGTCACTGCATCACTCCGTCACTGCGTCACTTCGTCACTGCGTCACTTTGTCACTGCGTCACCGGTTCCGGTCGGAATGTCCCAAATCCCTGCCGGGGGCGACGCGGTCGCGCACGAGCTGCTTCAGCTCCGCGAGCTCCGGGAAGCGTCCGTGTTCCTTGCGCGACCAGACCTTCTGGCCGTCCACGCGCACCTCGAAAATACCCCCGCTGCCCGGGACCAGCGACACCTCGCCCACATCGGCCTCAAACGTCGTCAGGAGCTCCTGCGCCATCCAGCCCGCCCGCAACAGCCAGCGGCACTGGGTGCAGTATTCGATCTCGATTCGCGGCAGGCGTTTCATGGCGTTGGAAATCCGGTGCCGGGCGACGTTTGGCGACAACTTGTGAAAAAGCCGGGCATCTAATAACGTAAAGGGGCCCGCCTGCGGGCTTGGCAACCGCCAGCAATTCTATCTCACGTGGCGCAACGGCAAAAAGCTGCGACGGCAAGACACGACGAGCTCCTCGACCGCATCGTCGATGCGGCAATCGCGCTCGGCGAGGAGAAGTCGTGGGAAGCGGTGCGCCTGCACGGCGTGGCGGACGCCCTGGGGATCACGCTGGACGACGTGCGGCGGCACTTCCGCGAGAAGGAGGATGTGGTGGACGCCTGGTTCGACCGGGCCGACGCCGCCATGCTCAGGGAATCCGAAGCCCCAGACTTTCAGAATCTGACGCCGCGCCAGCGGGTCCACCGGCTCATCATGACGTGGCTCGGCGCGTTGGCGGCGCACCGCAAGGTGACCCGGCAGATGATCTACGGCAAGCTCGAGCCGGGCCACATCCACATCCTGTTCCCCGGCCTGATGCGCGTCAGCCGCACCGTGCAATGGGTGCGAGAATCCGCGCACCGCGATGCCACCTACGCGCGGCGCGCGCTGGAGGAAACCGGGCTCACGACGATTTACCTGATGACCTTCTTCTACTGGATGAACGACGACTCGCCGGAATCGGCCAGTACCAGCCGTTTCCTCGACGGCTGGCTCGGCCTCGCCGAGCGCCTGGACCGCGCCGTCTACGGCGGTCCCCGCGGCGCCGCGGAGAAGCCGGCGGGCAAAACCGCACCGCAGCGCGCGCCGGACGGGCCCGCCGGTTGAATCGGGAGATCGTGAGGTCGGGAAATCGTGAGATCGAGGAGTATTTTCCCTCTCCCGCTCTCACGCCCTCACGGATTTTGTTGCTCTGACGCCCTCCCGGCTCTCTGTGAGCCCCGTCTCCCCAGTGGCTAGCTCGCTTTGGACACTCTCACTCACGCCCTGAGCGGGGCGTTGCTGGCGCGGGCGACCGCCCCGTCGAAGCCGTCCTCCCACGCACTGCCTCCGAACGCGCGCATGGCCGCGGGATTCGCGGCGGCCGCGTTTCCCGACTGCGATTTCGCGCTGCGCCTGATCGATACGCTCGCCTATCTCAACTGGCACCAGGGCCCCACCCATTCGCTCGTCCTGCTCCCCGTCTGGGCGCTGCTGCTCGCGCACCTTTTTTCCTGGGCCACTCGCCGACGCTACCCCTGGCAGGCATTCCTTGGCGCTGCTTCGCTCGGCATCGCGATCCACATCGCGGGCGACCTGTTCACCGCCTACGGCACCATGCTGCTCGCGCCGCTCTCCTACCGGCGCTTCTCCCTGCCTCTCACGTTCGTGATCGATCCCTATTTCACGGCGATCATCGCGGCAGGCCTGGCGGCCGCCATCGTTCTCCCCCAAAGGCCGCGCCCCGCCGTCATCGCGCTGATCGTGCTCGCTTGCTACGTGGGTTTTCAGGGGGCCCTGCACCACCGGGCCGTCAAGGTGGGAGCAGTTTACGCCGCCACGCATGGGCTCCCCGGCGCCGGGGTCCACGCCCTGCCGCAGCCGCTGACGCCCTTCAACTGGAAGATCATCGTCGAACATGACGATAGCTATTACGAGGCGCTCGTGAATCTCTGGCGCACCCGAAGCCCCGCGCCGCCGGGACCGGAAAGCGGAATGCTTCAAAGAATCGCCGCGGGCTATCAACCGGTCTCGGCGGCCGCCTGGACGCGCCGCGGACGTTTCGGCGAAACGCCATCTCAACAGGCGCTCGCGCGCGAGGCCTGGAGCCAGGAGGTGTTTGCCGATTACCGCCGGTTCGCGAAGTTTCCCGCCCTCGAGCGCATCGAACCCGCCGGCGATCGCGTCTGCGTCTGGTTTCTCGATCTGCGCTTCACGCTGCCGTCGCTGCCGCCTTCGTTCCGCCACGGCCTGTGCCGCACCGGCGCGACCGGCAGCTGGCGCGCCGAGCGCATCCGTGGCTCCTTCTGGATAGATTGAGAATTCGGCTTAAAAATCGAAAATCCTCACCGCAGAGAACGCGGAGGACGCAGAGGGAGAGAAGCCGAGAGAGCGTGAGTGCGTCAGAGCGTGAGAGCGACAGAATCCGTGAGGGCGTGAGAGCGTGAAAGCGGGAGGAGGAAAACTCCCTCTTACCACCTGCCGATCTCACGATCTCCCGGTTTCTCGATCTCACGATCTCCCGGCTTTTCCAGCTCCCGACTTCACGACTCACGGGTTTTTGGAACCGCCAAGGCCTGTCCTGAGCGAGTCGAACGGACGCCAAGGCGCCAAGAAAAACAAGAATGAAACCGCCGATAGACGCCGATTTGATTCCGTCACTACGTCACTGCGTCACTTCGTCACTGCTTATAGAGCCGCAGATAAACGCAGATAAACGCGGATGAAATCAAAGGCAGACATCAGCCACGGAACCACACGGAAACACACGGAAAAAAGGAAGGAATCGGGTTTTGGCTCTCAATTCATCGTTCATCATTCATCATTCATCGTTGCTCTTTCTAGCCGCCGATGGACGCCGATAGACGCCGATTTGATTCCGTCACTACGTCACTGCGTCACTTCGTCACTGCTTATAGAGCCGCAGATAAACGCAGATAAACGCGGATAGAACTCAGCAACAGGGGAACTGGTTTATGGTTAGTCCTCGTAAGGCCGCCAAGAACGCCAAGAATGAAAGAGAGGTGTAACGGGTAACAGAGCGACGAACGCGGAGCTATGAGCGCGGAAAGGACGAAGTCCGCCTACGCCTTTCGTTCATCGTTCATCACTCATCGTTCATCGTTGGTTTGTCATCTACCGCGCCGGCACCGCGCCGTTGGCGGCGATCACGTCATCCCCTGACGCGCTGCGCGTGAACTCGAGGAAGCGCGCGACGGCGGGCGAAGGCGATGCCTTGGTTACGAAGAACGACTCGCGGATGAGGGTGTAGGCCTTGCGCCTCACGTTGTCCGCGCTCGGCGCAACACCACTGAGGGACACCGCCTTGATGCTTCCTTTGCTCTGCTCGACAACCGTCATGCTCGTCATCCCGATCCCCCCAGGGACGGCGGCGAGCTCCCTCGCCATGTCGCCGGATTTCGGCATGGCCTTGACGCTCTCGGCCATCTTCAAGTCCTTCAGGCAGGCGATGCCCGCCCGCACCACCTCGGTGTCGACCTCCGAATCCGGACGGGTGCGCACGGTGATTTCGAGATCGGGACCGCCGAGCGCCTTCCAGTTCGTCACTTTCCCCGAGTAGATGTCGCAAATCTGCTGCCCGGTCAGATTGGCCACGGGCACGCTGTCGTTCACGCCGAACACCACGGCGATCCGCGCGACTTCATGGACCGACATGCCCTGCCGGGTGATCTCCTCCACTTTCAGGCCGTGGCTGGCCAGCGCGATGTCGATCTTCCCGTCCGCCAGCGCCTGAATACGCGCCTTGGTGCCGAGCCCCTTCCCGAACTCGAAAGCGGCGTCCGGATTCTTCGCCTGAAAGGCCTTGGCGAGAGCGCTGGCGAGGGGCATGACCCCGGTTGACCCATCCAGCACGACCCTGTCGGCGGCCTGGGCATGGATACTGACTGCGAGACCTGCAACCGCTGCTACGGAACTGAACCGACCGATCCAACTTTTTCTCATGGCTCTCCTCCATCGGAAATGGCTCGACCGGCCTTTTCGCCCTTTCCATCAACGACAGGATTCGGGAATCGGGATTCAGTAGCAACCGCAACTTACTTGCGCTTCTTCCCTGGATCCTGAATCGTGGATCCTGGATCCTGCTTCTCGCCCACCATCGAGAGCAGGTGGCCGAATTTGGTGCGCTTGGTGCGGAGGTAGTCGCGGTTGGAGGCGCGCGGCGGAACTTCGATCGGCACGCGCTCGATGACGGTGAGGCCGTACTGTGCGAGCGCCTGCACCTTCTCCGGATTGTTGGTCAGCAGGCGGACTTTGCGCACGCCGAGGTCGAACAGGATATGCGCGCCGGCCTTGTAGTCGCGCATGTCAGCCGCAAAGCCCAGTGCGTGGTTCGCCTCGACCGTGTCGTGGCCCTGGTCCTGAAGCGCATAGGCGCGGATCTTGTTGAGCAGCCCGATGCCGCGGCCTTCGTCGAACATGTAGACCAGCACGCCGCTCCCCGCTTTCTCGATCATCGTCATCGCGGCGTCGAGCTGCTCGCCGCAGTCGCAGCGCTCGCTCCCGAAGACGTCGCCGGTGAGGCACTGCGAATGCAGGCGCACGAGCGCCGGCTGCTCGGGCTTCAGCTCGCCTTTCACCAGCGCGACGAACAGTATCGCCTCCATGTTGTCGCTGTAGACCACGAGCCGGAAGTCGCCGGCCTTGCGCGTGGGCAGCATCGTTTCCGAGCGGCGGCGGAGCTGGCGCTCGTTCTGGCGGTAGGCGATGAGATGGGCGATGCGGAGGATCCGGATGTTGTGCTCGGCCGCAAAGCGCTCGAGGTCCGGCATGCGCGCCATGGTGCCGTCGTCCTTCATGATCTCGCAGATCACGCCGGCGGGCCTGAGCCCCGCGAGCCGCGCGAGGTCCACCGCCGCCTCGGTGTGGCCGCGGCGCGCGAGCACGCCGCCGTCCACCGCGCGCAGCGTCTGAAGGCGACCGGGGCGGATCAGGTCGGTCGGCTTGGCGTCGTCCGCGATCGCGACCGCGATGGTGCGCGCCCGGTCATGGGCCGACATGCCCGAGCCCACGCCCTCGCGCGCGTCTATCGGCGTGGCGAACGCGGTGCCGAACCGGGTCTGGTTGCCGGTGTCATCGGTGATGAGCGAGAGCCCGAGGCTCCGCAGGCGCTCTTCGGTCAGCGCCAGCGAGATCAGGCCCCGCCCGTGGGTGGCCATGAAACTGATCGCTTCGGGCGCGGCGCGCTCGGCGGCGACGAACAGATCGCCCTCGTTCTCGCGGTCCTCGTCGTCCACGAGGATCACCATCCGGCCCCTGCGCACGTCGGGCAGGATCTGCTCGACGATGTACTCGCAGGTCTTATCGGCCGTGGTCATATGATTCTCATGGTCACTGGTCACCGGTCACCGGTCACTGACCACGGCCGATTAGCCGACGGGGTTGCCGCGCGTGATCAGCCGCATGAACTCGGCACGCGTCTTCTCGGCGTTGAACTCGCCGGTGAAGGCCGAGGTGGTCGCGATCGAGTGCTGCTTCTGGATGCCGCGCATCACCATGCACATGTGCTGCGCCTCGATCACCACCGCGACGCCCACGGGCTTCAGCGTTCGCTCGACGCAGTCGCGAATCTCGACCGTAAGGCGCTCCTGCACCTGGAGGCGGCGCGCGAAGGCGTCCACCACGCGCGGGATCTTGGAGAGCCCGACAAGGCAGCCGTTGGGGATGTAGGCGACGTGGCACTTCCCGAAGAACGGCAGCAGATGATGCTCGCACAGCGAGTAGAGCTCGATGTCCTTCACGATCACCATCTGCTGGTACTCTTCGCGAAACATCGCCGAGCGCAGGATCTCCGCCGGGTCGAGGTCATAGCCGTGGGTGAGGAACTGCAGCGCCTTCGCCACGCGCTCCGGAGTCTTCTGCAGGCCCTCCCGGCTCGGGTCCTCACCGAGATCCTTCAGGATGGCGCGGTACTTCTCGGCGATGCGCCGCACCGCCGCCGGGTTGTACTGGTCGTTCCTAGCGTAGCCGGCGTAGCCGTCCATCTCGTTTTCTTCGAGCATCTGCCTGTTGAGCGTCATAGATGAATTCCGGTGAGCCATAAGCAACTGGTCGCCGGATGAGCGGCACGGGGCGTCCGTTCCATCCGGCGTGGTTAAGGCGGCGGTCAAGCCCGTCCGCCTTGACTGGCAATTCTACTCCGCGAGCCGCGCGCGGATGGCTTTGACGATCCCCTCCTTGTTCAGACCGGCGGAGGCGAGCTGAATTCCCGGATCGCCCTGGTCGATGAAGCGGTCGGGCAGCCCGAGCTGCAGCACCGGGGTGGCCTTGCCGATCCGCTCCAGCGCCTCGACCACCGCGCTCCCCGCCCCGCCCGTCACCACGTTCTCCTCCACCGTCACCAGCAGGTCGTGGCTGTCGGCGAGGCTCGCCACCAGCTCCTCATCGAGCGGCTTGACGAAGCGCATGTCGGCGACCGTCGCATCGAGCTCCTCGGCCGCCTCGAGTCCCGGCTTGAGCACGGCGCCGAAAGCGAGGATCGCGACCTTCTTCGCGAGAATCGCGAAGCTCTTCCCGCGGCGGCGGATCTCACCCTTCCCGACCGGCAGCGCCCTCATCTCCTTCTGGATCTCCGCGCCCGGGCCCGCGCCGCGCGGATAGCGCACCGCCGCGGGCCTGTTCAACTGGAACGCGGTGTAGAGCATTTGCCGGCATTCGTTCTCGTCCGAGGGCGTCATCACCGTCATGTTGGGCAGGCACCGCAGGTACGAGAGATCGAAGCTGCCGTTGTGCGTGGCGCCGTCCGCCCCCACCAGTCCCGCGCGGTCTATCGCGAACACGATCGGCAGGTTCTGGATCTGCACGTCGTGGATCAACTGGTCGTAGGCGCGCTGCAGGAACGTGGAATAGATCGCCACCACGGGCCTGTATCCCTCGCACGCGAGCCCGGCGGCAAAGGTCACCGCGTGCTGCTCGGCAATCCCCACGTCGAAGTAGCGGTCGGGATACTGCTCCGAGAACTTGACCAGCCCCGAGCCCTCGCGCATCGCGGGCGTGATGCCGATGAGCCGCTGGTCGAGCGCCGCCATGTCGCACAGCCACTCGCCGAAGACCTGCGTGTAGGTCAGCCTGCCCCCGCCCTTGGCCCCGACGATGCCGTTGGTGGCGTCGAACTTGGAGACGCCGTGGTAGAGCACCGGGTCGGCCTCGGCGAGCTTGTAGCCCGCGCCTTTCTTCGTCACGATGTGCAGGAACTGCGGGCCCTTGAGCGCCTTCATGTTGCGGAGCGTCGGGATCAGCGCGTCGAGGTCGTGGCCGTCGATCGGCCCGATGTAATTGAACCCCATTTCCTCGAACAGGGTGCCGGGGGTGACCATCCCCTTCATGTGCTCCTCGGCCCGGCGCGCGAGCTCGCCCAGCACCTTCTCGCCCGCGCGGCGCGCCGCGGTGTAGAAGCGCCCCGACATGAGCTTCGCGAAGTACTTGTTGAGCGCGCCCACCGGCGGCGAGATCGACATCTCGTTGTCGTTCAGGATGACGAGCAGGTCGATGTCCATCGCGCCGGCGTTGTTGAGCGCCTCGAACGCCATGCCGGCGGTCATCGCGCCATCGCCGATGACCGCCACCACGTGGCGCTTCACGCCGGCGAGCCTGGAGGCGACCGCCATGCCGAGCGCGGCGCTGATCGAGGTGCTCGAATGCGCGGTGCCGAAGGTGTCGTACTCGCTCTCCTCGCGGCGCGGAAATCCCGAAATGCCTTCCCACATGCGCAACCGCTTCATGCTCTCACGCCTGCCGGTCAGCACTTTGTGGCCGTAGGTCTGGTGACCCACGTCCCACACGATGCGGTCCTGCGGCGTGTCGAAGACGTAGTGCAGCGCTATGGTGAGCTCGATGGTGCCGAGGTTGGACGACAGATGCCCGCCGGTGCGCGATA
>JACPEF010000202.1 GCA_016183675.1 Betaproteobacteria bacterium
CGATACCATACATTACGGGATCGGCTACGAGGACACCACCATCACGACCTTTCCCGACAGCCCGCTGATTTACCAGGACTATGTCGCGACTTTCGGGACGAAAAATTCCAGTCTGCTGGTGAACGCCGGCTGGACGCGGGACGGGCGCGACAGCCTGATCTATCCCAACAAGGGAACGCTGCAGAGGGCTACCGCCGAAGTCGGTACGCCAGCCGGAACGCTGGAGTACTATAAGCTCTTCTACCAGTACCAGCGCTATTTCCCGCTGACGCGCTTTCTTACCTTCATGGTCAACGGCGAGGTCGGCTATGGCGACGGCTATGGCGACAAGCCGTTGCCGTTCTTCAAGAACTATTACGCGGGCGGCGTGACCTCGGTGCGCGGCTACAAGGCATATACTATCGGTCCGAAGGACAGCAACGGGGACCCGCGCGGCGGCAGCCGCAAGCTGCTCGGCAACGCCGAGTTGCTGTTTCCGTTCCCAGGCCTGGCAAACGACCGGTCGGTGAGAATGAGCGCCTTTTTCGACGCGGCCACGGTTGGCGAGACCTACAGCTCGGAAGAGCTGCGGTATTCCGTAGGAGTGGCCGTGCTCTGGGTGTCACCCTTCGGCCCGCTCAAGATCAACGTCGCGGCGCCGCTGGGCGACAAGCCCGGCGACCGCAAACAGCCGTTCCAGTTCACTTTCGGGGGGGTGTTTTGATCGCGTCATGCATCGCCATGAGGAACCGGCGATCGGCTAACCGCAAGGAGAGCACATTGAAGCATTGGTATTCGACGTTCGCGGTCTTGGTGCTGTTGCTCGGCGTCACGGCGGCCCAGGCAGCGGAAATCAAGATCGGATTTGTGGATGTGGAACGCATCCGCCGCGAATCGGCGCCGGCCGAGCGCGCCAGCAAGCAGCTCGAGAAGGAATTCGCGCCGCGCGCGCAGGAACTGCAGCGCCGCGAGGCCCAGATCAAGGCCATGCAGGGTCAGCTCGAAAAGGACGCGGTGACGATGAGCGAGGGCGACCGCCGGGCGAAGGAACAGGAGCTGGCGCGCATGAGCGTGGATTTCCAGCGCATGCAGCGCGAGTACCGCGAGGACCTCAACATGCGCCGCAACCAGGAGCTCGCCACACTGTTCGAGCGCGCCGACCGCGTCATCAAGCAGATCGCGGATGCTGAAAAATTCGACCTCATCCTGCAGGAGGCGGTGTTCCGCAGCCCGCGCATGGACATCACGGACAGGGTGCTCAAGGCGCTCGCCGAGGGCAAGTAGGGCGGCACCGGGGGCCGCCGTGATGACGCTACGCCCCTCCTGCGCGGCGCGACCGGGGCTTGCGGTTTCGCGGTGATGATGCCCAGCGAACGCACATCCTACAGCCTGCGCGAGATCGTCAAGCGCTACGGTGGCGAGATCGCGGGCGATCCGGAGGTCCGGGTGCGGCAGGTCGCCACGCTGGAGGGCGCGACCCCCGACACCATTGCATTCCTCGCCAATGACCGTTATTTGTCGCAGCTCAAGGCTACGTGCGCGGGCGCCGTGATCGTGAGCGAGTCGGCGCGGGCCGCGACGCGACTTCCGCGCATCGTGTGCGCAAATCCGTACGCGTATTTCGCGCGCGTTTCGGCGCTGTTCAATCCGGGGCGCGAGCCCAGGCCGGGCGTGCACGCCGCCGCCGTCATCGACCCCTCGGCTGCGATAGCGCGGGACGCGGAGATCGGCCCCTTTGTGGTGATCGGCCGTAGCGTGCGGATCGGAGGCGGCAGCATGATCGGAGCGGGGTGCTGTCTCGGCGATGGCGTTGGGGTGGGGAGCGGGGTGCGGCTGTTTTCCAACGTAACCGTTTATCACGACTGCATGATCGGCGACCGGGTCATCCTGCACTCGGGGGTGGTGATCGGCGCCGACGGTTTCGGCATCGCCATGGACGAGGGCCGGTGGCTCAAGGTGCCGCAGATCGGGCGCGTGGTGATCGGTAACGACGTCGAGATCGGCGCCAATACGACTGTCGACCGCGGCGCGCTGGACGACACAGTGATCGAGGAGGGCGTCAAGCTCGACAACCAGATTCAGATCGCCCACAACGTGCGCATCGGCGCGCACACGGCGATTGCGGCTTTCGTTGGCATCGCCGGCAGTGCGAAAATCGGCCGCGGCTGCAGGATCGGTGGCGCCTCCCGCATAGCCGGTCACCTGACCATCGCCGATCACGTCGAGATATCGACCTGCACGCTGATCACCAAGTCCATCGCCAAACCGGGAACCTACACCGGAGCGTACCCTTTCGAGCCTAACAGCGAGTGGCGCAAGAACGCGGCGCAGCTGCGGCACCTGAACGAGCTGGCAGAGCGCGTCCGCACACTGGAGAAAAAGCCGGCGCAGCCGAAAAGGAGCAAACCTTGATCAGCATGGACATCCACGAGGTTCTCGAGTACCTGCCGCACCGCTACCCATTCCTGCTGATCGACCGCGTGACGTCATACGAGCCGGGCAAAAGCATCACGGCGGTCAAGAACGTCACCATCAACGAGCCGTTTTTCAGCGGCCACTTCCCGCATCGCCCGATCATGCCGGGGGTGCTCATCATCGAGGCGCTGGCGCAAGCAGCGGCAATCCTCTCGTTCCGGACCATGAACCACAAGGCGGACGAGATGTCGGTGTACTACTTCGTGGGCATCGACCACGCGCGGTTCAAGCGGCCGGTGGTGCCCGGCGATACGCTCATGCTCGAGGTGACACTCAAACGGCACGCTCGCAGCATCTGGATATTCAGCGGGGTGGCGCGGGTAAACGACACCGTGGCCGCGGAGGCCGAGCTGATGTGCACTATCCGCTCGATCGACGACGCCACGAGCGGCAACTGACTCTGCCTCTCTGCGGTGAAAGCCGGTTGCGCACTGACCACCTTGCGGGCGATATGATCCATCCTACCGCCATCGTGCAACCGGGAGCCGAGGTGGCCGCGGGCGTTGAGATCGGACCGTACGCCGTGATCGGCCCCCATGTGGCGATCGGGCCCGGCTGCTGGATCGGGCCGCACACCGTGATTACCGGCCATACGCGCATCGGTGCGAAAAACCGCATCTTCCATTTCGTTTCGCTCGGCGAGGCGCCGCAGGACAAGAAGTACGCCGGCGAGCTCACGCGGCTGGAGATCGGCGACAACAACACGATACGCGAGTTCTGCACCCTCAACTGCGGCACGGCGCAGGACGCGGGTGTCACCCGCGTCGGCAGCGACAACTGGATCATGGCCTACGTGCATTTCGCGCACGATTGCCAGATCGGCAATCACACGGTCTTCGCCAACGGCGCCCAGCTCGGCGGACACGTGCACGTGGGCGATTATGCGATCCTTGGCGGTCTCACCGCGGTGCATCAGTTCTGCCATATCGGCGCCCACGGCATCACGGGGGCCGGGGCCGTCGTGCTGCAGGACGTTCCACCGTTCGTCACCGCCTCGGGCAATTCCGCGCGGCCATTCGGGATCAACGTGGAAGGCCTGAAGCGGCGCGGATTCACGCCCGCCACCATCACCAGGCTCAGGCGCGCCTACAAGACGCTCTACCGGTCGGGACTCACGCTCGATCAGGCCAAACGGGAGCTCGCGCGCCAGGTGAGGGAGTGCCCGGAAGTCCAAGCCATCCTCGATTTCCTGGCCGGCTCCACTCGCGGCATCGTCAGGTAATGACCCGGGCGCCGCTCACCATCGGCGTGGTCGCGGGTGAGCCTTCCGGTGATCTGCTCGGTTCTCGTCTCATCACGGCGCTGCGCGACCGTGTGCCGCGCGCGCGCTTCATCGGCATCGGCGGGCCGCGCATGCAGGCGGCGGGGATGGAGGTCCTCTACCCGCTCGAGAAGCTGGCGGTGCGCGGCTATGTCGAGGTGCTGCGGCACTACCTGGAAATCGTCGGGATGCGCCGGCGGCTGGCGGCGCATTTCCTGAGGGAGCGGCCGGCGCTGTTCATTGGAGTGGACGCGCCCGACTTCAACCTCGATCTCGAGGCACAGCTCAAGTCATCCGGCATCCCCACCGTGCACTACGTGAGCCCCCAGATCTGGGCGTGGCGCGCAGGGCGCATCCACAAGATCAAGCGCGCGGTAGACCGGATGCTGGTGGTGTTTCCATTCGAGACGGCGCTCTACGAGCAGGCCGGCGTGCCGGTCACCTACGTCGGGCATCCGCTTGCCGACATGTTGTCGGGTTTCACCGACCGGGCCGCGATGCGAGAGCAGCTGCGTTTGCCGGCTGCGGCCAAGATCATCACACTGCTGCCCGGCAGCAGAGTAAGCGAGGTCGAGCACATGTCCGGGCTGTTCGTGGAGACGGCGGCGCACATAGCGGCGAGCGTGCCGGATGCCCTGTTTCTGGTCCCGCTGGTGAGCCGCGCCACGAAGGAGTTGTTCGAGGCCGCGCTCTACCGCCGCGATACGGGCGAGCTCAACCTGACAGTGCTGTTCGGTCACGCGCATGAGGCGATGGCGGCGGCCGACGTGGTGCTGGCGGCTTCCGGTACCGCCACGCTCGAAGCGGCGCTGATCGGGCGCCCGATGGTGATCACTTATCGCATGCCGCGGGCGTCCTGGTGGATCATGTATAACCGCCGCTATCAGCCGTATGCCGGCCTGCCCAACATCCTCGCCGGGGAGTTCGTCGTCCCGGAGTTCCTGCAGGACGAGGCCACTCCGGAGAACCTGTCGCAGGCGGTCGTCAACCTGTTGTTCGATGCAACGGTGCGTCGCCGGCTGGAGGCCCGTTTTGCCGCCATGGCGCAGGAGTTGCGACAGGACAACGCCGAGCGCACCGCTGCGGCATTGCTCCCGCTGATTCGGACCGAACCCGCACCGTGAAGCTCATTTGCGGGGTAGATGAAGCGGGGCGGGGTCCGCTCGCCGGACCGGTGTTCGCCGCCGCCGTCATCCTGGACCCCGGCCGGCCCATCGCGGGGCTCGCCGACTCGAAGAAGCTGACGCCGCGCCGGCGCGAAACGCTGGCATTCGAGATTCGCGCCTGCGCCACGGCCTGGGCGGTGGCGAGCGCGAGTGTCGAGGAGATCGATTCCGTCAACATCCTCCAGGCTACGCTTCTCGCCATGCGCCGCGCCGTCGAGCAGCTGGCGGTCGTGCCGCGGCAGGTACTCGTGGACGGCGTGCACCGTCCGCGCTTGAGTGTGCCGGTGCGGGCGGTCGTAAGGGGGGATGCCACGGTTGCCGCGATCGCGGCGGCCTCGATACTCGCGAAGGTGGCGCGCGATGCCGAGATGCTGGCGCTGCACCGGCTGCATCCCGAGTACGGCTTCGACCGCCACAAGGGGTACCCGACCCTCGCGCATCTGGCCGCGCTGCGCGCGCACGGGGTCTCCGCTGTGCACCGCCGCAGCTTCGCGCCGGTGCGCGGATTGCTGGAGAACCGTGAACGGTGAACAGTGAACGGTTAAACCGTTTAACGTTTACTGTTCGCCGTTTTCCATACGAGCGATGAAGATCGCGGTCATGTTCCACCTGTTGGGCGCGGTGGTCTGGATCGGCGGCATGTTTTTCGCGTATCTATGCTTGCGCCCGTCGACGTCTGGCCTCGAGCCGCCGCAACGCCTGGTGTTATGGGCGGCGACGCTGCGGCGTTTCTTCCTGTGGGTGTGGGCGGCGGTGGCGCTGATACTGGGGAGCGGCTTCTACATGGTGGCGAGAATCGCGGAGCTCGGACGCATGCCGCTCTACGTCCACCTCATGCTCTACATCGGCGTGGTGATGACGCTGATCTTCGCCTACGTGTTCTTTTCGTCGTTTGCGACGCTCAAGCGCGCTGTTGCGGCGCAGGACTGGAAAACGGGCGGGGCAGCACTAAACCAGATTCGGGTCGCCGTCGCCGTGAACCTGGCATTGGGGCTGCTGAACATCGTCGTCGCCACTGCCGGCGCGACCTGATTCGCTTGAGACCTGCGGCGCAAAATCGCGCTCGCGACTTCATATATTGGAGCGATCTCTGTGCTCTCTGTGCCTCTGTGGTGAAAAAAAACAGCTAGACCACTTCGGCGAGCAATCGTTTCAGCCCGTCGCGCTCGCGCCGGGGCGCAATCAGCGCGCGCCGCGCCCGGCACTGGGATCTGAGCAGTCGATAGAACGCCGGATCGCTCTCGGCGCGCCACATCAAGCGGGCGAGCGCCCGCTCGTCTTCAACAGGGTAATAACCTGCGTAACGCGGGCCGAGCATGCCGACGTTGCCGGAGATGCGCGAGGCGATGACCGGAACGCCGGCGGCAAGAGCCTCGCATACCACGTTGGCGCCTCCCTCCATGCGCGAGCTGATCACCATCAGCCGCGCTCGCGCCAGCACCCGCAGGGCTTTCCAGTGCGGCAGCTCGCCGAGCCAACGGTAACGCGGCTGGCGCGAGGTCCAGGTCCGTGCTTCTTGCGCCATCTCCGGGCTCATGGCGCCGCCGATGTGGGTAACGCGGGCGCGGCTCTGCCGCGGCAAATGGGCGAGCGCGGCCGCGGCACGGAAGGGGTCCTTTTCCTCGCGCAAATGGCCGCTCACCACGCTCTCGAAACAGCGCTTGAGCGGCGGGTGCGGTGTGATCGGGCGGGTGGACTGATAGATGACGCGCGTTTTCCGCCGCAACGCCGGGGTGAGCTCCGCGAGGCCGTTTTCCTGCAATACCACCATGCGCGTGGCGAGCCGCATGGATTCCCGGGCACCGGGATCGAAGCGGATGTCGCGGTAGAGGTCGGTGCCGGTGAGCGCCAGCAGGAGCGGCCGCCCGGGATAGCTGGCCGCAAATCGCCGGATGGAATCATGGCTGCGGCGCGCGTGCAATGCGATCATGACGTCGGCGGGTGCTCCGTCCCAGGTGACCTGCACCCGTACGCGCTGGCCGAGCCCGCGCAACACCGCGGCCCAGCGCGCCGCCGTATTGCGGTTTCCGTGGCGGGAGCGGGCCGCGGCGGGCGTGACGATGACGATTTTCAAGGGCGAGCCTGGGTTAAAATTTTGGCACTATTCTGTCACGGTACCCAATGACGCAACCGACGTCGAGTCCGGATGTGCCCGCGCTTCGGCGCATGTTGATCGACGCGCGCGCCCGCACGCTGGGTTACGCGCACGACCTCACCGGCGAGCAGCTGCTCGGGCCCAAGCTCGGAATCGTCAACCCGCCCTGGTGGGAGATCGGCCACGTCGGCTGGTTTCAGGAGCACTGGTGCCTGCGCCATCGGCCGGGCGGCGAGCGAGCGCCCTCGCTGATCGCGAACGCCGACGCGCTGTACGACTCGGCCATCGTGCCGCACGACGCGCGCTGGAGCCTGCCGCTCCCGGATTTCGAGGCGACGCTGGGCTACCTCGAGCGCGTCCTGGAGCGCGTGCTGGAGCGCCTGGAGCGCGAGGGCGCGACCGAACACGTGTGGTACTTCGTTCAGCTCGCGGCGTTCCACGAGGAGATGCATTGCGAGGCCTTCACCTACACGCGCCAGACGCTCGGCTATCGCGCCCCAGAGCAGGCGCCGAGGCCCGCGGAAGGCCCTGCGCGCGGACCCTGGCCGGGCGATGTCGAGGTGGCGGGCGGGGAATTCATGCTTGGCGCGCCGCCCGGAGACGGGAGCTTCGTGTTCGACAACGAGAAATGGGCGCACGTGGTGAAGATCGCGCC